>NZ_VIKT02000050.1 GCF_009371975.2 Microcella pacifica
TCCAGAACCAGACCCGACACGTCAGCCGCCGCCGCATGCGCGTACCGCGTCGCCGACAGCTCGACACCATCGACAGTGACCGTGCGGGCCACGATGCGGTTGGTCACATCGCGGGTGTATGACACCTTCGTGGCCACCCCCGTATCAGTGACCGTGGTCGACAGGTGCCGGTTGGAGAGGACAGAGCCGAGCCTCTAGCGAACATCCGGACGGTCAGCCAGTTGAGTGCCCCACATCTCATCAACGTGACGACGCAGAGCTTTCTCGCCTTGCGGCTGAAGAAGCGGTCCTCGAAGTAGCGCGTACGAAAGCTCCGTGTGGACTTCATCAGTCGAGAAACGGAGAGCTACGTAGTGAATCGTGTGGATTCCGGAAGCTTCCGAATGCAGCGTCGCGCTCCGCAGATGACCGGCGGCGAACGTAGCAATGCTTCGAGGGCTCTTGACACCCTGGATAACTGACACAACCCCTGCAACCTTGACCAGAGTGGCACCTCGGCCACGTGGGCGCCCGGACGCATCGGAGTCGACATGAGAGACACGAGCAGAGTGAATCCCGATTATCGAGCCGCCACGCAACAGGACATCCTCGACCACGACAGCCTCTCTCAGCGGACGACCGTACATGATCGTGGCTTGCGTTCTGCGCCTCATAGAACCCACCCGTGCGAGGAAGGCTAAGAGCGCAAAGAACGCCAGAGCCGCGACGGCGACCACCAACAGCATCACCTGCCCACCCCGGTCGACCTCGCCGTTTGCAAGTCGAGCAGCGAGCGACAGAACTGGAGGGATGACCAGCACAAAGGCGAGTACCAATCCGAGCTTCTTCAATCGATCGTCAACCCCTTCCCGGTGTTCGGCTTCCGCTCGGTACTCACTTCAGCCAAGACCCTACAGTCGTTACGGTGCCAAGAGTCGTCGCCATCCCGCTCCAGATCTCGGCAATGATCTGGACACCGCCCCGCGCCGCGGCGCCCGCGCCACCGAACGTTGCACCTGCGATTCCCACAACGCAAGCACCTGAACTGAAGTCCCTGGTACAAGAGATCCCGGTCGAGAGACCGCCTGCAACATAGGAAATGGCTAGCGCAGGCCCCGAGATCACGGGGTTCTTAGCGAACACGGCGACACCGAGTGACGCCGCCGCCAAGACAGCCAACCCGTCAGCAGCTGCAGCGCCGTCAGGTGACTTGGCCCAAACACGCACTTCCCGCTTGAAACGCTGAAAATTATCGCCCGCTGATCGCCAAGTTCGATTGCTGTAGTTGTACACCCACATCCGCTCGAACGCCGTCTGCGAGCGACCCGTCAACGACGGAATCATCTTTTGACCGTTGTCGTGCCACTTCTGGTAGGCGTCCGCGCTCAACATGCCCGTGAGGTCGAGCTTGTTGATCGGGTCGGTCGGATACACGTAGGAGTTATCCACCCCACCCTCGACCGGGTCCACACTGAGGAACCTGCCCAACGCCGGCACGAAGACTCGTGCGCCCATTTGCACGATCGCGACCGAGCCCTGGTGTTCGTAGAGCTTCCGATGCGCACCGACGAACGCGTAGTCCGCGTCGCCGTCGGCGTTGTCGATCACCGCGTCATCCGCA
>NZ_VIKT02000051.1 GCF_009371975.2 Microcella pacifica
TGGAGGCCCCAGTTGAGAATCCAGCGTACGAGCGTCGGTCTGGACGTGCACGCCCGCAGTGTCGTGGCATGCGCGATCGATGAGGACACCGGGGAGGTGATCCGCCACCGTTTCGGCTACGACCCCGCGGCAGTTCTGGAGTGGGTGCGGTCGCTGCCGCAGCCGGCGGCGGTGACGTATGAGGCCGGGCCGACCGGGTTCGCTCTGGCCCGCCTGCTCACCACCGCAGGTATTGAATGCGTCGTGGCGGCGCCGTCGAAGTTGCAGCGCCCGGTCGGGGATCGGGTCAAGACCGACGCGCGGGACGCGTTGCATCTGGCAAGGCTGCTGCGGTTGGGGGAGATCGTCGCAGTTGCCGTGCCGTCGATCGAGCAGGAAACCGCCCGGGACTTGGTGCGAGCCCGGGAGGACAACCGGGGTGAGCTGATGGCGGCACGGCATCGGCTCTCGAAGCTGCTGCTGCGCCACGGGATCATCTATGACGGCAAGCAGGCGTGGACCGGCTCGCATGATGCGTGGCTTCGCCGGCAGAGGTTCGACCATGCAGGACTGCAGGCCGCGTTCGATGCCGACTACGAAGCGGTGCAGCAGGTGCGCGCCCGCAAAGACCGACTCGACGCGATCATCGAGCAGATGGCCGCGACCAGCGATTACGCGCCCGTGGTGCGACGCCTGGGGTGCTTGCGTGGGATCTCGACTCTGACCGGGTTCGGCCTCGCGGTCGAGATCGGCAACTGGGAGCGCTTCACCGGATCCAGCATCGGCGCATTCGTCGGCCTGGTGCCCTCAGAGCACTCCTCTGGGCAGTCCCGCTCGCAAGGCTCGATCACCAAGACCGGCAACACGCATGCTCGCCGCCTGCTGGTGGAGGCCGCCTGGCATCACCGCAAAACGTATCGTCCCGGAGCGGTGATGCACGCAAGGTGGGCTGCCGCGCCCAGCCTCGCCGTATCCCGCGGCGACGACGGCAACCGGCGACTGCATCAGAAATGGCAGCACTTCACCGCACGCAAGAAGCGGTCCACGATCGCGAACGTCGCCATCGCCCGCGAGCTCGCCGGCTGGTGCTGGTCCCTGGCCGTGATGCCCGACTGACCACGGCCCCTTGACCGGTCGGTTCAGGAGACAGGTGACGGCAGCGCGAGGAGCGACCCGCGAATCAGCTATGAGCAACCCGCCCGAAGGGCTGGCGACGCTCGATCCTAGACAAGCGGAACCGCTCCAGCCGAACAGCACGTCCTGCGGTAACCAAATCCGCGCATATCAGTCTGACCGCGCGTCGCCCACGACACGCACGACACCCACGCGACCTGCGCCGACCACACGAAAGAGCGCCCGGAGCATGATCACTCCGGGCGCTCTTTCCCCTGCCA
>NZ_VIKT02000052.1 GCF_009371975.2 Microcella pacifica
TTGGGGTGGCGCTCCAGGATCCGGTTGGGACGCGACTACTACGTTCGGTTGGACACCAACGACTACTCCGTCGATCCGAGCGTGATCGGTCAACTCGTCGATGTCACCGCGGACCTGCACCGCGTCCGGGTTCGCGCCGCGGGACGCTTGGTCGCCGATCACCCCCGAGCGTGGGCGCGGGGGATGACGATCACCGATCCGGTCCACGTTGAGCGTGCGGCACGCTTGCGTCAACAGTTTCAGCAGCCACGCCCGGTTCGCGTTGCTGATGATCTGGCCCGCGACCTTGGCGACTACGACCGCGCATTCGGCCTGACCGGTGAGGTCAGCTGATGGCAACCTCGAAGACGTCCTCGGAGTCGGTGAAGCAGATCACCTATCTCGCCGCCGCGCTCAAAGCGCCCCGGATCGTGGAGGCCGCCACGCGCCTGGCTGACCAAGCCCGAGATGCCAGCTGGACGCACGAGGACTACCTCGCCGCCGTGCTGGAGCGCGAGGTGTCCGCTCGGAACGCCTCCGGAGCAGAGCTGAGGATCAAAGCCGCAGCCTTGCCGACCCGCAAGACGTTGGAAGACTTCGACTGGGACGCTCAACCGGCAACACGTCAGCAGATCGCAGCACTGGCCTCGGGGGCCTTCCTCACCGAGGCTCGCAACGTGGTGCTGTTGGGCCCGCCCGGCACCGGCAAAACGCACCTCGCGACAGCGCTCGGGATCGTCGCGGCCCGCGCCGGGCATCGCGTGCTCTTCGCGACAGCGACGGACTGGGTCACCCGCCTCACCGACGCCCACCGGCAAGGTCGCCTCCCGCAAGAGCTCGCGCGGTTGCGGCGTTACGGGCTGATCATCGTCGATGAGGTCGGCTACCTCCCCATCGAGCAAGACGCCGCGAACCTGTTCTTCCAACTCGTCTCTTCCCGCTACGAACACGCCTCGCTCATCTTGACCAGCAACCTGCCGTTCTCCAGCTGGGGCAACGTCTTCGGCGACCAAGCCGTCGCCGCGGCGATGATCGACCGCATCGTGCACCACGCCGACGTGCTCACCCTCAAGGGCGCCAGCTACCGACTGCGCGGCCGAGGCATCGACAGTCTCCCCAGCAGCCGCACCACGACCGACAACACCGCTGGCTAGACTGCCCGCAACCGTTCACTTTTCCAGCGTCGGAACCGTCCAGAACTCAAGCGTCGTCGACA
>NZ_VIKT02000053.1 GCF_009371975.2 Microcella pacifica
ATCCAGCCCGTGTTCGATGAGGACAATCTCGTATCGCATACCGGTCTGGTGCCGGTGCTGGCGCTGGCCGAGCGGGCGGGCCTGTCGGAGCTGGTGAGGGAGCACTCGAGCGTGCCGTCGGCGTCTCGGGATGTGAAGGCTCGCACGGTGATCGCCGGGATGCTGGCGGGCGCGGACAGCATCGATGATCTGGACGTGCTGCGCGCGGGCTCGACCGCACGGGTGATCGGCGAGGTGCGTGCGCCGTCGACGATGGGCACGTTCCTGCGCTCGTTCACGCACGGGCACGTGCTGCAGCTGGGTGCGGTGAACCGGCGGCTGCTGCACGGGCTGGCGGACATGGTCCCCGGCCTGGTCGGCGGCGACGACGGGTCGCTGGTGCTGGTCGATCTGGACGACACGATCGGCGAGGTCCACGGCTACGCGAAGCAGGCCGCGGCGTTCGGCTATTCCGGGGTACGCGGCCTGAACGCGCTGCTGGCGACGATCAGCACGCCCACGACCGCGCCGGTGATCGGCGAGTTCTCGCTGCGGCGCGGCAATGCCCGCTCCGGGTCGGGCGCGCACTGGTTCGCGGCGCGGGCGTTGGCGACGGTCGCGCGGGTCGCGCCTGGCCGGCGGGCGCTGGTACGCGGCGACAGCGCGTTCTGCAGCCACGACCACGTGCAAGCGGCCATCCGGGCGGGTGCCTGGTATTCGTTCACGATCCCCAAGTGGCCGACGGTGACGTCCGCGATCGACGCGATCGCCGAGGACGCCTGGACGCCGATCGAGTATCCGCACGCGGTCGCCGACCCCGACACGGGCGAGCTGATCAGCGACGCCGAGGTCGCCGAGACCACGTTCACCGCGTTCGTCTCCCGCCGCAAGAGCGAGCGCATCAGCTGCCGGCTGGTGGTGCGGCGGGTGAAGCGGCTGAACACCGGCGGTAAGACCGGCCAGGAGCCGCTGTTCGACACCTACCGGTATCACGCGTTCATCACCAACAGCACCCTCTCCGCGGTCGAGGCGGACGCGACCCACCGCCGGCACGCGATCGTCGAGCAGGTGATCGCGGAGCTGAAGAACGGGCCGCTGGCGCACCTGCCATTGGGCCGCTTCCACGCCAACGCCGCCTGGCTGGGGTTCGCGACCATGGCCTTCAACGTCTCCCGCGCGGCGGCGATCGCCGCCGGCACCCCC
>NZ_VIKT02000054.1 GCF_009371975.2 Microcella pacifica
TGTACTCGGTCATGACGTTGGTGACACTCGGGTGATCGGGGGTTTGCCTCCGCAGGCGGTGTGGGCTCGAGTGTAGTTGTAGTGCTCCAGCCAGGGCTCCAGGGCGTCGTGGCGGGCCTGGTTCGAGGTGAAGGGGTGCCGGTATGCCCAGCTCTCTTGCATGGTCCGGTTGAAGCGCTCGGCCTTGCCGTTCTGCCACGGGCAGTGCGGTTTGGTCAGCACGTGGCGTGCGCCAAGCACCGTCAGAACGTCTTGGAAATCGCGGGAGCGGCGGTAGTTCCACGCGTTGTCGGTCATCACTCGGCGGATGGTGATGCCGTGGGCGGCGAAGAACTCGGCTGCGGCTTTCAGGAACGCCGCGCAGGTGGCGCCGGTCTCATCGGGCAGGATCTGCGCGAACGCCAGCCGGGAGTGGTCATCGACGGCGACGTGGACGTAGTCGAACCCGAGGCGGCGTTGCCGCCGACCGTGATGATCGATCGTGTCGGGCCCCTCGATGCGCCACCCGCCGCCGAAGGGGATACGGCCCAGCTTCTTCACATCGATATGGATCAGGTCCCCAGGCTTGTCGTGTTCGTAACGGTGCGAGCTGCGGCGGGATGCTCGGATCTGCACCCCGGTGACGGGGTCGAGCTCAAACAGTTTCGGCAGACCGGCGCGGGCGACGATGCGGGAGGCGGTGGAGGCACTCACCCCGCAGGTGACAGCCAGATCGGTCGGCCCCACGCGTTGCGCTACGCGCACCGCTATCACCGCTGCCGCCTGCGAAACCGGTGTTCTGGTCGGCGACCGTCGCGGCCGTGAAGACCTGTCGTTCAGGCCTGCGAGGCCCTCGGACCGGTATCGAGTAACCCAACGGTGAGCGCACTGCCGGGACACGCCCAGCTCTTTAGCGACATGCGCCACGGGGCGTCCGTCGAGCACGCGTTGAGCGAGAAGGTGACGACCACGAGGAGTGAGCCGCGCATTACGGTGGGTCATAGAGAAGGCCTCCACTTCGGTGACGTTGAACACCACCAATGTTGGAGGCCTTCTCCGTACAGAAGTGTCACCAACCTGCTGACCGAGTACA
>NZ_VIKT02000055.1 GCF_009371975.2 Microcella pacifica
ATCGCGAGTTGGACCCGGCGCCGGCACCTGTCGAGGGCGTCACCGGCCAGGCGCACGACGTGGAAGGGATCCATCACCGTGACCGCGTCCGGGATCTCCTCCGCAGCGGCGGTCTTGAACCCGGTGAAGCCGTCCATCGCGACCACCTCGACCGCGTCACGGAAGGCGTCGTCGCGGTCGGCGAGCCAGGTCTTGAACGCCGCCTTCGACCGGCCCTCGACCATGTCCAGCAGCCTTGCTGGGCCGGCGCCATCGCGGACCGGGGTGAGGTCGATGATCACGGTGACGTACTTGTCGCCACGCCTGGTGTGGCGCCAGACGTGCTCATCGACGCCAATCACCTTCACGCCCGCGAACCGCGTGGGGTCGTTGATCAGCAGCCGCTTGCCTTCGGCCAGGACCGCGTTGTTGGCGGTGTCCCACGCGACCCCGAGTCCCTCGGCGACACGGGCGACGGTGAGGTGTGCGACCACGATCCCTTCCAGCGCCCACCGCAGCCCGGTGCGCGAGAGCTTCGCGCGTGGCTCCGCCGCGGCGCTGGTGTCTTGGCGCCACACGTGTCCGCAGTCTGCACAGCGGTAGCGGCGCACTACAACTTCCAGCACGGTCGGTCGCCAGCCCAGCGGCTCGTGGGCCAACCGCCGGATCACGGTGTCACGAGCGGCGCCTTCGCTGCCGCACCGCCGGCACGACTGATCTGGTTCCACCACGCGGCACGCGAGGACCGCACGATCCGGTTCAAGTCGTTGCCCGATCACGCTCAGACCGAGGCCGTCGAGTCGAGCGAAGGCGGTCAGGTCAGGGCGGCCGAAGCCGGGCGGCGGGGTAGCGTCGGGCACGTCGAGGTCTTTCCGATGGATGGCGTAGGAACCTCCATCGTCGGGAGACCTCGACGTCTATCTGCGGACCGACGCGCCCGGCCGACCTACACCGTCATCTGAGAAGACCCTTCAAGACCGCCGCTGCGGAGGAGATCCCGGACGCGGTCACGGTGATGGATCCCTTCCACGTCGTGCGCCTGGCCGGTGACGCCCTCGACAGGTGCCGGCGCCGGGTCCAACTCGCGAT
>NZ_VIKT02000056.1 GCF_009371975.2 Microcella pacifica
TGGTCCGCGATATCCCCAACCGCGCCGCGATCCGCGCCTTCGGCACGCCCTCCGCAGCCAACCTCCGAATCAATGCCCAATCTTCCAAAGTGATCACTCTCCAATCGTCGAGTGTTCACATTTCAAGCGTCGATACTGTCCAATTTTCGAGCGTTGTCGACAGGAGGATCAGTTCTTGAGGTGGGAGGTTCTCGGGGGAGGGGTTCGAGTAAACCTGCAGCAGGTGCACCGTGTGATGAGTCGCGACATAGGTCTCATCTGAGTCGCGACATAGGTCTCATCTGCTCGGCCAACGGCCGGCACTTTTGGTCGTGTTGCGCCAGTAGCTTCGAGTGGGGTCGATGCTGTTGCGGGCGATCACCTCGCCGGTGTCGAGGTGGACGACGGTGACGGTGGTGTCGTCGATGAGGGCCAGGATCCGTTTGCGTCGGTGCTCGACGCCGATCCCGAGGTGGTGCATGCGGCCGGCGCGGCGCAGGCTCACTTTTCCGTCTTCTGCGACGTGGTCGTAGCGAACCCGATAGTGGGTTTCTGCCGTCGTGCTCGCTGGGGCTGCTTTGACGGTGGCCCGGTAGGCGGTGGCGGGCGTGGCGCGGTCGTTGGCTCGGTGCGGGCGGCGCTCGTTGTAGTGGTCGCGGAATCTGTCGAGTTGCTCTTGCAGGTCGCCGATCGTGTCGGCGGGAGGCTGCTTGGCCAGCCACCGCTTCAGGGTCTGATGAAACCGTTCGATTTTGCCTTGCGTTTGAGGGTGGGAGGCGGAGCCGTTCTTCTGCCTCACCCCTTGCAGGGCCAGGACGTATTCGAAGGCGTTCTTGCCGCCGGTGAAGCGGGAGGTGAAGACGCTGCCGTTATCGGTCAGGGTGGAAGCGGGGACCCCGTGCAGGTCGGTGACGCGCAGGAAGTCGCTCACGACCAGGTCGCCGGTGACGCGGCGTGTTGCGGTGCAGCCTAGGAGGTAGCGGGAGTGGTCATCGAGCCAATTCAGGATCTCCACGTCAGTGCAATCGGCCAGGCGCCAGTGGGTGAAGTCGGACTGCCACGTCTCGTTGGGTTGGG
>NZ_VIKT02000057.1 GCF_009371975.2 Microcella pacifica
CTCGCCGCTGACGGGATACCCGTGACGGTGACGTGCCGGGTTCTCAAGCTCTCCCGCCAGCCCTACTACCGATGGCTGAAGCAGCCGATCACGAACGCTGATCGGGTGGAGGCGTATCGCGCCAACGCGCTGTTCGATGCTCACCAGGATGACGCGGAATTCGGGCATCGGCTGCTGGCCGATGAAGCTCGCGACGCCGGAGAGTCGATGGCTGATCGGACGGCGTGGCGGATCTGCCGCGACAACGGCTGGTGGAGCGCGTTCGGAAAGAAGCGCAGCAGGAACGGCAAGAAGGCAGGCCCGCCAGTCCACGACGACCTTTGCGCGGTCGTGGACGAGACCGGGCGCATCCGGCATGAGTTCACCGCCGATGGCCCGAACCGGCTCTGGCTGACCGACATCACCGAACATCGCACCGGTGAGGGCAAGCTCTACCTCTGCGCGGTCAAGGACGTGTTCGCCAACAAGATCGTCGGCTACTCGATCGACTCACGGATGAAGTCGAGCTTGGCAGTCAGAGCGCTGGAGAACGCCGTTCAGATGCGCGGCGACGTCGCCGGCTGCGTGATCCACAGCGACCGAGGCAGCCAATTTCGAAGCCGGAAATTCCTCCGAGCGATCAGCCGCCACCGCATGGTGGGATCGATGGGCAGAGTCGGCGCTGCGGGAGACAACGCCGCGATGGAATCGTTCTTCTCGCTGTTGCAGAAGAACGTCCTCAACCGCCGCTCCTGGGCCACCCGCGACGAGCTGCGCATCGCGATCGTCACCTGGATCGAACGCACCTACA
>NZ_VIKT02000058.1 GCF_009371975.2 Microcella pacifica
CACCTCGGCGACCATGCGGACTGCGCGCTCACGAAGCTCGCGCGGATACTTGTTGGGTCGTGCCATGAGACTGATCCTTCCAAGGAATCGAGTCTCCGAACACGCCGGGGGGATTCAGCGAGAGCCGAACAGCCACGAGGTGAACTGGGCGCCGCGATCGGAGTGGACGATCGTTCCGACGGGCTTGCGTCGCCACCTGGCCATGTCCAGAGCGTCGACGATCAGCTCGGTGCGCAGATGGTCCGCGATCGACCAGCCCACGCAGCGGCGGGAGAACACGTCGATCACTGCCGCGCAATAGACCCAGCCTTCGACCGTTCTGTGTTGCGTGATGTCGGTCACCCAGAGTCGGTCGGGCGCATCGGCGACGAATACGCGTTGCACGTGATCGTCGAATACGGCCGGTTGGCGGTGGCCGCCATGGCGAAAACGCCGCCGATGCACGCCCTGAAGCCCTGCCTGGCGCATGAGACGCTCCACGCGACACCGACCAACGGCGATGCTGCGGCCCAGGGTGAGCTCGGCATGGACCCGCCTTGCGCCATAGGTTCCTCGAGCCATCACGTGAATGTTCTCGATGGTGGCCAAGTGGAGTCCCGCATAGTGGTGTAACGCCCGGTGGCCCACCGCGTCGGTGACGACGTGAACGCGGTCACCGTGTGATCCTTCGAGGAAACTCTCACATCCCTCTCGAAAGGCATCAACA
>NZ_VIKT02000059.1 GCF_009371975.2 Microcella pacifica
TCGTGATGGATCAACTCGGTCTTATAGAGTCCGATCTGGGACTCCGCGAGGGAGTTGTCGTAGGCGTCGCCGACGGATCCAACCGAGGGGTCGATGCCTTCCTCGATCAGGCGGTCGGTGAAGGCAATGGACGTATAGACGCTGCCGGCATCGGTG
Organism: Microcella pacifica; assembly: GCF_009371975.2. Lineage (GTDB taxonomy): Bacteria > Actinomycetota > Actinomycetes > Actinomycetales > Microbacteriaceae > Microcella > Microcella pacifica. Next base: position 157 of record NZ_VIKT02000059.1, read on the forward strand.
TGATGCGTCAGTCCGGCGAAGTCGGCGACGCCCTCGCGGCGCCTGGTCCAGAACGCCATCTCCAGGCAGTCGAGCACCAGCGGCGTCGTCATTCTCGTCGCCGCCCGCCAGCCCAGGATGCGGCGGGAGTGAACATCGAACACGAACGCGACGTAAACCCATCCGGACCACGACCACACGTAGGTGAAGTCAGCGACCCAGAGTTGGTTCGTGCGGAACCTGGCGAAATGCCGATCGACAAGGTCGGCAGGTCTGGTCTCGCGCGGGTCAGCATCGACCGGATTGGTGCGTTTCCCACGTCGCACGCCAGCGATGCCGAGCTCGCGCATGAGGCGCTCCACCGTGCAACGGGCAATGTCGTGGCCCTCGCGGCGCAGACGCAACCAGAGCTTCCGAGCGCCCAGCACGCGCCGTTGCCGCTGCCAGCAGCCCAGCACGA
>NZ_VIKT02000006.1:0-8411 GCF_009371975.2 Microcella pacifica
GTTGATGCCTTTCGAGAGGGATGTGAGAGTTTCCTCGAAGGATCACACGGTGACCGCGTTCACGTCGTCACCGACGCGGTGGGCCACCGGGCGTTACACCACTATGCGGGACTCCACTCAACTCCGAATCAGCCCGCCGCGCCGCCCTCCCGGCATGGCTGCATCACTACAATCACCATCGGCCCCACACCGCCATCGGCAAGGTTCCACCCATCAGCCGGCTGAACAACCTGCCTGGGCACTACACCTAGCCGCGGGCCGCAGGCGCCGTAGCCGAGTGTCCTGACGGGACATTCAGCACGAGGGGTGGAATGCTGGGGGAGTGTCCCCCGAAACCGAAGTCACCGTGAGTGCGCCGAGCGTGCTCGACGCGGCGACCGACCTCTTGCAGCGCGTCGCCCAGGGCGACCAGCGCGCGTTCAGCGAGCTCTACGACCTCATCACGCCGCGCATGCTCGGCCTTGTGCGGCACGTGCTCAAGGATCACGCCCAATCGGAGGAGGTGGTGCAGGAGGTGCTCTTGGAGATCTGGCAAACCGCACCGCGCTTCGATCCGAATAAGGGGAAAGCGGTGACCTGGATGCTGACGATGGCCCACCGGCGAGCGATCGATCGCGTACGCAGTGCGCAGTCGTCGCGAGACCGGGATACCAAGATCGGCATTCGTGATCTGGGGCGGGAGTACGACTCCGTCGCGGAGAACGTGGAGATCCGCATCGAACACGAGCGAGTGGAGAAGGCGCTGACGAAGCTCACGGAGCTGCAGAGACAGGCTGTGGAGCTCGCCTACTACGGCGGGTACACCCACAGCGAGGTCTCGACCATGCTCAGTGTGCCGATCGGCACCGTCAAGACTCGATTGCGCGACGGCATGATCCGTCTGCGCGAAGAATTGGGGGTGGCGTCATGAACCGTGATGCCGATGACGTGATGACCGATGAGGAGTTCGCCGACACGCGAGCCGCCCTCGGTCTCGCTGTGCCGCCGGTAGCCCCGTCGGCGACCATGAAGGATGCCGTCATGGCGCGCATCGCCGAGGCACCGCAGGTGTCTCCCAAGGTAACGACGCCGCAAGTGTCTACGCCTCCGTCGGCCGTGCCCGTGGGCAGATCGGCCGACGCGCGTGAGGGCTCGGCAGCTGCAGGTGCCCCTGCGGGTCTCGCGGAGCGTCGAGCGCAGACCCGGTGGTTCCACCGCCCGGGCTCCGTCGTGATCGCCGCGGCCGCCGCGGTCGCTCTCTTCTTCGGCGGCGTGCTCGCCGCCGACCTCGTGAACCCTGCGGCCGGTGACGCCGAGCAGCTCGCCGCGATCGTCGCCGCGCCCGACGTGCAGACGGTCGCCTCACCGGTTGAGGGCGGGGCGAGTGCCACGCTGGTCTCCTCCGAGAGCCTCGGCCTCTCCGCCATGGTGTTCGAGGGGCTCCCCGAGCTCACCGACGAGCAGGCCTACGCCCTCTGGTACATCACCGACGGCGAGCCGACCCCCGCTGGCCTGTTCTCGGTCGGCGAGGACGGCGCGGTCGTGCAGGTGCTCGAGGGCACCTTCGAGGCCGGCACGGTCGTCGGGGTGACGGTCGAGCCGAGCTCGGGTAGCCTCGCGCCGACGACGACGCCCATCGTCGCGATCGCGACCGCGTAGGTTCGCTGCCGTTCAGGCGTTCACGCGGTAGCCGACGCCGCGCACGGTCTGGATGACGGCATCGCCATGGTCGGCGGTGCGCGCGAGCTTCGCGCGAATGCTGCCGATCGTCACTCGCACGGCGCGTGCCGCGGCGTCGGGGTCTGCCGACGGGGAGAACTGACGGGCGATGTCGCCGGCCGGTACGTGCCGCGGAGATCGGGCGGCGAGGAAGTGCAGAATCGAGAACTCGCGGTGCGTGAGGCCGATCTCGAGCTCGTCGAGCAGGGCTCGATGCGCCACGGCGTCGACCCGCAGCCGGCCCACCTGCACGGTCTGAGTGCTCGCGTGGGCGGCGAAGCCGAGCCCGGCGAGGGCGCGGCGCAGCTCTTCGGCGGTGACGGGCAGCGTCACGAGGGAGTTCGCGCCAGCATCGAGGGCGCGCTCGGCGTCGCCTCTCCCCGGCTCTCCCGGATGGATCCCGACCAGCACGGGAATGCTCGCCCACCGGTGCACGACATCGATGACCTCGGCGAGCGAGCCGGAGGAGGCCTGCGCGGGCACGAGCACGGCGTCGGGGGCGTCTTCGTGCAGGGCGACGAGCATCTCCGCGCAACTGGCGCGCGCCACGAGGTCGATGCCGTTGCGCACGAGGTCGCGATCAGGGCTCGCGCACACGTCGGCGAGTGCGCCGCACACGACCACGCGACGGAAGACCGCCGGATGCTGCGCTGCGGTCTCCTCGTGCGTCGTACTCGTCATGGCCATCCCTCGGGGCCGCGCGGGCGCAGCGGCTCTGACTGCATGAGATACGCCGCAGGGAAACGGAACGTGAACGCGTCAGTGCGCGGGGGCGATTTCTGTCAGAAGCGCTTCCACCCGCCGCTTGATGTCGTCGCGGATGCCGCGCACGGTCTCGATGTCCTGACCGGCCGGATCCTCGAGAACCCAGTCCTCGTAGCGCTTGCCGGGGTAGATCGGGCACGCGTCGCCGCACCCCATCGTCACGACCACGTCCGAGTCCACCACGGACTGCGTGGTGAGGATCTTCGGCACGTTGTTCGCAATGTCGATGCCCTCCTCGGCCATGGCCTCCACGGCGATGGGGTTGACCTTGTCCTTCGGCTCCGACCCTGCGGAGAGGACGGTGACGCGGTCGCCGGCGAGGTGCTGCAGGTAGCCGGCGGCCATTTGGGAGCGCCCGGCGTTGTGCACGCACACGAAGAGCACGGTGGGAAGGCCGGCCGTGTCGGCCTCCTTCTTCTTCTTGGATAACGAGAACCTCATGCTCGAAGTATAGACACAAATCTATACGACGGGGAAGTCCCGACGAGCGAGCGTCAGGCAGTGAGAACGTCGAGCTCGGTCAAGAGTCCCCGAACGCGCGCGTCGATGTCGTCTCGGATGGCGCGAACGGCGTCCATCGGTCGATCTGCAGGATCGTCGACGGGCCAATCCAGGTAGCGCCGACCGGGGAACACCGGGCATGCATCGCCGCAGCCCATGGTCACGACGACATCCGCGGCGCGCACGACATCGTCGGTGAGGGGCTTCGGGAACTCGGCGCCCAAGGGCACCCCCAACTCCTCCAGGGCTGCGATGACGGAGGGGCGGACGGCGCCGGCGGGGGCGGAACCGGCCGTGCGAACTCGTACTCGATCACCACCGAGATGGCGCGCGATAGCCGCGGCGAGTTGCGATCGCCCCGCGTTCTGAACACACACGAAGAGCAATTCGACAGGAGACGCATCGATTCGCTGTCGTTCGCTCTCATGCGACGCTTCCAGAGCGGCGAGACGCTCAGCGCTGAACTGCGCGACTGCCGATGGGTAGGCATGGCCGCCCGAACGCTCGGCGAGCAGGCGCTCACTCTCGGTGATCACATGCCGCACCGTCTCCGCCGAGACAGTGCCCGCAAATCGTGCCTCGAGGTCGGCGACCATGCGATCGAGTAGCGTCGCATCGATGGCCTCCCGCGCAGCCTGGGGACGCCACTCATCGAGTCGAGACGCCACGTCGGCGGGCACGGAGTACCAGACCTCGCGACCACGGGGCTCGCGCGCGACGACGCCCGCACCCAGGAGTACTTTGAGGTGGTGCGAGACGGTCGGTTGACGCAGGGCCAGGTGCTCGGTGAGCCGGCCCACTGTCGCGCTGCCGCCAGGCGAGTCGAGCAGGTATCGCACGATGTCTCCCCGCGTCGGGTCGCCCAGCGCGGCGATTCCCGGGGCCAGTGGAGCACGAGCATCCATAGATTCGAGTCTATGTCGTTCGCCCTGACAGCTTGGCCGGCGCAACCCCTCGCGCTGGCGACAAGCATTAATGTCTGTGTCGCTCGCGAGACACCCGGTGGTGTCAGACTGTCGTGATGCACGACGAGGGCACGAGCACGAGCGACTATCAGGTCGACGGTGGTGTGGGCGGAGACTTCTCCGACGACTACGACGAGACCACGAGCGTCGATGACGGCACGCTGCCCACCGACCGCTATCTCGACCGCGAGCTGAGCTGGCTGCACTTCAATCAGCGCGTGCTCGAGCTCGCGGAGGACCCGACGGTTCCCCTGCTCGAGCGCGTGAACTTCCTCGCGATCTTCGCCTCGAATCTCGACGAGTTCTTCATGGTGCGCGTCGCCGGTCTCAAGCGGCGCATCGTGACCGGCCTCGCCGTGCCGACCAACACGGGGCGCGTGCCCGCAGACGTGCTCGCGAGCATCAACAGCTTCGCGCTCGAGCTGCAGCACCGGCACGCGCGCGCCTTCCACGACCTCGTCAAGCCGGCCCTCGACGAGGCGAGCATCCACGTGGAGACGTGGGCAGATCTCGACGACGCCGATCGCGCTCGCGTCGACGAGATCTTCACCGAGCAGATCTTCCCCGTGCTCATGCCGCTGGCCGTCGACCCTGCTCACCCCTTCCCCTACATCTCGGGCCTCTCGCTCAACCTGTCGGTGCGGGTGCGCAACCCGAAGACGGCGAAGATCGAGTTCGCCCGCCTCAAGGTGCCCACGGTGCTGCCGCGCTTCGTGCAGCTGGCCGACAGCTCCTCGGGCAATCTGCGCTTCCTCACCCTCGAAGACCTCATCTCGAACCATCTGCACGAGCTCTTCCCGGGCATGGAGATCCTCGAGCACCACGAGTTCCGCGTGACGCGCAACGAGGATGTCGAGATCGAGGAGGACGAGACCGAGAATCTCATCCAGGCCCTCGAGCGCGAATTGCTGCGGCGCCGCTTCGGGCCTCCCATCCGTCTCGAGATCACTGACGACATGGACCCGGTGACGCTCGGGCTGCTCGTGCGCGAGCTGGGCATCACCGAGCAGGAGGTCTACCGCCTGCCGGCGCCGCTCGACCTCGGCGGGCTCTTCGAGCTCGCGAAGATCGACCGGCCCTCTCTCAAGTACCCGAAGCACGTGCCGGTCACGCCCGTGCAGCTGCAGCCGGGCGAGCCGAACACCGCGCCCGACGTCTTTGCCTCCATTCGCGAGGGCGACATCCTCGTGCACCACCCCTACGAGTCCTTCGCGACGAGCGTGCAGGCCTTCCTCGAGCAGGCGGCGAAAGACCCGAACGTGCTCGCGATCAAGCAGACGCTGTATCGCACGAGCGGCGACAGCCCCATCGTCGAAGCACTCATCGACGCCGCCGAAGCGGGCAAGGCCGTGCTCGCGCTCGTCGAGATCAAGGCGCGCTTCGACGAGCAGAACAACATCGACTGGGCGCGCAAGCTCGAGAAGGCCGGCGTGCACGTCGTCTACGGCCTCGTGGGGCTCAAGACCCACTGCAAGCTCGCGCTCGTCGTGCGCCAGGAGCCCGACGGCTCGCTGCGCTCGTACAGCCACGTGGGCACGGGCAACTACAACCCCAAGACGAGTCGCATCTACGAAGACCTCGGCCTGTTCACGGCCGACGAGCAGGTCGGCCGCGACCTCACCCGACTGTTCAACGAGCTCTCGGGCTATGCGATCGAGAAGAAGTACAAGCGGCTCCTCGTTGCTCCGCGGTATCTGCGCAAGGGCCTGCTCAAGCTCATCGCCACCGAGACGAAGAATGCCCGCTCTGGCAAGCCCTCCGGCATCCGCCTGAAGCTCAACTCGATCGTCGACGAGGCCATCATCGACGCTCTGTACCAGGCCAGCATGGCGGGTGTGCCCATCGACCTCGTGGTGCGCGGCATCTGCGCCCTCGTGCCCGGGCGCGAGGGGCTCAGCGAGACCATTCGCGTGCGCAGCGTGCTTGGGCGCTACCTCGAGCACTCGCGCATCTTCTCCTTCCACAACGACGGCGAACCGCAGGTGTACATCGGCAGCGCCGACATGATGCACCGCAATCTGGACCGTCGCATCGAGGCACTCATCCGGCTCAGCGACCCCGCGCACATCGCGCAGGTCGATGAGCTCTTCGAGCGCCATCTGCACGACGAGGCAGCTTCGTGGCATCTGCACCCGGACGGCACGTGGCAGCGACACCACCTCGATGGCGCCTCGGGCGATCTCGATGACGTGCAGAATGGCCTCATGAAGTCGATCGCCGACCGACGCCGCAGCCCGAAGAAGCGATGACCCCCGCGAGCAGCACCGCGACCGCCTCCGCGACCGTGCTCGCCGCGGGCGCCGTCGTCTGGAAGCTCGTCGACGGCAAGGCGCGCATCCTGCTCGTGCACCGCACTCAGCACAAGGATGTCTCGCTGCCGAAGGGCAAGGTCGACCCTGGTGAGACCCTGCCGCACACCGCCGTGCGCGAGATCGCCGAGGAGACCGGATTCGACGTCGTGCTCGGCGCCCCGCTCGGCACGGTCGAGTACACGTTGCCGAGCGGCAAGGACAAGGTCGTGCACTACTGGGCCGCCGAGGTCGACCCCGGCGCGGCCGAGCGCCATAGCTATGAAGCCAACGGGGAGATTCGTGCTCTCGAGTGGGTCGTCGCCTCGAAGGCCGCCAAGCGCCTCAGCTATGAGCACGACGCTGACGTCGTGAATCGGTTCGCCGCCCTCTTCGATGCCGGGCTTGCTCGCACCTTCGCACTCGTCGTGCTGCGTCACGGCAAGGCGATGCCCCACGATCAGTGGGACGGCCCGGACGCGACGCGACCGCTGCTGCACCGCGGGCTCGAACAATCCTCCTCGGTGGCGGGCGGCGTCGCCGCCTTCGGGCCGACCACGCTCGTCTCGAGCACCGCCGCGCGCTGCCTGTCGACGATCGATCCGACGGCGACACTGCTCGAGCTGCCCGTCAAGACATCGAAGTCGCTCAGCCAGGACGCGTACGCCGGTGACGGCGAGAAGGTGGCGAAGGTCGTCGGCAAGCGCCTCGCGCGCAGGGAGTCGAGCGTGCTGTGCAGCCACGGCCCGGTCATCCCGCAGATCATCGCCGCCGCTGCGGCGACAGGAGGCGCCACGATCGACGGGGCGCTGCGCCAGAGTGCCGCGCTCTCCACCGGCGAGTACTCCGTTCTGCACTTCTCCGCCGAGACGGAGACGCCCCGCCTCGTCGCGGTCGAGACTCATTCTCCGGCCGCGGGCTGAACCCCTTCCCCCGGCGTCGAGTTCCGCCCTCGTTCACCTCCCGTTCACCGAGAGCGCCGACTCTCGTCAACAAGGCTCCTTAGCGTCTGTGACGTGCCGGGTGATCCGCTCGGCCCACCACCCTGTCACCAATCCCCGAAGGGAACACAGTGAACATCACGCGTGCGGGCAGCTTCGCTGCCATCATCGCCGCCGGTGCCCTCGTGCTCAGCGCTTGCGCGAGCGGCGAGACCACCGACAACGGCTCCGAGGGCGAGACCTCGGCCCTCTCCGGCACCCTTGTGGGCGCCGGCGCTTCGTCGCAGCAGTCGGCCCAGGAGGCTTGGGTCGTCGGCTTCCAGGAGGCCAACCCCGAGACCACCGTCGAGTACGACCCGATCGGCTCCGGCGGAGGCCGCGAGACCTTCATCGGCGGCGGCTCGCAGTTCGCCGGTTCTGACCGTGCGTTCAACGACGAGGAGATCGCGGCGGACAACTTCGCCTCGTGCGTCCCCGGCACGGGCATCATCGAGATCCCTGCCTACATCTCCCCGATCGCGGTCATCTTCAACCTCGAGGGCATCGACTCGCTCAACATGGATGCGGCGACCATCGCCGGCATCTTCGCGGGCGAGATCACGAACTGGAGCGACCCGGCGATCGCCGCCACGAACGAGGGCGTCGAGCTTCCCGACCTGCCGATCACGGCCGTGCACCGCGCGGACGACTCGGGCACCACGGCGAACTTCACCGACTACCTCGCGGTTAACGCCCCCGATGTCTGGACCGTTGGCCAGATCGAGACGTGGCCGACCGAGTACGGCGGAGAGGCTGCACCGCAGACCTCCGGCGTCGTCGACGCTGTCACGAACGGCACCGGCACCATCGGCTACGCCGACGCGTCGCGCGCCGGTGACCTCGGCACCGTCGCGGTCGCCGTGGGTGGCGACTTCGTACCCTTCTCTCCGGAGGCCGCTGCAGCCATCGTCGACGCGTCCCCTCGCGTTGAGGGCCGCGGCCCGGGTGACCTCGCGATCAACCTCGACCGTGCTTCGGAAGAGGTCGGCGTCTACCCGATCGTGCTCGTCTCGTACCTCATCGCGTGCAACGAGTACACCGAGGGTGCCCCGGTCGACCTGGTCAAGGCGTACCTCAGCTACGTGATCAGCGAAGAGGGCCAGGCCCTCGCCGCTGAGGCGGCTGGTTCGGCCCCGATCTCGGCCGACCTGCGTTCCGAGGCTCAGGGCTTCATCGACGCCATCCAGTAGCACCGAGTAGTTCGCGGGCCCGAC
>NZ_VIKT02000006.1:8421-140870 GCF_009371975.2 Microcella pacifica
GACGACCGCGAATCCGCGCCGGAGCCGAGGAGACAGCCCCCATGACATCGCCTGAGATCATTCGCCCCAAGGCGAAGCAGCGGCCTGGCGACCGGGTCTTCTCCGCGAGCGCCCTCATCTCGGGCAGTCTCATCCTCGCGATCCTCGCCGCCGTAGCCGGCTTCCTCATGCTGCAGGGCATCCCGGGCATGTTCGCCGACCCGGAGTCGGTATCGATCTATACAGAGGGCGAGAACTTCGTAGAGTTCGTCGTTCCCCTGATCTTCGGAACCCTGTGGGCGGCGGCGCTCGCGCTCGTCATGGCTCTGCCGCTTGCTATTGGCATCGCGCTGTTCATCTCGCACTACGCGCCTCGCCGCCTGGCCCAGGGCCTCGGCTACATCATCGATCTTCTGGCCGCCGTCCCCTCGGTGGTCTTCGGTCTGTGGGGCGCGAACGTGCTGGCAGGCGCGATTCAGCCGAGCTTCGTCTGGCTGGAAGAAAACCTCGGGTGGATCCCGCTGTTCGCCGGTCCCGTATCAGGGACCGGGCGCACGATGCTCACCGCGGCCATCGTGCTCGCCGTCATGATCCTTCCCATCATCACCGCGATCTCGCGGGAGGTGTTCCTGCAGACCCCTCCGCTCTACGAGGAGGCGGCCCTCGCGCTCGGTGCGACCCGCTGGGAGATGATCCGCACCGTTGTTCTTCCCTTCGGACGGCCCGGTGTCATCGCCGGTGCGATGCTCGGCCTCGGGCGAGCGCTCGGTGAGACGATGGCGGTGGCGATGGTGCTCTCAGGCAGCGGGGTCATCGTGTTCGACCTCATCGGGTCCGTCAACCCCCTGACGATCGCCGCGAACGTCGCTCTCAGATTCCCGGAGGCGTACGGCATCAACGTCAATGTGCTCATCGCCACCGGGCTCATCCTCTTCGCGATCACCCTCGTGGTGAATTCCATCGCGCGCTACATCGTCAACCGCCGCAAAGACTTCTCGGGAGCCAACTGATCATGGTCAGCACAGTCAGCCCGCCTCAGGCTGCGGTCAACCCCCTGACCGCTGGTCGGTTGCCCGCCGCCGCTCCCTGGGGCATCCTCGCGGGGAGCCTTCTCGCCTCTACTGCCGTGTTCGCCCTGCTCCAGGTCGGCTCAGGCGAAGAAGACTTCAACATCGTAGGTGCGGTGTTCTTCGGGGTCGTCGGCTACGTGCTTCTCGTCTATATCGTGTCGCGACTCATCGAAGGCTCGCGTCGCGCCAAGGATCGGTTCGTCACGGCCCTCGTCGGTCTGGCCTTCGTCGTGGCGATGCTGCCTCTCATCTCCCTCGTGTTCACGGTGGTCGCTCAAGGCAGCGGGCGCATTGACCTCGACTTCTTCACGCTGTCGTTGCGCAACGTGCTCGGCGAGGGCGGAGGAGCCGCGCACGCGATCATCGGCACGCTGCTCATGACCGGCGTGGCGACCCTGATCTCTGTGCCGATCGGTCTGCTCACCTCGATCTATCTCGTGGAGTACGGGCGCGGCCGTCTCGCCCAGGCGATCACGTTCCTCGTCGACGTCATGACGGGCATCCCCTCCATCGTCGCCGGTCTGTTCGCCTTCGCGCTCTTCGAGCTCATCCTGGGCCCTGGCACGCGCGTGGGGCTATCAGGCGCTGCCGCCCTGACGGTCCTCATGCTTCCCGTCGTCGTGCGCTCGAGCGAAGACATACTGCGACTGGTTCCCAACGAATTGCGCGAGGCGTCCTACGCCCTTGGCGTACCCAAGTGGCTCACCATTCTCAAGGTCGTCATCCCGACCGCGATAGCCGGCATCGCGACAGGCGTCATGCTCTCCATCGCCCGGGTCATCGGCGAGACTGCGCCCCTGCTCATCGCGGCCGGTTTCTCCAACAACTTCAACTTCGATCTCACCGAAGGGCGCATGCAGAGCCTTCCGGTGTACGTCTACTACTCGTACATCAGCCAGGGCACAGACTTCCAGCCCTACATCGACCGCGCGTGGGCGGGCGCCCTCACGCTCATCGCGATCGTCATGATCCTCAACCTGGCAGCGCGACTCGTCGCCCGCATCTTCGCCCCCAAGCTCGGCCGATAATCGTAAGGAACGCACCCACCGTGTCAAAGCGCATTGAAGTCAATGATCTCGACGTCTACTACAGCAAGTTCAAGGCCGTCGAGGGTGTCAACCTCGTCATCGAGCCTCGCAGCGTCACCGCGCTCATCGGCCCTTCCGGGTGCGGCAAGTCGACGTTCATCCGCACACTGAACCGCATGCACGAGGTCATCCCCGGCGCATGGGTGGACGGAGAGGTGCTCGTCGACGGCAACAACCTGTACGGCCCCGGGGTCGACCCCGTACGTGTGCGCCGTCAGGTGGGCATGGTCTTCCAACGGCCCAATCCCTTCCCGACCATGTCGATCCGAGACAACGTTCTCGCGGGTGTGAAGCTCAACAACCAGCGCATCTCGAAGTCCGACGCCGACGAGCTCGTCGAGAAGTCGCTCAAGGGGGCCAACCTGTGGAACGAGGTCAAGGACCGCCTTGACCGTCCCGGCAACGGTCTCTCGGGTGGACAGCAGCAGCGTCTGTGCATCGCCCGCGCGATCGCCGTAGAGCCCGAGGTCATCCTCATGGACGAGCCCTGTTCGGCGCTCGACCCCATCTCGACCCTGGCGATCGAAGACCTCATCGAGGAGCTCAAGCAGGACTACACGATCGTCATCGTGACGCACAACATGCAGCAGGCCAGCCGAGTGAGCGACCGCACGGCATTCTTCAACATCGCCGGTACCGGCAAGCCGGGCAAGCTCATCGAGGTCGACGACACCGCGACCATCTTCTCGAACCCCAGCATCAAGGACACCGAGGACTACGTCTCGGGCAAGTTCGGATAGTCGCACTGCGTGCAGCGTGTGGGCACGCTTGCACGAACGTGACCACGTTGACGATCAGGTGGATACCGTCTGCTGCTCGGTGTCATCCTCGTGAACAGTGAAGCGGTAGCCGACGTTGCGCACCGTGCCGATGAGCGACTCCATGTCGCCGAGCTTGGCGCGCAGGCGCCGCACGTGCACGTCGACCGTGCGGGTGCCGCCGAAGTAGTCGTAGCCCCACACCTCGCTCAGCAGCTGCTCGCGGGTGAAGACGCGGCTCGGGTGGGTGGCGAAGAAGCGCAGCAGCTCGAACTCCTTGAACGTGAGGTCGAGCGTGCGGCCGTGCACCTTCGCCGAGTAGCTCGCCTCGTCGATGACGACGCCCGATGCGCGGATCATGGAGGTCTCTGGGCCGATCGCCTGGCGACCGATGACGAGCCGGAGCCGGGCATCCACCTCGGCGGGCCCCGCCGTGTCGAGGATGACGTCGTCGACGCCCCACTCCGCGTTGATCGCCGTGAGACCGCCCTCGGTGAGCACGACGATGAGGGGCGAGCCGGCGCCCGTCGTCGTGAGGATCTTGCACAGCGACTTCGCGGCGGCCAGATCGGTGCGCGCGTCGACGATCACGGCGTCGGCGGCGGGCGCTCCGACGAGAGCGGCCGGCTCAGCGGGGATCTGGCGAACCCGGTGGCTGAGCAGACCGAGCGCGGGGAGAACGTCGGCGTTCACCTGCGAGGTCAGGATGAGCAGCTGCGCCATGTGTCCTCCACGGTGTCCCCGCCAGTCTACAAGCGGCCTACCATGGGGTCATGACCCGCACTCTGGCGACGGCGATCCCCGTGTGGATCGCGGTCGTCGTGGCGGTCGTGCTCGCCGCGACTCTCCTGCCGGACGACCGCTGGGGGGATGCCCTGCCCGCGATCGCCGGTGGCGCACTGCTCGTCACCTTTGCGGTGCAGGTGAGCCTGCAGCTCAAGGAGGGCTTCGTCACCCGGCTGCTCGTCACGACGAGCGGTATCGTGCTGATCCTCGCCGCCGCCACGGGGCTTCTGCTCATCATCGCGGGCGTAGACTAGGGCCATGCTGCTCGCCCTCGAAATCTTCTTCCTCGGCCTCCTCGGGTTGGCGACCCTCGCGATCGGGTTCGTCTCCGTCGTCGTGCTCGTCAACCTGTACCGCGGCCAGCGCTGAGCGGCGCTCCGCGCCCTCCGCGACCGCGTACCCTCGACCGTCTGCTCGTGACATCGTGATCTCACTCGACTCCGACCTCCCCGCCGAGCTCGCTCCCCTCGCCTGGCTCCTGGGCCTGTGGGAGGGCACGGGCGTCGTGCACTACGTCGATGGCGACCAGTTGCGCGAGCACGAGTTCGGCCAGCGCGTGAGCTTCAGCCACGACGGCCTGGGGTACCTCAACTACTCCTCGCAGACCTGGCTGCTCGACGAGGCGAACACGCCCCTCAACGCCGAGGCCGGCTACTGGCGGCTGCACCGGCCCGCGCAACCGGGCGACCCTGGCCCGGGAATGCTGCCCGGCGACGGCGCGCGGCCCTTCGCCACCGCGGACGAGGTCGAGGCCCTGCGCACCGCGGACGGCTTCTTCGACGTCGAGGTCGCGATCATCCACCCGGGCGGCGTGAGCGAGCTCTACCTGGGGCGCGCGCAGCCGGCTCGCATCGACCTGCAGACCGACGCCGTCATGCGCTCGGCGAGCGCGAAGGACTACAGCGCGGCGACGCGCCTCTACGGCCTCGTCGAGGGCCGCCTGCTGTGGGCGTGGGACATCGCCGCGCTCGGCAACGACCTGCGCACGCACGCCTCCGGCACGCTCAACCGTCAGGAATGACATGATCTCCCCCTTCCTCACCCTTCCCGGCGCCGTCGCCGATTCTTCAGGGAGCGTCGCGGCCCACTACGGCGAGCCGGTCGCTGAGCAGAGGATGCTCGCCGCGGGCCGCGCGATCGTCGACCTCTCCGACCGCGGCGTCGTGACCGTCACGGGGGAGGACCGGCTCCGCTGGCTCGACTCCCTCACCTCGCAGTCGATCGCGCACCTCGCACCGGGGTCGAGCGCCGAGACCCTGCTGCTCGACCCGCAGGGCCGGCTCGAGCACAGCATGCGTCTCGTCGACGACGGCACCACGACGTGGCTGCTCCTCGACGGCGAGCAGGCCGCGCCCCTCGCCGCGTGGCTCGACCGTATGCGCTTCATGATGCAGGTCGAGGTCGCCGACGTCTCCGCCGAGTGGGCGACGCTCGGGCAGCTGAGCGGCGCTGACGTCGACGGTGCGGGTGGTGCCCTGCTCGTGAGCGCTGCCGCCCCGCACGACGTGCCCCTCGTGTGGCGCGACCCGTGGACGGCCGTGCAGGAGGGCGGGTGGCAATACGCGGCGTCGGCGGAGCATCCGGGAGGGGCGTTCCCCGCCGCAGAGATTCTCGTCGCGCGCGATGAGCTCTCGATGCTCGCCGACCGGGCTCGCGCCGACGAGTTCGCCGTCGCCGGCACCCTCGCGCTCGAGGCCCTGCGCATCGCCGCATGGCGGCCGCGTCAGGCGACCGAGGCCGACGAGCGCACGATCCCGCACGAGCTCGACTGGATGCGCTCGGCCGTGCACCTCGCCAAGGGCTGCTACCGCGGGCAGGAGACCGTCGCGAAGGTGCACAACCTCGGGCACCCGCCGCGCCGCCTCGTGCTGCTGCACCTCGACGGCTCGGCCGGCGTGCTGCCGGGCGAAGGCTCGATCGTGCTGAACGGCGACAAGGAGGTGGGCACCGTGACCTCGAGCGCCCGCCACCACGAGCTCGGGCCGATCGGCCTCGCCGTCGTCAAGCGCACACTCGACCCGCAGGCGCCGCTCGTCGTGCGCGTTGATGAGGAGGGCGAGTCGCCCGCCGAGCTCGTCGCCGCCGCGCAGGAGGTCATCGTGCCCGTCGAGGCCGGCGCGACCGCGGGGGTGCCCCGCATGCCGCGGCTCGGCGCCGTGCAGCGCTAGCGGGCGAGGCCGACGACCATGGCCGGCATGCCCGACCCGCTGCGCCGGCTCGAGCGGAGCATCCGCCGCAGGCTGGGTCTGCGCGCCGCGGGGCAGCGGGTCGTGCGGTCCCTGTCGGGCATCGCGCAGATCGTCGTCGCCGCGACGACGGCGTACCTCATCGCCCGCTTCGGTCTCGGGCACGAGGTGCCCGTCGTCGCCGTGACCGTCACGATCATCGCGCTCGGTCTCGCACGCGACGCCCGCCCGCGCCGCGTGCTCGAGACCGTCATCGGCATCAACATCGGCATCATCGTCTCTGCCCTCATCGTCGCGGGCATCGGCCGCGGCATCGGGCAGCTCGCGCTCATCCTCGCCGCCACGCTCATCGTCGCGCGGGCGGTCTCGCCCTCCGCCCCGTTCGCGATCGCCGCCGCCGTGCAGTCGATGCTCGTCGCCCTGCTGCCCGACCCCGAGACGGGAGTGTTCGCCCGCAGCCTCGATGGGCTCATCGGCGGGGCCATGGCGCTCGCCGCGACCGCGCTCATTCCCCGGCTCGACGTCGTGCGGGTGCGAGACGAGGCGCGCGCGCTGTTCTCCGTGCTCGACCAGTCCCTCGAGGGGCTCGTCGCCGCGCTGCGCCACGGTGATGAGCCCGCCGCCGACCTCGCGCTCGCGAGATCCCGGCGCACCCAGCGACTCATCGACGAGTGGGAGCGCAGCTTCGAGAGCGCTCGAGCGGTCGCCGACGTGAGCCCGTGGCTGCGCCGCCACCGCGCGCGACTGCGCGATGAGGCGCAGCTGCTCGAGACCGCCGACCTCGTCACGCGGCACGTGCGAGCGCTCGCCCGCCGTATCGACGTGCTCGTGCGCGACCATGGGGAGCGCCGCGCCCTCGCCGACGTCGTCGAGCGCGCCGCCGAGGTCGTTCGGCTGCTTGGCCGCAGCCACCACGAGCCCGCGGCGCGCTACGCCCTGCGCGCGGTCGCCGCCGAGCTCGCGGGGCGTCTCGCCCCCGACCGCATCGAGGGTGCGAGCGTGGCCGACCAGGTGGTCATCGTGCTGCTGCGGCCGCTCGCGTTCGACGTGCTTCTGGCCGCCGGGATGCCCGCCGAGGAGGCGCGCGCGACCCTGCCGCCCCTCTGACCGACCGCTTGGCGGCCCTACGACAGAGGGGCGACGGCGGCCCAGTCGACGGTGAGCTCGCCGAGCCGCCACCGCACCTCGGTGTCGCGCACGGGCCAGCCCGCCGCGCGGAGGCCTCGCACCGTCGCCACCCAGCGCTGGCGGGCCGAGAAGGCTCCCAGGGCGGCGTGGTGTGCCCAGTGCGCGTCGAGATCCCGCAGCAGCGCGTGCACGCTCTCGCCGGGCACGTTGCGGTGGATGAGCGCCTTCGGCAGCCGTTGCGCCACGATCGAGGGGCGCTCGAGGCTCGGGAGGTGCAGCGAGATCGTGAAGGTGCGCGGCCCCTCCGGGTCGAGACCCACCCAGCTGGCGACGCGGCCGACCTCGTTGCTCGTGCCCTCGAGCAGCAGCCCGTCGGGCTGCAGGCGCTCTCGCATGAGCCGCCAGGCGCCCTCGCCCTCGTGCTCGTCGTACTGACGCAGCACATTCGCCGCGCGGATGACGGCGGGCCGCCGCCCGCCGTCGAGCGGCACGTCGAACCCGCCGACGGCGAAGTCGAGCCCCTCGCGCACGTGCGGCGCAGCCAGCCGCACCCGTACCGGATCGATCTCGAGACCCGTCACCCGAGCATCCGGTCGCACCTCGCGCAGGCGCGAGAACAGCTCGATCGTGGTCCAGGCGGAGGCGCCGAAGCCGAGGTCGACGACGAGCGGGTCGGTCGTACGGCGCAGCGCGGGGTGCGCGGCGATCCAGCGATCCATGCGACGCAGGCGATTCGTGCCCGTCGTCCCGCGCGTCACGCGCCCCTGCACCGTGCCCCTATTCAACTCGGTCGAGGGGCCTCGGTAGGCTGGAGGCATGACTCACACGCTCATCCTGCTACGCCACGGCCACTCCGTCTGGAACGAGAAGAACATCTTCACCGGCTGGGTCGACGTCGAACTGACCGAGCAGGGCAGGCAGGAGGCACGGCGGGCGGGAGAGCTCATCAGGGAGTCGGGGCTCGCGCCTCGCATCCTCTACACGTCCCTGCTCAAGCGTGCGATCCACACCGCCAATATCGCCCTCGAGACCGCCGACCTCGACTGGCTGCCCGTCAAGCGCAGCTGGCGCCTCAACGAGCGCCACTACGGTGCGCTGCAGGGCCTCAACAAGGCCGAGACCCTCGAGAAGCACGGCGAGGAGCTCTTCATGACCTGGCGACGCAGTTTCGACACTCCGCCGCCGGTGCTCGACGACGACGCCGAGTACAGCCAGGTGCACGACCCGCGCTACGTGGGCATCGACGGCGAGGTGCCGCGCACCGAGAGCCTCAAGCTCGTCATCGACCGCATGCTGCCCTACTGGCAGAGCGACATCACCCAGGACCTCGCCGCGGGTCACACGGTGCTCGTCACGGCGCACGGCAACTCTCTACGGGCGCTCGTGAAGCACCTTGACGGCATCGGCGACGATGACATCGCGGGTCTCAACATTCCGACCGGCATTCCGCTCGTGTACGAGCTCGGCGACGACTTCATGCCCGTGAAGCCGGCGGAGTACCTCGACCCCGAGGCGGCCGCGGCCGGCGCCGCCGCCGTCGCGAGCCAGGGCAAGAAGTAGGCGGCGAGCAGGCCGCGCCCGTGCTGCGCTTCGCCGTTGTCGCCTTCCTCGACGAGGTCGCCCTCGAGGCCGAGTTTGAGCCGGATGCCCTGCCCCTGCACGTGAGCCTCTTCGGGGCCGCGAGCAGCGAGGCGGACCCGGATCAGATCGTCGCCGCAGTCGAGGCCGCCTACGCGAGCTACGGGCCCTTCGAGGCGACCGGGGGCGACGACGAGGTCATCGGCGCGGACCAGATCGAGGTCACGCTGCTTGACGACGCCGAGGAGCTCATCGAGGCGCATCTGACGCTCGTGCTCCTGCTGCGCGAGCTCGGGGTGCGCGTCGACGACCCGTCGATCGTGGCCGGGGCCTATCAGCCTCACGCGCCCGTGGGGGCCGAGGAGCGTCTCGACCGCGGGGAGCGCCTGGAGCTGCGTGCGATCGCCGTGCTCGACCTCGCCCCCGACGGGGACGACGGACGCGTGGTCGTGCTCGACCAGTTCCCGCTCATCTAGACGGAAAGGGAACGCTAGACCTCGGTCGGTACCCAGTCGCCCGTGGCGAGGTACTGCACCTTCTTGGCGATCGAGACGGCGTGGTCGGCGAAGCGCTCGTGGTAGCGGCTCGCGAGGGTCGCATCGACGGTGTCGACGGCCTCGCCCTTCCACTTCTCGCCGAGCACCTTATCGAAGACGCTCAGGTGCAGGGAGTCGACCTTGTCGTCCTCGTTGCGGATCGCCTCAGCGATCGTGACGTCCTCGGTCTTGAGAAGCTCGACGAGCATCCGCGCCATGACGACGTCGAGTGCACCCATGTCCTTGAAGGTGCCGCGCAGGCTCTTGGGCACGACCTTGTCGGGGAACCGGTACCGCGCGAGCTGCGCGATGTGCTCCGACATGTCTCCCATGCGCTCGAGCGAGGCACTGATGCGCAGCGCGCTCACGACGATGCGAAGGTCGCGGGCGACCGGCTGCTGCCGGGCGAGGATGTTGATGGCGAGCTCGTCGAGCTCGGCGCAGGCCGCGTCGATCTTGGCGTCATCGGCGATGACGGTCTCGGCGAGCTCCACGTTCGACTCGTTGAACGCGCGCGTCGCGTTGTCGATGGACACCGCGACCAGTCCGGAGATCTCGACGAGGCGCTCCTGCACCTCCTGCAACTCCTGCTGGAACACTTCGCGCATGGGGCACACATCCTTACTTCTTCGAGTCGTACGGCCCAACGGGCGGACCGACCTACAGTGTCGCCGTCGGATGAACGACCGGTGACGTCGGTGTGAACACTGCGGCGCCTGGCCTCACCGGGCCGCCCGATCGTGATCTCCGTGCGATGACTGTCACTAATCTAGTCCTCATGGACTCGGCACTGCTCGTGCCCCTCGCCCTCGCCATCGGTGCGATCGTCGGGGGCGGGGCTGTCGCGATCGTCGTGAGCGCCGCCCGGCGCGGTCGCGTGGCGGCGGAGGTCACATCCTCGTCGGTTCCGGATGGCGTCGATCAGGTGATCGACGCACTTGAATCGGCCGCCGTCGTCCTCGACCCGAGCAACAATGTCGTCACGGCCTCACCGGGGGCGTACGCCCTCGGTCTCGTGTGGCACCGCAGCCTCGCACAGCCGACGCTCGTGAGCATCGTCGACGACGTGCGCCGCACGGGCGAGCCGGTCACCCAGGAGCTCGAGATCAGCAGAGGGCCACTCGGCGATGTCTCGCTGCACCTCGTCGTGCGCGTCGCCCGTCTCGGCTCGCGCTTCATCCTGCTCATCGCCGACGACCGCACCGAGTCGTATCGCCTCGACGCCGTACGACGCGACTTCGTGGCGAACATCTCCCACGAGCTCAAGACGCCCATCGGCGCCGTGGGGCTTCTCGCCGAGGCGCTCGAGCAGGCCTCGGACGACCCCGACCAGGTGCGCGCCTTCGCGCAGCGCCTGACCACCGAGGCCAACCGTCTCGCGTCGATGACGCAGGAGATCATCGAGCTCTCGCGGCTGCAGGCGATCGACGTGCTCGACACGGCCGAGGAGGTGAAGGTCGATGATGTGGTGCAGGCCGCGATCGACAAGAACCGCGTCGCCGCTGACAGCCTCGGCATCACCCTCGTCGGCGGCGGTGAGAAGCGCTTGCGCGTCTGGGGAGATGAGGCGATGCTCGTGACCGCCGTCCACAATCTCATCGCGAACGCCATCCAGTACTCCGTGCCACCCTCCCGGGTCGGCATCGGGGTCAGCGGCACGGAGGACACGATCGAGATCGCTGTGACCGATCAGGGCATCGGCATACCCGATGACGAGCTCGATCGCGTCTTCGAACGCTTCTTCCGCGTCGACCAGGCGCGGTCGCGCTCCACCGGCGGCACGGGCCTGGGCCTCAGCATCGTCAAGCACGTCGTGCAGAATCACGGCGGCGAGATTCGCGTCTGGTCCCAGCCGGGCCGTGGCTCGACCTTCACCATCAGGCTGCCTCGCGTCCTCGAGGCGGCACCCACTCGATCGAAAGCGCGCACATGACCCGCATCCTCATCGTTGAAGACGAGCCCTCGCTGAGCGAGCCGCTCGCCTACCTTCTCGGCCGGGAGGGCTACGAGCCGACGGTCGTCGAGGACGGCCTCGCGGCGATCACCGAGTTCGATCGCGCGGGGGCCGACCTCGTGCTGCTCGATCTCATGCTGCCCGGGCTCTCGGGTACCGAGGTGTGCCGCGAGCTGCGACAGCGCTCGAGCGTGCCCATCATCATGCTCACCGCGAAGGACAGCGAGGTCGACATCGTCGTGGGTCTCGAGCTCGGTGCCGACGACTACGTGACGAAGCCGTACTCGACTCGGGAACTGCTGGCGCGCATCCGGGCCGTCCTGCGCCGCCAGGTCGAGGACGACGGCCTCGCCGACAGTGCGCTCGAGGCCAACGGCGTGCGCATGGATGTCGATCGGCACCAGGTGACCGTCGACGGCCGCGAGATCGCGATGCCGCTCAAGGAGTTCGAGCTGCTCGAGCTGCTGCTGCGCAACGCGGGCCGCGTGCTCACGCGGGGTCAGCTCATCGACCGCGTCTGGGGAGCCGACTACTTCGGCGACACCAAGACGCTCGACGTGCACGTCAAGCGGATCCGCTCGAAGATCGAGAAGGACCCCTCGAACCCGCGGCTCCTCGTGACGGTGCGCGGCCTCGGGTACCGCTTCGAGGGCTAGCCGCAGCGCCCCGGAGGCGGCTACTCCTCGTCGGGCACGACGACGAACTCGGGGGCGTACTCGTCGTACTCCTCGAGGTCACCACGAAGGGTCGGCACGAGCAGCTCGCTCACCGACCCCGTGTTCGTACTGAAGTACAGCGGTACGAGCCCGCCGATGACGGTGTCGAGACCGGTGACGAGGAGGGACGGCTGGTCGGGCCCGCCGACCGAGGTGAGCCCGGAGGCCTCGGCGAAGATCGACTCGGTGACGCGCTCGCCGTCGACGAACCACTGCACCTCGACCCGCCGCACGCTGTCGGTCGGGTTGAACACCGTCATGACGAGGTTGAGCGCATCGGGATCCTCGCCGATGAGCATCGCGTTGTACACGGAGAGCTCGCCGAACTCGGTGCTCACGCCGTCGCTCGGGTCGTAGTCCTTCTGCGTGGCGATCTCGGCCGAGAACGTGCACGCGGTCGTGCCGAGCATGAGTGCGGCGGCGAGTGCGGTAGCTGCTGCCCAGCGGTTCTTCACGTGCGTAGCCTCCCGTGGCCGTCGTCTCGGCGGTCGCTGCGCGGGCGGGAGTCGCCCGCGAGAGCGCGACCGACCTCCAGTCTAGCGAGGCCGGGACGGTCGCGGTGCCGCCCGGCGGGAGCGCTCGGGCGGGGTCGACCGGCCCGGGAATCTGAGAAATGCCTGTGGTAGAATCGATGTTCTGCGGAAGGACCACCATCCATGATTTTTCAGGTCGGCGAGACGGTCGTGTACCCCCATCACGGGGCGGCGACGATCATCGAAGTAAAGAACCGAACCATCAGGGGTGAAGAGAAGCTCTACCTCAAGCTCAACGTCACACAGGGTGACCTGACCATCGAGGTGCCGGCGGAGAACGTCGATCTCGTGGGCGTGCGCGACGTCATCGGTCAGGACGGCCTCGACAAGGTCTTCGAGGTGCTGCGGGCTCCCTTCACCGAAGAGCCGACCAACTGGTCGCGCCGCTACAAGGCCAACCTCGAGAAGCTCGCTTCGGGCGATGTCATCAAGGTCTCCGAGGTCGTGCGCGATCTCTGGCGCCGTGACCAGGATCGCGGGCTGAGCGCGGGCGAGAAGCGCATGCTTGCCAAGGCTCGCCAGATCCTCATCTCGGAGCTCGCCCTCGCCGAGAAGACCGACGAAGAGAAGGCCTCGAGCACTCTCGACGAGGTTCTCGCCTCCTGATCCGCCGTTGCCGACGGTCGACGCCCACTCGGCGGCGGCGTCAGCATCGGTGTCGGATACGCTCGGTCGCATGAGCGCGCCCACCCTCGCCGTCGTCGTCGTCGCCGCCGGCAGCGGCACCCGGCTCGGGCACGCCGAACCGAAGGCGTTCGTGCCGCTCGCCGGCCGTAGCCTCCTTGAGCATGCCCTCGAACGCATCTTCACGCTGGCCGAGCCCGCTCACCTCGTCGTCGTCGCCCCGCTCAGTCACCGTGACGAGGCCGACCGCATTGCCCGACGCGTCGCCGGTCACGCCTCCGAGCACGTCACGATCGTCGTCGGCGGGGCCACCCGTCAGGAGTCCGTCGCCGCCGGCATCGCGGCCGTGCCCGACGCGGTCGACGTCGTGCTCATCCACGACGCCGCGCGCGCCCTCACCCCGACCGACGTCTTCGAGCGGGTCGTCGAGCGCGTCCGGGCCGACGGCGTCGGCGTGATCCCAGCCCTGCCCGTCATCGACACGATCGCGCGCACCACCCCCGACGGGCGCGTGCGCGACCAGGTCGACCGTTCCGAGCTCGCCACCATCCAGACGCCCCAGGGCTTCCCGCTCGAGGCCTACCGCGCCGCGGCCGCCATCGCGAGCCCCGGGCACACCGACGACGCCTCCGTGTACGCCGCGGCCGGGCATCCCGTTGTCACCGTCGCGGGGGACGACGCCGCCTTCAAGGTGACCACGCCGTGGGACCTGCGGCGGGCCGAGCTGCTGCTGGCGCGCGCCCGCCCCGCCATCCGCACCGGCATCGGCGTCGACGTGCACGCCTACGACGACTCCCAGCCGCTGTGGCTCGGCGGGCTCTACTGGCCCGACGAAGCAGGCCTCGCCGGGCACAGCGACGGCGACGCGATCGCGCACGCCGTCTGCGACGCGCTGCTGTCGGCGGCCGGGCTGGGCGACATCGGGTCGCGCTTCGGCGTCGACGACCCCCGATTCGCGGATGCTCGTGGTGCAGTCTTCCTGACCGCCGCACTCGAGCTCGTGCGCGACGCAGGGTTCGACGTCGTCAACGTCGCCGTGCAGGTGATCGCCGCACGGCCCCGTTTCGCGGCACGACGGCACGAGGTCGAAGCGCTCCTCTCCCGCCTGCTCGGCGCTCCCGTGAGCGTTGCCGCGACCACCTCCGACGGGCTCGGCTTCACCGGCCGCCGCGAAGGACTGACCGCGGTCGCGACTGCGCTGCTACACGGCGTCTCCTAACGCGCCGCCGCTCCTGCGGCGCGTGCGGCTCCGCCCGCCGAGCGCGGTCGCCGGGCTGCGCCGTGCTCCTGACCGCGCCGCTGCCTCCGCACGCGCCGTTAGGCTGGGGCGCGTGAGCATCCGCCTGTACGACAGCCTTCAGCAGGCCGTCGTCGACTTCGTGCCCCGAGTGCCCGGGCACGTGGGCATCTACGTCTGCGGGCCCACCGTGCAGTCGTCGCCGCACATCGGCCACGTGCGCAGCGCCCTCGTCTACGATCTCTGGCGGCGCTGGTTCACCCACCGGGGGCTGCAGGTGACGTTCATCAGGAACGTCACCGACATCGACGACAAGATTCTCGACGCCTCGGAGGGCGAGGAGTGGTACGCGCTGGCCTACCGCGTCGAGCTCGAGTTCACCGAGGCGTACCAGGCGCTGGGGCTCCTCGCGCCGACCTACGAGCCGCGGGCGACCGCGAGCATCGTCCCCATGCAGAACCTCATCGCGCGCCTCGTCGAGACCGGCCACGCCTACCCGGCCGAGGACGGCAGCGGCGACGTCTACTTCGACGTGCGCAGCTGGTCGCGCTACGGCGAGCTCACCCGGCAGAAGCCCGACGACATGGAGCACGCCGAGGACGCGCCGGCGCGCGCCAAGCGCGACCCCCGCGACTTCGCCCTGTGGAAGGGCGCCAAGCCCCACGAGCCCGTGAGCGCCCACTGGGAGTCGCCGTGGGGCGCCGGCCGCCCCGGCTGGCACATCGAGTGCTCGGCGATGGCCGCGCGCTACCTGGGCGAGGCATTCGACATCCACGGCGGCGGGCTCGACCTGCGCTTCCCCCACCACGAGAACGAGCTCGCGCAGTCCTCGGCGGCGGGTCATGACTTCGCGCGGCACTGGGTGCACAACGGGCTCGTGACGATCGGCGGCCAGAAGATGTCGAAGTCGCTCGGCAACTCGGTGTTCGCGCGCGACCTGCTCGCCACAGCGCGCCCCGCTGTCGTGCGCTACTGGCTCGGCTCGGCCCACTACCGCTCGACCATCGACTACCACGAGGGGGCGCTCGTCGAGGCCGAGGCGGCGCTGGACCGCATCGAGTCCTTCCTCGCGCGCGCGGAGCGTCGGGTGGCCGGAACCCGATTCGCGGATGCTCCGCTCACGGTGCCCGAGGACTTCGCCGCGGCGCTCGACGACGACCTCGCGATGCCGCAGGCCCTCGCCGTGCTGCACGAGACGGTGCGCACCGGCAATGCCGCGCTCGACGCAGACGACGTCGCCGCGGTCGCGACGGCGGCGGGAGCCGCGCGGGCGATGGTCGCCGTGCTCGGGCTCGACGCCCCCGGCGACCGTGTCGCCGACGATGCGGACCCTGCGCGACGTGCCCTGAGCATCCTCGTCGATCGCCTCATCGTGGAGCGGCGCTCAGCGCGCGAATCGCGTGATTGGACGACCGCCGATCGTATTCGTGACGACCTTGCCGCGGCGGGGATCGTGCTCGAGGATTCACCGACGGCAACAGACTGGAGTATCGATGGCTAAGCCGCAGCGCCCCGGCGCACGCAAGGGCAAGAAGGGCGCGACCGTCGGGTCGGGCGGCCAAGGCCGTCAGGCCCTCGAGGGCCGTGGCCCCACCCCGAAGGCGGAGGACCGCACGTGGCACCCGGCCGGCAAGCGCAAGGCCGCGCAGGAGCGCCTGGCCGCGGCGAAGTCGCGCTCGGGCGGCGGCGGAGACGGGGGAGGGCAGCGGCAGAAGCGGCGGCCGGCGAAGGGCAGCGACGCGGCGGAGGTCGTGAGCGGTCGCAACTCGGTGCTCGAGGCCCTGCGCGCGAAGGTGCCCGCGACAGCCTTGTACGTCGCGGCGCGCGTCGAGATGGACGATCGAGTGCGCGAGTCGCTCTCGCTCGCCACGAAGCGCGGCATCGCCGTGCTCGAGATCATGCGCCCCGAGCTCGACCGCATGACGGGCGACAATTCCGTGAACCAGGGCATCGCGATCTCGGTGCCGGCGTACGAGTACGCGCACCCGCTCGATCTCGTCTCGCGCGCGACGGACCGCGGCGAGGTGCCGCTCATCGTCGCGCTCGACGGCGTGACCGACCCGCGCAACCTCGGTGCGATCATCCGCTCGACGGCAGCGTTCGGCGGCCACGGCGTCGTCGTTCCTCAGCGTCGCTCCGCGGGCGTGACGGCGGCGGCGTGGAAGACGTCGGCCGGTGCCGCCGCGCGCACGCCCGTCGCGATGGCACCCAACCTCACCCAGACCCTCAAGTCGCTCAAGGCCGAGGGGCTCTTCATCCTCGGCCTCGACGGCGGCGGCGACATGTCGTTGCCGCAGCTCGAGCTGGCCGATCAGCCGATCGTCATCGTCGTCGGCAGCGAGGGCAAAGGGCTCTCGCGCATCGTGAGCGAGACGTGCGACGCGATCGTGTCGATTCCGATCTCCGCGGCGACCGAGTCGCTCAACGCGGGCATCGCGGCGAGTGTCACGCTGTACGAGGTCGCGCGGAGGCGCTCCGCCGGTTAGGTGTGCTCTCGCGCCAAATACGGGCGCCGTGTACGATCGCAACGTTCATCTCTACTGAACGCCGAGGGAGTGCGCAATGAAGCTCGATGACCTGAGGATCGCCGTCGTCGGCACGGGAGCGGTCGGCGGATCGGTCGCCGCGGATCTTGTGCGGGCGGGGCTGGATGCGACCCTCATCGACCAGTGGCCCGATCATGTCGCGGCCATGAATGCTCACGGTCTGACAGTTCACCTGCCCACGGAGACTCAGGTCACCCCCGTGCGGGCCCTGCACGTGTGCCAGGTCGCCGAGGTGCGGGAGCCCTTCGACATCGTGCTCACCGCCGTCAAGTCGTACGACACGCGCTGGGTCGCCGAGCTCATGAGGCCGCTCCTGACGCCCGACTCCGTCTTCGTGGGGCTGCAGAACGGCATGACGATCGACGACTGCGCCGAGATCGTGGGATCCGAGCGCACGATCGGGTGCGTGCTCGGCATCGCGGCGAACATGCGCGAGCCCGGGGTCATCACGCGCCAGGTCGCCCCGGCCGACACGTGGTTCTCCGTCGGCACGCTCGACGGCCAGCCCACGGAACGCCTCGACCAGGTAGCGGCCGTGCTCGCGCACGCGGCGGTCACGGAGGTGACCGACGACATCCGTTCGGCCAAGTGGATGAAGCTCATCGCCAACATCCCGGAGATGCTGCCCTCGGGCCTGCTCGGCGTCCCCCTTCTCGAGGCGGCGCACATGCCCGGCATCCGGCCGGTCATGGATGCGATGTCGCGCGAGGCCTACGCTCTCGCGATCGACCTCGGCATCACGATGCTGCCGAGCCTCGGCATCGCCGCACAGGATGTTCCCGACTCGGACCAGTACTCCCTCGACCTGCTCGATCGCGTGCTCTCGCACTTCTCGAAGCCCGATACGCGCGTGGCAGTGCTGCAGGACTGGGAGAAGGGCCGCCGAGCCGAGCTCGACGCCTTCAGCGGGTACGTCGTCGCGACGAGCGCGGCCCGCGGTGAGCGAGCGCCGGTCAACGAGGCGGTGCTGAGGCTCGCGCAGCGCGTGGAGCAGGGTGAGCTCGTGCCGTCGCCGGAGAACGCCCCGCAGCTCATCGCCGCCCTGTACGCCGCTTGACAGAAGGCCCACTATCGCTTTGACTCTGTTCATCTGTGCTGAACGGATCGTCCGCTCACGCTGATGGATCAGAGGAGTCAATGATGACGGATCGCTACGTCGTGCGCACGGTCGCCGACGCCGATTACCGAGACCCCGGCGCGCTCGCGCCCGACTCGAGCGGCTACGCCCGCTGGCGCGCGGTCGGGTTCGAGGACGGCGCCGCTCACACCGATTTCGGGATGTCCCGTCTCGAGCCCGGCGGAGAGATCCCGACCCACGTCCACTCCTTCGAGGAGTCGTTCCACCTCGTCGAGGGCGAGGTCATCCTCGTGACGCCCGAGGCGACGGTTCACCTCGTCGCCGGCGACTACGGCGTCATTCCGCTTGGCGTTCCGCACTCCTGGCAGTCCATCGGCGACGCGACAGCCGTGTGGAGCGACATCTACTCGCCCCCGCCGCGCGAGCAGCACGGCTACGACACCTACCGCGTGGCCGACGTCGCGCCGGCGGAGCCCGTGACGGTCGACCCGCGCGATCCGCGCACTCGATCCTTCGGCGCGATCACGACCGAGCAGATGAACCCGGGCAGGCAGTCGCAGGAGCTGCTGGCGCAGTCGGCGAGCATGCGCACCGCGCTGCTCGTGTACAGCGGCATCTCGCTCAAGATGATGGTCGACAGCGATCTCGGCTCGGTGCTGCACACGATGTTCATGGTGCAGTACGAACCCGACGGCGTCGCCGGCCCTCACGATCACCCGCTCGAAGAGGCCTACCTCATCCTCGATGGCGAGGTCGATGCGACGTTCGACGGCCACGAGGTGCGCATGAAGCCCGGCGACATCGCATGGGCCGGCGTCGGCTGCGTGCACTCCTTCCGAGCGGTCGGCGAGCCCGTGCGCTGGCTCGAGACGCAGTCGCCGCAGATGCCGGCTCGGCATGCCTATCGGTTCGCCCGCGACTGGAACTACCTGACGGAGAAGCTCGAGGAGGAGCAGTGACCCAGCGCACCGTCGTCGTCGTCGGCGGAACATCCGGAATCGGTCTCGAGATCGCCAAGGAGGTCGTCGGTCGGGGCGACCGCGTGATCCTCACGGGGCGCGAGCAGAGTCGGGCGGAAGAGATCGCCCGGTCGATCGGCGACGGAGCGACGGGCATCGCCGTCGACATCTCCGAACCCGAGACGATCGCGTCGAGCCTCGCCGTCGTCGGCGAGGTGCACGGACTCGTGCTCGCTGCAATCGAGCGCGACGCGAACACGGTGCGCGAGTACGACGTTGCTCGTGCTCGTCGACTCGTGACCCTCAAGCTCGTCGGCTACACCGAGACTGTCCATGCCCTGCTCGACCGGCTCGAGCCCAGCGTCGCCACGGGCGTCGTGCTGTTCGGCGGGCGCGCCAAAGACGCCCCGTACCCGGGGTCGACGACCGTCGCAACCATCAACGGCGGCGTGGAGGGCCTCGTGCACTCGATGGCGCTTGAGCTCGCGCCCATGCGGGTCAACGGCCTCCACCCCGGGATCATCGGCGACAGTCCCTTTTGGGCTGACAAGCCTGCCGCGGTGCTCGAGGGCTACGAGTCGCGCACGCCGGGCGGCCAGCTTGCGACGATGGCCGACATCGTGGGAGCGACGATGTTCTTGCTCGACAACCACGGAGTCTCAGGCACGAGCCTCAACGTGGACCGCGGGTGGCGGCTGACCTAGGCATTGATCTGCCACTGGATATATCCATGCGCATGGACTTACTATTCCAGTAGAGCTGCACACAGACGTGCACCCCAATTGAATTGCTCAATGAGGAGGAACTCATGACCGACGCCACTCTCCACGCCGAAGATTTCGCGGTCGGCCGGCCGGTCGTCTTCCGCAACGCGACGGTAATCACTGTGGACAGCGCAGGCGTGCTGGAGGACGCGGACGTACTGATCACGAATGACACCATCGCTGGCGTTGGCCACCAGCTCGATGTTCCCGAGGGCACGCTCGAGGTCGACGCGCGGGGCGGGATCCTCATGCCCGGCATGATCGACACCCACCGGCACATGTGGCAGACGGCGCTGCGCGGGTATGGCGGCGACTGGGCGCTCAGCCAGTACTTCGTCTTCTACTACCTCACGTGGGGTCACGTCTTCCGCGCGGAGGACATCGCGGCGGGCAACCAGCTCAGCGCGCTTGAGTCGATCGACGAAGGTGTCACGACGACCGTCGATTGGTCGCACGCCCTGCGCACGCCGGAGTACGCCGATGCGGCCGTGGACGCGTTGCGGAGCATCCCGGGTCGATTCGTTCTCGCCTACGGCAACTACCTCGGCGCCCCGTGGGAGTGGATGAACGAGCCGGGCTTCCAGTCGTGGGTGAAGAACTTCAGGGCCGACGACATGATGGGCCTGCAGGTGGCCTTCGACGTGAACTCGGGCCCCGACTTTCACGAGAAAGCTGCGTTCGAGGCCGCGCGCGACCTGGGTCTGCGGGTCACGACGCACGCGGGAGTCTGGGGCGTCAACGGCGACCCGAACATCGACTACATGTACGAGAACGGCTTCATGGACGACACCGTGACCTACGTGCACGCGAGTTCGCTCGGGCCCGACAGCTATCACAAGATCGCCGCAACCGGCGGCACGATCTCGATCTCGACCGAGAGCGAGCAGAGCGCCGGCCAGGGCTACCCCTCTGCCTGGGTCGCCAAGAAGTACGGCATCACCGCATCGTTGTCGATGGATACGAGCGTGTGGTGGAGTGCCGACTTCTTCTCGGCCATGCGCGCCACGCTCAGTTCGTTCCGCTCGCGGGACCACCTCGAGGCCCAGTCGCAGGGGGAGACCGTCAACGTGAACCGCATGAAGGCGGAGGACGCGGTGTGGCAGGCGACCATGGGCGGGGCTCACACCCTCGGGATGGCCGACAAGCTCGGGTCGATCACGGTCGGCAAGAAGTCTGACCTCGTCCTGCTCAAGAACGATGAGTCACCGGCCATGACGCCGATCCTCAACCCTTACGCTCACGTCGTGTACCAGGCGGGCACCGCCGACGTGCACACCGTCGTCGTGAACGGGAAGGTCGTCAAGTACGACGGCGAGCGCATCGGTCTGCCCCTGAAGCCCGTTGCTGATCGGGTCGCGGCGTCGGTCGAACATGTGCGGGGCGAGTTGGGCGAGGAGGCCTGGGCCGAGTGGATGAACCCCGCACTGCCCGAGGACGAGCCCATCGCGAACCCCTACACCTACCTCGACGACGATAAGTAGCGCGACGAGAGATCGAGGGTGGAGGGACGCTTGCTTTTCGGGGGCTTCGCTCCGCTGCGCCTTCCGCCAGTCGTGCCAGATCGTCGTTGTCGTGTGCGGAAGCACGAACCCCGCATAGAACGGGTCCAGGAAAACCTCGACGATCATGTCTGGGTGGTGCAGATCATCCTCGCTGAGTCCGAAGATCGGCAAAGCCCGATAGCCCAGTGCAAGACCAACGGCGAGCGCCTCGTTGCCGGCGCGAATCATGAGATCGCGCATGCCGGGACTATCCATCGCTGCCAACATGGGCAGCCCCAATGCCGCGGTCGAGACGAGCGTCGAGCCACCCACGCCGTGTCGCACAACTTCACCAGCATCAGGACGAGATCGAAAGGCGCCCGAAGCGCAGCGATGTCGTAGAGGTCGAGCATCCTGACGGTGGTCACTGTCTGGTGATCGGGCATGACGACCCGCAGCCCGTCCTCGCGCCCGATACCTGAGCGGGCCACTGCTCGACAAAGGTGACGTCGAGGCCCGCGCGCACCAGGTCGGAACTGGTGCCAGCACCGTTGGCGCCCGCACCGAGGATTGCAATGCACAAGAATTCGGCTATGCCACCGGACTGCACATGTCGTACAGTCTTGCGAAACACGTCTGCCGCGTCGGTCGTCAGGAGCCCCTTTATGCGGAGGGGAGGAGCGGTCGACCCGGCGGAACCCGAGCATGAGGGGCGATGAGGATGCGGTCACTGGTCTACTACGGCACCGAGGACCTTCGGCTCGTCGACTCACGGATTCCCGAGCCCGGCCCGGGAGAGGTGCGCGTAGCTGTGGCAGCGTGCGGTGTCTGCGGCAGCGATGCCGCTGAACTGGACCATGGCCCGGTCCTCACCCGCCCGCCCGTGATCCTCGGCCATGAGTTCGTGGGCGTCGTCGATGCCGTCGGGGAGGGCGTTGATGACTTCTCTGAGGGTGCGCGGGTGGTGTGTGGGGCGGGGGTGTCGTGCGGTGAATGCGAGCCTTGCGGGCGAGGTCGCACAAATCTGTGCGACAGCTATCGCACGGCAGGACTGACCATAGATGGTGGACTCGCCGAGTATGTGGTCGTCCCCCGCGAGATTCTGCACGACGTATCGGAATCGACACTGACTCTCGACACGCTGGCCCTGACCCAGCCCATGGCGATCGCCGTGCACGCTGCGCGTCAAGGGGCCGTCGGCGCAGATGATGTCGTCGCCATCGTCGGAGCGGGTGGCATCGGTACATTCCTCACCGCCGTCGCAGTGCAGTGGGCGCGGCGGGTCATCGTCCTCGATATCGATGACGACCGGCTCGAGCTCGCGCGCAGGTTGGGCGCCCAGGCGACCTTCAATCCAGCGCGCGGTGACGCAGGTGCACTCGTCGACGAACTCCGATCTCGGATCGATACGGTGTTCGAGGTCAGCGGCACCGCGTCCGGGTTCGCCACGGCACTGTCGCTACTGAGGCGCGGTGGCACCCTGGTGCCGGTCGGCATCCAGCGCAGCGACATTGCCGCACCCCTGGGAGAGTGGACCGTTCGCGAGATTTCGGTCGTGGGAACCAATGCGCTGGTGTTCGCAGAAGATATTCCCGACGCGGTGCGTCTGCTCGAAGCGTCCAGCCTGTGGGACATGGTGGCGCCGGAGGTGATCACTCTGGAGCAGACCGTGGCGGAGGGACTGGACCCTTTGCGTCGTGGGACGTCGAGCAGGATCAAGACCCTTGTGGACCCCGCGGCGCGGCGCCCTCGCCGCGCTGTGCACTCTGGGTGATTTTCTCGCGCGGCCCTCAGGCGCAGGAGGCTCATCTGGCGCGATAAATGCACCTTCATTGTACATAGTGGTAAGCCACACTTGACACGTGTTCATCGTGCTTCTACTCTGACTCCAGCACACCCCGCGACGAGGCGCTGACGGCGACGCGTCGCCCGATGAAGGAGTCAATGACGACATGAGCACGCGAACCCTGCTGCGTGGCGGCACCGTAATCACCTCGGCCCGGGCCGGAGAGGTCCTGACCGACACCGACGTCCTCATCGGGGTCGATGGGAACATTGAAGCGATCGGCAAAGACCTCGCCGCGGGTGACGCGGCCGTCATCGACGTACACGGCCGCATCGTTCACCCCGGTTTCGTCGACACCCACCGCCACACCTGGCAGTCGGTTGTGCGACACGTCGCCTCGGACTGGTCGCTCACGGAGTACCTTGCAGGTCTGCACACCGGCCTGAGCAAGTACTTCCGCCCTGAGGACACGTACACCGGCAACTATCTCGGTGCCCTCGAGGCGCTGGACAGCGGCATCACCACGCTCGTGGACTGGTCCCACAACCTCGCCACACCCGCCCACGCAGATGCCGCAGTGCAGGCGCTAAAGGACACCGGCATGCGCGCCGTCTTCGCGCACGGTGGGGGGTCGAAGCAGTGGGGTGCTCCGTTGCCCTCCCCTCACAATCACCCGGCGGATGACGCGCGGCGTGTGCGGGACGAGCACTTCGCGAGCGATGACGGTCTTGTGACGATGGCGCTCGCTCTGCGCGGCCCGCAGTTCACGACCCCCGAAGTCAACGAACACGACTTCCGGCTGGCCCAGGATCTCGACCTGCGCGTCACGGTGCACGTCGGCGACGGCTACTGGGGCAAATCCGGTCCGATTCGACAGCTCAAGCGCGACGGCCTGCTCTCCAACCGCATCACGTACGTGCACTGCTGCACTCTCGGCGACGACGAGCTGGCCATGATCGCCGATTCCGGTGGCACAGCGTCCGTCTCCCCCGATGTGGAGATGCAGATGGGCCACGGCTTTCCCGCGACCGGGCGTCTGCTGAAGGCCGGCATCCGCCCGACCTTCTCCATTGACGTCTGCAGCTCCAACGGCGGCGACATGTACGGCACGATGCGCACTGCCATCGGCATGCAGCGTGCTCTAGACAACGCACCGAGCGTCGAGACCGGTGAAGTGCTCGAGCGCATCGGACTGAGCGTGACCGATGTAATGCGATTCGCGACCATTGACGGCGCTCACGCGGCAGGACTGGATGACCGTACGGGATCGCTCGAGGTAGGCAAGGCTGCTGATCTCGTCGTTCTCGATGGTCGTTCGCTTGCGCTCACGCCGATGAACAACCCCATCGGCGCCGTCGTCTACTCCGCTCACCCCGGCCTCGTGCGCGACGTCTTCGTGCAGGGGACGCAGGTCAAGAAGGATGGTGTTCTGGTGGGTGTCGACATCGACGCTCTGCGTGCGCGTGCACAGGAATCGCGCGACTACATCGTGGGTGAGATGCCCGAGGCGAAGCTCGACGGCACCTGGCACCCCGACCTCGCGACTCAGCAGGGCTGACGTCCATGTCCGAGATGGCCACGGAGAATGTGGCGCAACGGCCAGCGATCCGTGATCGGGATGGTGCTCTGAAGACAGTTCTGTCGTGGCCCGGATCCCGGTCGTTGATCGCCGTTGTCGCACTCTTCGCGATCAGCCCCCTGATTGCGCCGGGCAGTCTGAGTTCACCCGCGCTTCTGTCGATGCTGCCGTTCGCCGCACTCATCGCCATCGTCGCGGTGGGGCAGACGTTGGTCATCCAGCAGGGCGGTCTCGATCTCTCCATACCGGGCGCGGTCACCCTGGGTGCGTTGATCGTTGCGCGCTTCGGCGGCGACGACGCGTGGGGTCTTCAGACGGCGATCGTTGTCGCGATCGTGGCGACCTCGTTGTTCGGGCTTCTCAGCGGACTTGTGATCGCGTACTTCGGACTTCCTCCGCTCGTGGTCACCATCGCCACCAACGCCCTCATTCTCGGTGCGGTCCAGGCGATTTCCGGTGGGTTCGGCTCGCAGACCACCCCGACACTGAGCGGCTTCGCGCTGAGCCGGCTGTGGGGCATCCCTGCCCTGGCCATCGTCGCGATCATCATCGTGCTCACCGTTCACGTGCTGCTGAAGGGAACGCGACTCGGTCGACGGTTTGAGTTGGTCGGGGAGAACCCTCGCAGTGCTGCGAACATCGGCATCTCGACGCGTGGCTACATCGTGTCGGCCTACTGGCTGGCGGCCGCGCTCGCGGCGGCTGGTGGAGTGTTGCTCGCCGGACTGTTGAGAACGCCGACCCTCACGGCCGGCAACGAGTACCTGCTGCCGAGCATTGCTGCCGTGGTCCTGGGAGGTACCGCTCTCACGGGTGGTCGCGGCAGCGTCGTGGGCACGGCTCTGGGAGCACTCTTCCTGGCCCAGCTCGCCCAACTCGTCCAAGTCTTCACGCAGGCCACTGCCGTGCAGAACATCGTCCAGGCGCTCATCATCGGCGTCGGGATCGTCGCCCAGCTGCAACTGGGTGGCAACGCCGGACGGCTGAAAGGACTTCTCCGGCGATCCAGCACCACCCCCAACCCCAGCACCACCAACTCAACGAGGAGCACAACGTGAGCATGACAATGACGTCCAAGCGGACAGCGTTCGGGGCAGTATCTGCCGCGGCTGTCTCCGCCCTGATTCTGGCCGGCTGCACGTCGACCAACGTCAGCGAGGGAAGCGATGGCGGAGAGGGAGACGAGCGGAGCAACCTCACCGCCGACATCGCCTCGGGTACCTTCGGAACGACTGACCAGTTCGGCTCGATCGAGGACTTCTGCCCTGAGGGCGCGGAGGAGATGACTCTCGGCGTCGTCGACGGCGGTGGTCTCAACAGCTGGTCGAAGACCGTTCTCGCTGAGATCGAGAGCGAGGCCGCACGATGCGACGCGATCACGAGTGTCGAGTATGTGGCGGGCCGGTTCGACCTGGAGGCGACTACCAGCGGCATCACCAGCCTGGCAGCGAAGGGCACTGACATCATCCTGGTGGTTCCCACTGCCGGGCCCGGCGAGGCGCACCTGCCCGCGATGCGTCAGGCAGTCTCGGCCGGTTCGTACGTGGTCGCGATCGCTTCCGACCCGCAGGGCGCCGCTGGCACCGACTTCCTTGACTACGCTGACTGGTCGACCGAATTCGTGGGCGAGTCGTGGGGCGGATGGGCCGTTGACGTACTCGGTGATGAGGGCGGCAACGTCGTCTTCCTCGGCGGCCCCGCGGGCAACCTTGTGTCGACTCAGCAGTTCACTGGCGTCCAGACGGCGCTCTCGTCAGCGCCCCAGGTGACCCTCTTGAACGACGAGCCGATCGCCACCAACTGGGACCCTGCAGAGGCTCAGCAGGTGATGGCCGGCCTGCTGGGACAGGGCGAGCAGATCGACGCGATCATCATCGATTACGGTGCGGTCGCTGCCGGCGTCATTCGTGCCTACGAGGCGGCGGGCATTTCGGTTCCGCCGATCGCTACGACTGACGACAACTCGCTGAGCTGCGGGTTCGAGACGCTCAAGGCTGACAACCCGACGTACGAGCTCGCGACCGTGTCGTCGCGCACCTGGGTGGGTCGCATCGGTCTGCGCAAGGCCGTCGCCGCATTCCAGGGTCTGTCGAACTCGGAGGCCTCGTTCATCGAGCTGCCGATCTTCGAGGACTCGGCCGGCATCGTCGACGGTGCACTCGCGCCGAACGAGGCCTGCCTGCCCGACTCGCCGCCGGACGCCACGCCGTCGACTCTGCTGACCGCAGACGAGATCGCCGCCCTGTTCAGCTAGTCACGAAAGAACGATGATCATGGACGCCCCCCTCATTCTCTCCGGCATCACCAAGGTGTATCCGGGTGTGCGCGCGCTCGACGACGTGTCGGTTACGGTCACCCGTGGCCGAGTGCACGCCATCCTCGGTGAGAACGGGGCCGGGAAGTCCACGCTCGTCGGAATCGCTGCTGGGTCGGTCGTGCCGGATTCCGGCACGATCGGCCTGGCCGGCGAAGAGTTGCCTCGAGTGAACACTCGGGACGCTCGAGAGCGCGGTCTTGCAATCGTGTACCAGACTCCCGCGCTCGCTCCCTCTCTTTCGGTCGTGGATGCCGTTCTGCTTCTCTTGCCCGAGTCGAAGCGCCCCCCGCGCACCAAGGCGGTGACCTGGCTGACGGACCACTTTCGCGAGCTCGGCTTGAGGATCGATCCGGGCGCCTTGATATCGCATCTTTCGCTCCGAGACGCGCATCTCGTCGAGATCGCGGCTGCGCTTGCCAGTGATCCGGGGGTTCTCGTTCTCGATGAGCCGACGGAAGCTCTTGGACCGGAGGAGACGCGCTGGCTCTTCGAGCGCATCGAAGCACTCCTCGCCGCCGGAACCGCAATCGTCTACATCACGCATCGCATTCCTGAAGTTGTGGAGATCGGCGACGATCTGACGGTGCTCCGTGACGGCAAGGTGGTCGGTCGTGGACTGGTCGCCGACTATGACGAGGAGCAGATCGTCGAGCTCATCGTCGGCAGAACTCTGGAGACGACTTTCCCCGACAAGCGCATCGATGACGGAACGACGGACGCAGTCGTTGCCGTCACCGATCTGAGTGGCCTCGGCTTCTCATCCGTCTCCTTCGATGCCCTGCCCGGTGAGATCCTGGGTCTTGCCGGCGTCGAGGGCAATGGTCAGCGCGATGTGTTGCGGGCGCTCGGCGGGCACCGACACACCGCGGGAACCGTATCCCTCGCCGGAAAGCAGGTCTCGTTGCGCTCACCGCGCAGCGCGAAGACTGCGGGTGTTGTCTATCTGCCGGGCGACCGCCTTGGTGAGGCGATGTTCGGAACCATGACGATTCGTGAGAACGTCGTCGCTCCCTCGTTGCGGGAGGCGATGCCGTTCGGCGTCATCAATCGGGCGCAGGAATATCGGCTCACTCGCCAGGCCGTTGAGGGTCTCGCGGTGAAGACCCCCACGCTTGAGGCGCCCATCACCTCTCTCTCGGGCGGGAGTCAGCAGAAGGTGCTGCTCGCTCGTGCACGTCTGGGCAACCCACGAGTGCTCCTGGTCGAGGATCCCACTCAGGGCGTCGACGCTGGGGCTCGCGTCGAGATCTACGCCTTCCTTCGCGCGATGGCCGCGGCCGGAACAACCGTGATCGTCCTGTCGACAGACGCGGTTGAGCTCGAGGGTCTTTGTGATCGTGTGGTCGTGTTCTCACGCGGTCGCGTGCAGACGGTGCTCAATGGTGATGACGTGACCGAGCGCGCCATCACCGGCACGGCGGTGCTCTCCACAGACACGTCAGAGTCCACCACGATCACGGCCCAGAGCGGCCGCCGACGCCGGAGCCCGCTGGGCCCGGGTGGTACTCAGGCCGCTGTTCTGCTCGCCTTGGCACTGGTTCTCAGTCTGTCGACGACCGTAGTCTCGTCAGCATTCCTGAACCCTTTGAGCGTCAGTCAGCTCCTTGCGGCGACCTCGGTCATCATCCTGGTCGGGCTCGCGCAGCTCGTCGTCGTGATGACGGGTGGAATCGACCTCAGCATCGGGTCAGTGGTGGCTCTTGCCACCGTCGTCATCTCCTACTTCGGGCAAGGTGGGCCGGGGGTGTTCGCCCTGGGCGTCGCCCTCGCCCTGCTCGCAGGTGCTGCGGTGGGCGTCGTGAACGGGCTGCTCGTCACGCGGCTCAATCTGCCGCCGGTCATCGCCACTCTGGTCACCTCCATCGCGGTCGTCGGCGTCGCACAGGTTCTGCGACCCGCTCCCGGGGGGTCTGCGACCGGCGACATCATGGCAGCCGTGGGTACGGCACTTGCCGGCGTTCCGGTTGTGCTCATGGTCGCGGTGCTCATCGCAGTCGGTCTCTGGTTCGTGATCGAGCGCACCACCATTGGTCGCGGACTCCGCGCTGCGGGATCGGATCCGGTCAAGGCGAACCGGATGGGCGTGGACGTCGACCGCATGCGGTTCCTTGCCGCTGTGCTGGCTGGCGTTCTCTCCGCCGTTGCCGGTCTGCTCCTCTACACGCGCACCGGAATCGGGGATGCCAATACCGGGCAGGCACTCACCCTGACCTCGGTGACGGCGATCGTGATCGCGGGAGCGAGCATCTTCGGAGGGTCAGGTTCCGCGATTGCGGTGGCTGCTGCCGGCTTGCTGCTGCAGACGATCACGAGTGCGTTGAGCTTTTTGTCCCTCGGTCTTTCGTGGCAGTACTGGTTGCTGGGCGTCTTCGTGATTCTCGCTGCCCTCATCCCGATCATCGTGGCCTGGCGGCGCCGAGCGCGCGAAGCCATCCCTCGAGGCTCCTAGCCCGCGTCCGCAACCGTTCCCCACACATCATCACTGACCAAGAAGGCGACCACCATGAAGAGCACCGGCACCACCGGCATGAACGCTGTCGACTGGGAGGCACGGGTCGATTTCGACCGACTCCGCACCGATCGGCTCCTGCGTCTGAAGGCCCAGCTAGACGCGTCAGACGTCGGTGCCCTGCTTGCGTTCGACTTCTCCAACATCCGCTACATGTCGGCGACGCACATCGGCACGTGGGCTATGGACAAGCTCATCCGATTCGCCCTCATCACGCGCAAGACCGATCCCATCGTGTGGGACTTCGGGTCGGCTGCAAAGCACCACTCGCTCTACAACCCGTGGCTTGACCACACACATTCGGAAGCCGACGCCGACCCTCACGCACCGCACCATGGGGCGACGCGCCCAAGGCTTGAGTCGGGCTCGCGGGCGGGCATCTCTACTCTGCGGGGCGCGTTCCCGCCTGATGCCGGAATCGCCGAGGAAGTGGCCCGCAAGATCAAGCGCGAGCTGGAGAAGTTCGGGCTCGCCAACGAACCGCTCGGTGTCGACGTGATCGAATTGCCCATTCTGTTCGCGCTGCAGAAGGAGGGCATCCAGGTCGTTGACGGCCAGCAGGTATTCATGGAGGCGCGCCGCATCAAGACCGGTGACGAGATTCGGTTGCTCACGCAGGCCGCATCGATGGTGGACGCCGCGTACGAGAACTTGTACGAGTTCTTGCGACCGGGGGTGCGCGAGAACGAGACTGTCGGCCTCGTGGCGAAGACTCTCTACGACCTGGGGTCGGAGTACGTCGAGGGAGTCAACGCGATCTCGGGCGAACGCTGCTCTCCGCACCCCCACGTGTTCAGTGACCGACTGATTCGACCGGGTGACCCGGCGTTCTTCGACATCCTGCACAGTTACAACGGCTACCGCACCTGCTACTACCGCACGTTTGCGGTGGGTTCCGCGAGTCAGGCTCAGAAGGATGCGTACACCAGAGCCCGCGAGTACATGGACCGCGCGATTGCTCTCGTTCGACCTGGTGCGACGACCGCCGACGTGGTCGCCGTG
This sequence comes from Microcella pacifica, assembly GCF_009371975.2. Classification (GTDB taxonomy): domain Bacteria; phylum Actinomycetota; class Actinomycetes; order Actinomycetales; family Microbacteriaceae; genus Microcella; species Microcella pacifica. The sequence goes on from NZ_VIKT02000006.1 coordinate 38,616, forward strand.
TGGCCGAAGGCTGAGGAGTTCGGCTTCCCTGACGAGGAGGCAGCGTTTGCCCTGCAGTACGGCCACGGTGTCGGCCTGTCGATCTGGGAGAAGCCGATCTTTTCGCGTCTGACGTCGTTCGATCACCCCGAGGTTCTCGAAGAGGGCATGGTGTTCGCCCTGGAGACCTATTGGCCGGCGGCGGATGGCTGGGGTGCTGCCCGCATCGAGGAAGAGGTCGTCGTCACCAATGACGGGTGCGAGGTCATCACGAAGTTCCCGGCCGAGGAGTTGCTGGTGGCAGGCAAGCGCTACTACTCAGTGGGCGGCGAACTGTCGACCCTGCGCGATTCGCAGTCCCACATGAATACAGTCGACGGCCGCGGGGGGCGTTAGACCGACACAGTCTCGAGGGGCGGCGGGATGAATTCGGGTCTTCCGCCGCCCTTCGATCTCACGGGGTCGTCAGCCCGCTGCGGCGACGGGTGATCTCAGCCACGGCCGACCAGTCGAGTTCGCTCAGCGCGGGGTCGGAAACAGCCGCCTCGAACAGTTCGTGCAGCACGGGGGCGAGCGGCAGCGTGACACCGCGCTCGGCCGCGGCCGACTCGGCGAGACCCAGATCTTTCAGCCCCAGCGACATCGCGAAACCGACGGGCTCGTAGCGCTGGGCGGCGATGAGCGGCCCGTAGCCCTTATGCGCGGCCCCGCTGAACGCCGTGTGCGTGAGGATCCGCACGAACTCCTCAGAGTCGATGCCGGCGGATTCGACCAACGAGACCGATTCCGCGATCGACTGCAGCGCACTGATGAGGCTGTAGTTGACGGCGATCTTCACGATGGCGGCCATGGCGACGTCGTCGCCGAGGTTCCAGGTTTGCTGGCCGAGCGCCTCAAGCGACGCCTGTGCTGCGGCGACAGCATCCGGATCGCCAGAGGCGACGACGAGCAGGCCGCCCGAGGTGACGATCGTGGAGCGGCCGAGCACGGGGGCCTGCACGTATCCGACACCGTGGCGCGCATGCCGGTCGGCCAGTTCGCGGGCCGCCGCCGGGCTGATGGTTGCATGGTTCACATGCACGCGACCCGCCGGGACGCTCGCGAGAAGCTCATCGTCGAAGACCGCGAGCAGCGCCGCGTCATCGGCGAGCATCGAGTGCACCACGGTGACGGACTCGAAGGCGGCGGTAGGGGAGTCGCACGCCGTGACGCTGACATGGGAGGCCAGCTCGTGCGCGGCCGCTGGGCTGCGGTTCCACACGGTGACCGCGAACCCCTGGTCGGCGAGGCGCGTCGCCATTCCTGCGCCCATGGCGCCGAGGCCAAGAAAGGCGATCGGGTGCGTCGCGGCGGTCATGCGGCACGCTCGGTGCGAGGGTGCGTGCGGTCATCGTCGGGATCCACGGTGATCCTCCTCTGTCGGACGGTCAGTCGTTCAGTAAGAGTGTACAATAGTGATGGTCCACGGCGGGCGTGATCTCTCCCGGGGATCCGCTGAATCTGGGGATGGCGCCGCGAGCGCGCCGAGTATTTCGACTATGCTCAGCAACTAGTCAACGTTCACCCCCACTGTCGACCTGGTGGATCCTCAGCACTCGGCGACCGATTTCGAAAGGTGCGACCATGCAGTTCGATGTCGGCGCGGAGCTGCGGCGGGTTCGCGAGTCGCGCAAACTCAGCCTGCGCGCGGTTGCCTCGGCCGTCGGAGTGTCCGCGAGTCTGCTCTCGCAGGTGGAGACGGGCAAGACTCAGCCCTCGGTCAGCACCCTGTATGCCCTGGTCAACTATCTGGGCATCTCGCTGGACGGTCTCATGGGGCATCAGCGCACCGACTCGGCCCCGCTAGGTCTGGGTGACTCCACGGGATCCGCCGTGCGGCACGAGGGTCGCACCAGCGACTCCGTCGTGCAGCGACGCGAAGACAACCCGGTCATCGAGATGGAGAACGGCGTCACGTGGGAGCGCCTGGCGGTCGGGGACTCCTCTGTCGCCGACCCGCTCATCGTGACCTACGCGCCGGCCGGCTCGTCCTCCGTCGAGGGCAAGATGATGCGCCACGCCGCGCTCGAGTACGGTGTGCTGCTCGAAGGGCGTCTCACCCTGCGCATCGACTTCGAGACCTACGAGCTCGCTCCGGGCGACTCGTTCTGCTTCGATGCGAACCGCCCGCACCTGTATACGAATCAGACGGATGCGCCCGCTCGCGGCATCTGGTTCGTGATCGGGCGGCGCGAGATGGCCTATCAGACGCTCGCCGATCTCGGGCACGGCGACGAGGACGAGGGTGCGCGCTCCATCACCTCGGCCGTCGACGTGCTGCGGGAGATGAAGGCGATGCGCCCGGACGCTCGAGGCGACTGAAGGTCGAGCGCGCCGCACGAATGTTCTCCTGGAGTGCACATAGCCCGTCACCCGAATACACTGGGTATGCACACGCAGTGAGAGGACGGCATGAGCCAGGGCGATAACGACACCGAGTGGGCCGTCGTCGGTGAGCGCATCCGACTGGCTCGCGAGAGCATCGGGATGAGCGTCCGCGAGCTCTCGCGCCGAGTGCAGGTCTCGGCCAGCCACGTCTCCCAGGTCGAGCGCGGCCTCGCCTCCTTCAGCGTGCGCGCCCTCTACAACGTCGTGAGCGAGCTGGGCATCTCCATGGACAGCCTCTTCGAGGAGACTCCCGCTCCCGGCGAGGAGCCGGCCGAGCTGCCGGCGGACGACGTCGTCGCGACCTCTCCCGACACCTCGCTCGAGGAGGCCGGGATCGTGCTGCGGTCCACCGACCGACCGACGATCAGCATGAGCTCCGGCCCCCGCTGGGAGCGACTCACGGCGAAGCCCGAGACGAAGGCCGAGTTCATCGAGGTCATCTACGCTCCGGCGCCCGGGGCCGAACCTCCCGCAGACTTCATCCGCCACGACGGCCGCGAGTACGGCATCATCGTGCGCGGTCGACTCAACGTGCAGGTCGGCTTCGGGCGCTCGGTGCTCGAAGTGGGGGATTCGATCGCGTTCGACTCGAGCATCCCGCATCGATTCTGGAACAGCGAGGAGGCTGAGGTGCAGGCGGTCTGGTTCGTGCTCGACCGGCTCGACGACGGCACGCAGGAGGACTTCCCCTCCGCCGCCGGCACGGCGACGCACCTCCACGGCTTCTAGCCCCGGCAGGCGCGCCGGGCGCCGTCCCTCCGTCAGGCCTTCCAGACCGTCTTGAGGTTGCAGAACTCGCGGATGCCCGCCGCCGCGAGCTCGCGCCCGAAGCCCGAGTCCTTGATGCCGCCGAACGGCAGCTCCGGGTACGAGATCGTCATGCCGTTGATGAAGACAGCACCCGCGTCGAGAGCGGACTGGAAGTACTCCTGCTCCTGCGCGTCCTCCGTCCACGCCGACGAGCTCAGGCCGAACGTCGTCTGGTTGGCGATCTCGACGGCGTGCTCGGCGCTCTCGGCGCGGTACACGGTCGCGACCGGGCCGAACGCCTCCTCCATAACGAGACGCGCCCCCTCCGGCAGGTCAGCGAGCACGGTCGGCGCGTAGAACCAGCCGTCGCCCTCGGGAGCCGAGCCACCCGTGAGGAGCGTGGCGCCCTTCTCGACCGCGTCGTCGACGAGCTCGGCGAGCTCATCGCGACCGCTGCGCGTCGCGAGCGGGCCCACCTGAACCGACTCGTCCATCGGGTCGCCGACCGTGAGGGCGGCCATCGCGTCGGTGAAGCCCGAGACGAAGGCGTCATAGACGTCGCTGTGGATGATGAAGCGCTTGCCGGCGATGCAGGACTGCCCGTTGTTGTTGATGCGGGCGGTCACCGCCGTGGAGACGGCCTTGTCGAGATCGGCCGACGGCATGACGATGAACGGGTCGGAGCCTCCCAGCTCGAGAACGGCCTTCTTGACCTGGCCGCCGGCGCGCGCGCCCACCGAGCGGCCGGCGGGCTCGGACCCCGTGAGCGTGACCGCCGTGATGCGGGGGTCGTCGATGACGGCGTCCACGGCGGATGCGCCGATCAGCAGGGTCGTGAACGACCCTTCGGGGAAGCCTCCGCGCGTGAAGAGCGTGTCGAGGTACAGCGCCGACTCGGGCACGTTCGAGGCGTGCTTGAGCACGCCCGAGTTGCCCGCCATGAGGGCCGGCGCCGCGAAGCGGATGACCTGCCACAGCGGGTAGTTCCACGGCATGACGGCGAGCACGGCGCCGAGCGGCTCGTATCGTGCCCAGGCGGCGCTCGCCCCGACGCTCGACGGGTCGTCGAGCGGCTCGTCGGCGAGGAACTCCTCGGCACGGTCGGCGTAGAAGCGCATGTTCTTCACGCACTTGTGCGCCTCGGCGCGCGACTGGGCGATGGGCTTGCCCATCTCGCGCGTGATCATGACCGCGACGTCCTCAGCCTCTGACTCGAGCACGTCGGCGGCGGCGCGCATCCACGCGGCGCGCTGCGCGTAGGTCTCGCCGCGCAGCGCCTGTGCAGCGGCGTGGGCCGCTGCGACCCGCCGCTCGATCTCGTCGGCGTCGTGCGGCTCGAGGGTGCGCTCCGTCGCGCCGGTGGTCGGGTTGATCACTGCGATGGCCATGATGGCCCCTTCTGTCGTGGTGTCGTCTGTCGTGGTGTCGTGGGTCGGTCTGTCGTGGTGTCGGCGAAGAGCTGCGGGTGCGCGGCGAGGCGACGGCGCGTGCGACGGATGTGCCCCTCGAGGATCCTCTCGGCACTGTCGACATCAGCCTCGCGCAGTGCCGTCACGAGCATGTGGTGCTCGTCGTGGACGATGCGCTGGCTGTGGGCGTCGATCATGAGCGTGTACGCGCGCCGGTAGGGCTGGGTGGAGTTCCACAGCCGCTCCACGAGGTCGCTCAGCACGAGGGTGCGGGCGCCCGCGTACATCGCCAGGTGGAACGCGCGGTCGAGGCGCAGGAACTCCTCGACATCGTCGGTGGCGACCATCGCCTCGGCGAGGGAGTCGAGCTCATCGAGCGTCTCGTCGGTGATGCTGCCGGCGGCGAGCCGGAGGAGGAGCGGCTCCACGCGCTCGCGGGTCTGGTAGACCTCCTCGCACTCGGCGAGAGTGAGCTGCGAGACCCAGGCGCCGGCGTTGGCGACGAGCGTGATGAGGCCGTCCGCCTCGAGAACTTTGAGGGCCTCGCGCACGGGAACGCGACTCGCCCCGAACCGCTCGGCGATCTCCTCCTGACGCAGTCGGGAGCCGGGCGGGTACTCGCCGGCGACGATCGCCTCCCGCAGCCCGCGGGCGACGCGCAGGCTCGCATTGCCGTCGCGCGTCTGCGGGGTCGGGATGCTCGTGGTCGGCACGAGGGGTGCAGCGGTCGATTCGCTCACGCCGACGGGTCCTTCGGGTTCCACAGCAGCACGGGCGCATCCCGCTCGTACGCCTTGCCGTTCGGGTAGCTCACGAGTTCGAGCTGCATGCCCCACGGGCTGAGGAAGTACACCCACCGCTGCCCCTCGCTCGCGTTCTTGCTGTCGGTCGGTTCGCCGAGGATGCGCACACCGTGGTCGCGCAAGTGCTGCAGGCCCGCCTCGAAGTCGTCGACGTAGAAGGCCAGGTGGTGGCCGCCGATGTCGCTGTTGCGGGGCTGAGGCAGCTGGCCGTCGGCGGCGTCGTACTGGAAGATCTCGAAGTTGGAGCCGTGGCCGCAGCGGTAGAAGCGCAGCTCGGGGATGGTCGTGCGGGGGTGGACGTTCAGGTTCGTCGCCATCCAGTCGTCGTCGCGCACGTAGGGGCCGAGCGAGTAGACGCGCTCGCACCCGATCACGTTCACGAAGAAGTCGTCGGCCTCCTCGAGGTCGGGAACGGTGAAGCCGATGTGCTCCATGCCCCGGAGTCCCGGTAGTCCCCGCATCGTCGTCCCTTCCTCGCGCACGCTCGTCGTGGATGCAATATACCCGCATGGGTGGCGTCCTGACCAGGATAGTGCGCGAAAAATCTTGTGATTGGATGCAATCCCGTCTACTGTGGCAACACCGACCGCCGCAGTTCGGCGGGTACACGCTTCGACGAAGGAACGGCCATGCCGAGACAACGACGTTTGGAATCGACCGCACCGTGGGTCGAGCTGTCGACGACAGCGGCCGACTGGAAGAACGCCGACCCCGCCCTGCTCGCGACCATGCTCGGGCAGCTGCACCTCATCCGCGCCTTCGAGGAGCGCGTGCTCGAGCTCGCCGGGGAGGGCCTCGTGCACGGCCCCGCCCACTCGAGCATCGGGCAGGAGGGCGGCGCGGTCGGCTCGATCGTGGGTCTGCGCACGACCGACGCGGTCAACGGATCGCATCGCGGCCACCACCAGTTCCTCGCCAAGGCGATCACGCACGTGAGCCAGGGCAAGCTCGATCTCACGAGCCTCGTCGACGACACCCTCCAGGGCGTGCTGCAGCGCACACTCGCCGAGATCCTCGGTCTCGCGCAGGGCTTCTGCGCCGGTCGCGGAGGCTCGATGCACTTGCAGTGGTTCGAGGCCGGCGCGCTCGGCACGAACGCGATCGTGGGCGGCGGCGCGCCCATGGCGACGGGCAACGCCTACGCGCAGAAGCACTCGGGCACGACCGATCTGACGATCAACTACTTCGGCGACGGTGCGGCGCAGATCGGCTCGGTGCTCGAGTCGATGAACCTCGCCGCGGCGTGGAAGCTCCCAGTGTGCTTCTTCGTCGAGAACAACCTCTACGCCGTCGCGACCCGCATCGAGGAGAGCGTCGCGGATACGCGGCTCTCCGTGCGCGGCCAGGGCTTCGGCATCCCGTCCTGGCGCGTCGACGGCATGGATCCGCTCGCCGTGCACCTCGCGATGGAGCAGGCCGCCGAGGTCATGCGCAGCGGGGGCGGCCCCGCGGTCGTCGAGGCCGAGGTCTACCGCTTCTTCCACCAGAACGGGCCGTACCCGGGCAGCGCCTTCGGCTACCGCACGAAGGAGGAGGAGGCCGAGTGGAAGAAGCGCGATCCGCTCGACCGCGTCGCGCGCGAGATGATCAAGCTCGGCCTCATCGATGAGGCGGGCGTGCAGCAGGTGCGCGACCAGGCGATCGCGGCGATGGATGCGGCCACCGACAATCTGCTCGAGGCCGACCCCGACAGCCAGGGCAAGCGGCGCATCCGCCCCGAGCTCTGGCCCGACCCCGACTTCGTCGACGTGGGCGTGCGGGGGGACGCGAGCGAGCTTGCGGAGCTGCGCGCGGTCGAGCCGCTCACCGACACGCGCGAGCGCGAGTCGATGAAGTTCGTCGACGCTGTCGCGGGCGTCATGGAGCGCCGCATGGGGGAGGACGAGCGCATCCTTGTTCTCGGCGAGGACGTGCATCGCCTCAAGGGCGGCACGAACGGCGCCACGAAGGGCCTCGCCACCGCCTTCCCCGAGCGAACCCTCGGCACGCCGATCAGCGAGAACGCTTTCGCGGGTCTCGGCGGTGGACTCGCCCTCGACGGCCGCTTCGTGCCCGTCATCGAGTTCATGTACCCGGACTTCCTTTGGGTCGCCGCCGACCAGGTCTTCAACCAGATCGGCAAGGCCCGGCACATGTTCGGCGGTCAGAACCCCGTTCCTCTCGTGCTGCGCACGAAGGTCGCGATGGGCTCGGGCTACGGCTCGCAGCACCTCATGGACCCGGCGGGCATCTTCGCGACGAGTGCCGGCTGGCGCATCGTCGCCCCCTCGACCGCGGCCGACTACGTCGGCCTCATGAACGCGGCTCTCGCGCTCGGCGACCCGGTGCTCGTGATCGAGCACGTGGACCTGTACGGCGAGAAGGACGAGATCATCGCGGGCGACCTCGACTACATCATCCCGCCCGGCAACGCCGCGGTGCGCCGGGAGGGCAAGGACGTCACGGTCATCAGCTACCTCTCGATGGTCAAGCACAGCCTGGAAGCGATCGAGCAGACGGGCGTGGATGCTGAGCTCATCGACCTGCGCTGGCTCGACCGTGCCTCCCTCGACTGGGAGACGATCGAGACGAGCGTCAAGAAGACCAACGCCGTGCTCATCGTCGAGCAGGGAGCGGTCGGCACGTCGTACGGCGGCTGGCTCGCCGACGAGATTCAGAGGCGCCTGTTCGACTGGCTCGACCAGCCCGTGCAGCGCGTGACGGGCGCCGAGTCGTCGCCCTCGATCTCGCGAGTACTCGAGCGCGCCGCGATCGCGCGCACGGAGGAGGTCGTCGCCGGTCTCGAGACCGTACGCCGCCACGCGGGAGGGGCAGCCTGATGTCGACGACCATCCGCATGCCGGAGGTGCTGGCGAACGTCACCGAGGCGGCCGTGCAGAAGTGGCTCGTCGCCGCGGGTGACGAGATCGCGGTCGGTCAGCCCTTCGCCGAGATCGAGACCGAGAAGGCCGTCGTCGAGTACACGGCCGAGACGGCCGGCACGGTGCTCGAGCTACTCGTCGCCGAGGGCGACTCGATCGATGTCGGTGCGCCCATCGCCGTCGTCGGGCAGGCCGGCGAGTCGGCCGAGCCCGAGCCCGCGGCTCCCGACGCGGAACCCGCCGCCGAGACCCCGGCCGTGTCCCCCTCCGCTACCGACCCCGAGTCGGCGGCCCCCGTCGCGGAGGCCGCCGTGCAGTCCCCGTCATCCCCGGCCCCCGCATCGGCTCCCGCTGCCGCCCCGTCCGCATCTGCGGCGGATGCGCCCAGCGCCAGCAGCACCCCCGCTGCGCCCGCGACCGACGAGCCCACGGCGGGTCGGCGGTTCATCAGCCCTCTCGTGCGCCGTCTCGCGCGCGAGCACGGGCTCTCCCTCGACGAGGTGCAGGGCTCCGGCCCCGACGGTCGCATCGTGCGCCGCGACATCGAGGCGCTGCTCACCGATGCTCCCAGCGCATCGGCTCCCGCCCCAGCCTCACCGGCCAGCGCGCCGCCCGCGAGCGCCCCCGCGCAGACGTCGCCGCCTGCTGCGACGGCGCCGGGTGCCGAGCCTGAGCTCGTGCCGCACAGCCGCATGCGCAAGACGATCGCGCGTCGGCTCACCGAGAGCAAGAACCAGGTGCCGCACTTCTATCTCACGGCCGACTGCCGCGTGGATGCGCTGCTCGCGATGCGCGCCGAGATCAACGCAGCGGGCACCGTGAAGGTGAGCGTCAACGACCTCGTCGTCAAGGCGGTCGCGGGAGCCTTCCGCGACGTGCCCGAGGCGAATCGCACGTGGAGCGATGACGGCATGCTGCAGCACGGTTCCGTCGACATCGGCATCGCGGTCTCGCTCGACGACGGTCTCGTCGTGCCCATCGTTCGCGGCGTCGAGGGGCTGAGCGTCTCGGCGCTCGGTGCGCAGATCGCCGACCTCGCCGAGCGCGGGCGCGGCGGCAAGCTGCGCCCCGACGAGATGGAGGGCGGCAGCTTCGCCGTCTCGAACCTCGGCATGTTCGGCACGCAGTCGTTCAGCGCCATCATCAACCCGCCCCAAGCGGGCATCCTCGCCGTCGGTGCCGCCCGCCAGATGCCCGTCGTCGTCGACGGTGCTCTCGAGGTCGGCTCGGTCATGTCGGTCACGCTGTCGGCCGACCACCGGGCGTGGGATGGCGCGCTCGCCGCGCGCTGGCTCGCCGCCTTCGTCTCCCGCATCGAGCACCCGCTCACGATCCTGGCGTGATCGCTCACCGCGGCCGAGGGGGGCTACGAGGCAGGTTCCCCTCGGCGGCGGCTCACACCTTGTCTCGCCAGGAGCCGCCGACCACGTCGTCGTCGCTCAGCGGAATGGCCGCGGTGTCGAGCGCGGGCATCGAGATCGTCTCGGTCACCGGTGCGATCACGGTCGCTTCGTCGCGACGATGGCGCAGCACGGTGTCGATGTAGGAGCTGAGCGCTTCGGCGAGCGGGATGGCGCGCGACTCGTTCTGCGAGAGGTACCAGCGGTGCTCGAGGAGCTGGTGGAAGACCTCGGGCGCCTCGAGCTTGCCGCGCAGGTCCTTCGGTATGGCGCGCACGACGGGCTCGAAGACGCGCGCGAGCCACTCGTGCGCGACGACCTCATCGTCCACCTTCCTGCCCGGGTACGTGGAGGCGGTGTACGCGTCGAGGTCGTTGAGCAGTCGCCTGGCCTGGTTCTCTCCCGCGTCGATGCCGGTGAGTCGCAGCAGGCGCCTCGTGTGGTGGCCCGCATCCACGACCTTGGGCTGAATGCGCACTTGCGTGCTCGCGCCGTCCGTCGTGATCGCGAGCTCCTCGATGTCGAACCCGAGGTCGTTGAGCCGTTCGACCCGCTGGTTGATGCGCCAGCGCTCGGTCTTGTCGAAGGACTCCCAGCCGGTGAGCTCCTTCCACAGCGAGCGGTACGACTCGATGATGCCGTTGCTCGTCTCGATCGCGTCGATGCTCTCATCGAGTCGCCCACCGGCCTCCAGGTCGAGCAGCTCGCCCGCGATGTTGACGCGGGCGATCTCCAGGTCGTTCTCGCGCTGGCCGTTGGAGAGGCCCCCGGAGTAGAGCTGACCCGTCTCGGCATCGACGAGGTAGGCGGCGAAGGAGCCGGCGTCGCGCCGGAAGAGGGTGTTGGAGAGCGAGACGTCGCCCCAGAAGAAGCCGGCGATGTGGAGCCGTACGAGCAGCACGGCGAGAGCATCCACGAGACGCGTCGCGGTATCGGTGCGCAGGGTCTGCGAGTACAGGGCGCGATAGGGGAGGGAGAACCGCAGGTGCCGCGTGACGAGCACGGGCATGAGCGGCTCACCCTTCTCGTCCAGGCGCCCCGTGATGACGGCCACGGGCTCGACGCACGGGATGTCCATGCGCTGCAGCGTGCGCAGCACGTCGTACTCGCGCCGCGCCATCTCCTCCGTCGTCTCCTTGATCGCGACCACGTAGTCGCTCAGGTGCACGAAGCGCACGAGGTGGCGGGAGATGCCTTTGGGGAGAGTGGCGATCGCGTCGTCGGGCCAGACGTCGAGTGGCTCGTGCCAGGGCAGATCGAGCAACCCCGGGTCGGTGACCGCGGAGGTGATGCTGAGGGATGCGCTCACGGTGATGGGTCTCTCTCGTGGTGTCGTCGACGGGACTCGGGAGGCTCCGGTGGAGTGCCGTTCGTGTTTCGGAAAGAGCGAAGGGCGGGGGTGTCGTGAGACACCGCCCGCCCTCGGACTCTGCGCGAACCGTGCGGCCTAGTTGGCGCTGATCGGCTCCTTGTTCAGGCGCTTGCCCGACGCGGTGTCGAACACGTGCACGTGCTTCGGCTCCGGCGTGAGGAACACGGTCTCGCCGCTGTGCGGGTGCGAGCGGCCGTCGACGCGGGCGACGATGTCGACGCGCTGTCCTTCGACGTCGATGTGGCCGTAGAGGTAGCCGTCAGCGCCGAGTTCCTCGACGAGGTCGATCTCGACCGAGAGGCCCTCGCCCTTCGTGTTGATGATGAGGTCTTCGGGGCGGACGCCCACGGTGACGGTCTTCTCGCTCGTGGAGGAGAGCACATCGCGCGAGACGGGGGCGATCGCCGAGCCGAACTGAACACCGCCGTCGGCGACGGCAGCCGGGAAGAGGTTCATCGCGGGGGAGCCGATGAAGCCGGCGACGAAGACGTTGGTCGGCGTCTCGTAGAGGTCGCTGGGGCTTCCCACCTGCTGCAGCACGCCGTCCTTGAGCACGCAGATGCGGTCGCCCATCGTCAGGGCCTCCGTCTGGTCGTGCGTGACGTAGACGGTCGTGACGCCGAGGCGGCGCTGCAGCGACGCGATCTGGGTGCGGGTCTGCACGCGCAGCTTCGCATCGAGGTTCGAGAGCGGCTCGTCCATGAGGAACACCTGGGGCTGACGCACGATGGCACGGCCCATGGCGACGCGCTGGCGCTGGCCGCCCGAGAGCGCCTTCGGCTTGCGGTCGAGGTAGGGCTCGAGGTCGAGCAACTTCGCCGCCTCGAGCACGCGGTTGGCGCGCTCGTCCTTGTTGATGCCCGCGATCTTGAGCGCGAAGCCCATGTTCTCGGCCACCGTCATGTGCGGGTAGAGGGCGTAGTTCTGGAAGACCATCGCGATGTCGCGATCCTTCGGCGGAAGGTCGGTGACGTTGCGCTCGCCGATGAAGATGTTGCCGTCGTTGACCTCTTCGAGGCCGGCGAGCATGCGCAGGGAGGTGGACTTTCCGCAGCCGGAGGGTCCGACGAGAACGAGGAACTCGCCGTCGGCGATGTCGAGGTCGAGGGAGTCGACCGCGGGAGTCTCCGAGCCCGGGTAGAGCCGTGTTGCCTTGTCATAGGTGACGGTTGCCATTGTGAACTTTCTCCTTCACCGGCAGGTACGTGCCGGACGATCCGTAGTGAATGGATGATGCCCGCGGGCGGTGGAACGCCCTCGGTCACCAAGAATCAGTATGGCACGACCCTCGCGTGGGGGGTGAGGGCCCCCGACGGCGGGTACCATCGTGGGGGCGCCCGACGGCGCCGCCCAACGACGGACGGCGAAGAACGTCCCATCCCTGTGAGCGAGGTTGCATGAACGAGGCCCCACCTCCCGCGCACACCCCGACTCGGGGCGAGAGGCGCGCCGAGGCCCGCGAGAAGGCCCGCGTGCTGCGCGAATCGCAGCGCAAGAAGGAGAGGCGCACTCTCTGGATTGTGCAGGGCAGCATCGCCGTGGTCGTGGTCGCGATCATCGCGGTCGTCGCGCTCGTGCTCACCAACTCGGTGCGGCCGGAGGGCGACGGGCCCCTCAACATGGCGAGCGACGGCATCAAGATCGGCCAGAACTTCGAGGCCGTCGCGACGCCGTCTCGCCCTGCGGGGGCGAGGCCGATCCCCTCCGAGCCGAATCCCGCCGGCGTCGTGGAGATTCAGGTCTTCGTCGACTACCTCTGCCCTCGCTGCGCGGAATTCGACGCCGAGAACGGCGAGCTCATCCGCACCCTCATCGAGTCGGGCGCGGCCACCGTCGAGTACCACCCGCTCTCGACCTTGACCAACCTCTCCGCGGGCACCCGGTACTCCCTGCGATCGGCCAATGCGGCCGCGTGCGTCGCCAACTACGCGCCGAACCGCTACCTCGACTTCCACGAGGCGCTCTTCGTCAACCAGCCGGAGGAGGGCACACCCGGGCTCACGGATGAGGAGCTCGTCGAGCTGGCCGCGCGGGCCGGCGTGGACGCGAGCACCGTCACCCTCAACGCCGTCGAGCAGTGCGTGGACGACCTTCGCTTCCGCGACTGGGTGCAGGCCGCCACGGAGCGTGCCCTGGAGGGTCCGCTTCCCATCTCCGACACGAGTGTGGAGAGCATCTCGGGCACCCCCGCGGTGTTCGTCAACGGCGACCTCTTTGAATTCCGCTACCCCTTCGAGCAATCCGAGTTCTCGCAGTTCGTCCTCGAGGCAGCCGGGGCCGAGTTCGCGACCAACCCCACGCCGACCCCCACACCGAGCCCGTAGCGGTACGGCGGTAGTCTTCACTCGGCGTCGCTCCTCGCGAGCGCGCTCGCCGGCTTGGCGCAACTGGTAGCGCACCCGACTTGTAATCGGAAGGTTGCGGGTTCAAGTCCCGCAGCCGGCACCACTGTTCTCCACCCTCGCGCTCGGGGCCGCGCTGGAGTCGTTCTCAGCGTGGAGCGCCGCTCCACGCCCGCAGCCGGCACCACTGTTCTCCACCCTCGCGCTCGGGGCCGCGCTGGAGTCGTTCTCAGCGTGGAGCGCCGCTCCACGCCCGCAGCCGGCACCACTGTCTTCCACCCTCTTCGACCCCCTCCCTGTGCCTCGTTCGGGGGACGGTGGGCGCCGTGGACGCCCCCACTTCGCGGGTGATCTGTTCGTTTTGCGACGACACGCACTTGTCGGGAGGCGAAGGAGCGCCATACCGTGGCAGCAGCGGCCGGGGGGCCGTCTATCCACAGGTTCGAGCCATCCAGCTCGGGGGGAGCCTCACATGTTTCGATCCGTGATCGCGGGAAGCGCTCTCACGACGGTTCTTCTCGTCATCGTGCCGATTTTCGGGGGTACGAGCGGCGAGGCGGCCGGCGTCGCGAGCGGCTCCGCGGGAGCCGCGAGCAGTTCGCCCGTGATCTCCGGGATCGAGACACGCGGGTCGGCGGACGAGTCGAGCATCCGGATCATCGAGATGGTCGAACGCGCCACCGACGAGGCCGCCGACGACGATTCTCGCGACAGCGACACCGAGCACTCCGCGCAGAAGCCCGTCGCCGTCGACACCTCCTCCGGGTCGAGCGGGTCGAGCAGCGGCTCCTCCGGCAGCTCCGCAGCGGGCACCTCTTCCGGCGAGGGCTCGTCGTCCGGCGGTTCCTCGGGCGGGTCGGGCTCGAGCGAGCCTCCCGCGGCCCCGAAGCCACCGCCCGCGCCGGAGCCGCCCGCCTGCCCGGCAGCGATCGGCGGCTCCGCCGGCGGCGCGCCCGCCACGACCTCGGCCGGCGGCGTCGCGGGCACGACGTCCTCCGACCTGGCGTCGTTCGCGGCGCGGTACAACGAGATCCGGGTGGCGAACTGTCTGCCGCCGGTGCCGTTCGGCAATATTCGGTACGACTCGTGCATGGAGCAGCGTCTGTTCTGGATGGCGGAGGATCCCAGCACCGACCCGATGAGCGCGTGGGGTCACATCGGCTCGCAGCGCAGTGATGGTGTGCCCAGTGTGGGTTGCGATGGGAACCTTGCGGGCGGGTCGGGCAACACGGGGTCGACCGTGGCGCAGAAGTGGTGGGATTCCAGTGGTCACCGGGCGTCGCTGTACAAGCCGGGTAGCACGGGCAGCATGGCGGGTACGTGCATCCTGTTCGCGATGACGCACGGTGGGGTGCCGAACGAGCCGTACAGCTTCACGCGCGCCGCTGCACGCTGGGTCAACTGCTAGCGCCACCTCCAGTAGGCTGGCTACTCGCGGCCGGTGCCGATGCCGATCGCGAGAGAGGTCTGACATGGCTCCGGGACTGCGCTGGGGAATTCTTGCGACGGGTGGCATCGCCCGCGCCTTCACGTCCGACCTGACGGCGAGCGGCTTCACGGTCACCGCCGCCGGCTCGCGATCGCAGTCATCGGCCGACGACTTCGCGGCACGATTCGACATTCCGCACGCGCACGGCAGCTACGAGGCGCTCGTCAGGGATGACACCGTGGACGCGGTCTACGTCGCCACACCGCACCCGATGCACCACGAATGCGCTCTCCTCGCCATCGAGGCGGGAAAGCACGTGCTCGTCGAGAAGTCCTTCACGGTCAACGCCGCTCAGGCGCGCGAGCTCGCCGACCGCGCTGCGGAGCGCGGTGTCGTCATCATGGAGGCGATGTGGACGCGCTTCCTGCCGCACATGGTGCGCATTCATGAGATTCTGGATGCGGGAGCGCTCGGCGACGTTCGCACCGTGCTCGCCGATCACTCGCAGTCCATCTCGACCGACCCGAAGCACCGGCTGCAGAACCCCGACCTGGGGGGCGGAGCGCTGCTCGACCTCGGCATCTACCCGGTGTCGCTCGCGGTCGACATCCTGGGCCTCCCCACGTCGATCGCGGCCGCCGCCACCATGACCCCGACGGGCGTGGACCGTCAGACCGCGATGCAGTTCGTGCACGAGGACGGCCGTCAGGCCGTGCTGCACTCGGTGCTCGACACCAAGGGCCCCAACCGAGCCTCGATCCTGGGAACCGAGGGGTGGATCGACATCGATCCGGTCTGGTACACGGCGACCTCGTTCACCCACTACGGCGCCGACGGCTCCATCGTCGAGCGCTTCGAGCACCCCCTGAGCACGCGGGGCATGGAGTTCCAGGCCTGGGAGCTCGAGCGGCGCGCGGCCGGGCAGGCCCCCGCCTCGCTGCCGATCGAGGAGTCCGTCGCCATCATGGGCGTCCTCGACGAGATTCGCGCGCAGATCGGGCTGCGGTATCCGGGAGAGTGACGCGGCCCCTCAGGGGCTGCATCCCGAGGGGTACCATGACCGCATGACGGAGCCGGATGCCACACCGGGCCGCCGACACCCCCGCGCCCTCGTGGCCACCGCCCTCACGGTCGCGTTCGTCGTCCTCGGCACGGGCTCCCTCTTCGCGGGCGTCGCGGTGGGCTCTGCCGAGCCGGTGGCCGTGCCGACCCCCACACCGACCCCGACAGCCACGCCCGAGCCCGACCCTCGACCGGTACCCGACGAGCTCGTGGCCGCGCAGGGCATCCGCTCCTGCTCGATCGACGCCCTCGCCCGCGACGGCCGCTTGCGCGAGCTCTCCGGGTCGGTCGTCAACGCCGATACCGGCGAGATCCTGTTCGACCGCGCCGCCGACCGTCCCGTGCGGACGGCGAGCGTGCTCAAAGTGCTCACGGCAGCAGCCGCCCTCGCGACGCTCGGCCCCGACCACCGGTTGACCACACGAGTCGTCGACGGCGTCGAGCCGGGCACGGTCGCCCTGGTCGGCGGTGGCGATGCGACCCTCAGCAGGCTCCCCCCGGGGCAGGAGAGCTTCTACCGTGGAGCGCCGAAGCTTGCCGACCTCGCTGCGCAGACGGTCGCCGCCTACGCCGCCGCGCATCCCGATGCCCCGGCGATTCGCGAGGTCGTCCTCGACGCGACCTACTGGGACCCCGCCGACAAGTGGGACCCCTCCTGGGCGCGCAGCGAGCAGACGATCGGATACCAGTCCGAGGTGACCGCGCTGCAGGTCGACGCCGATCGCGCGAACCCCGTCGCGGGCACGAGCCCCCGCTCGACCGACCCGGTCGCCCGTGCGGGGCAGGCCTTCGCGCAGGCGCTCGCCGTCGCGGGCAACGCCGGAGGCACGCCGATCACGAGCCTCGGCTCGGCGCCCGACACCGACACGCTCGGTGTGGTGCGCTCGCAGCCGGTGAGCACGCTCATCCCTCAGATGCTCCTCACGAGCGACAACGCTCTCGGCGAGATGCTCGCGCGCGTCGTCTCGAAGAACCTGGGGCTCGACGGCTCGGCGGCATCCCTCACCTCGGCCTACCGCATCGCGCTGGACGAGTACGGAGTGCCGGTCACCGGCCTGACGATCCGCGACGGCTCGGGCCTCAGCCATCTCAACGCTGTGCCCCCCTCGTACGTGACGCGTCTCATGGTGCGCATCGCCGACGGTGAGGGCTCTCTGAGCCACATCGCGCAGGGGCTGCCGGTCGCCGGCCAGTTCGGGTCCCTCTCGAGCCGCTTCACCGGCGCGAACGCGATCGCGCGGGGCGCGGTCGCCGCGAAGACCGGCTGGATCGACACGTCGTACTCCCTCGCCGGTATCGTGACCGCTCAGGACGGCACGCGCCTGACCTTCGGGTTCTTCGCCGTCGGCGAGGGCATTCAGGGCAACGCTCGGGCCGCCCTCGACACGGTGACCACGGGTGTGTACACCTGCGGCAACACCCTCTCCACCACCTGACCGACCGATTCGACTTGGAGGCGACATGGCTCGCGCCCTGTTCATCATCGACGTGCAGAACGACTTCACCGAGGGTGGTGCTCTCGGCGTCGACGGCGGTGCGGCCGTCGCGGCGGCGATCACCGAGCACGTGCGACGGCATCCCGACCTCTACGACGTCGTCATCGCCTCACGAGACTGGCATGACGGCGACAACGACAACGGCGGGCACTTCGCGACGGATGCCGACCCCGATTTCGTGCTGACCTGGCCGGTGCACTGCGTGGCCGGCACCGACGGCGCCGAGTACCACGAGAGCATCGACACGGGCCTCATCGACATCCACGTGCGCAAGGGGCAGGGGGTGCCCGCCTATTCGATCTTCGAGGGGACGACCGACGACGGGCGATCCGTGCCGCAGGCACTCGATGAGCTCGAGGTGACCGAGATCGACGTCGTGGGGCTCGCGACCGACTACTGCGTGCGCGCCTCGGCCCTCGACGCCCTGCAGCACGGGCGCTCCGTGCGCGTCCTGCGCAATCTGGTCGCGGGAGTCGCCGCCGAGTCGAGCGAGGCTGCGCTCTCGGAGATCGCGACCGAGGGCGGCCACGTGGAGGTCAGTACCGATTGAGCCCGTGCGCGGCGCGGTCTACGTGAGCAGCTGGTGCTGCGCGAGCTCGCGGTACAGGGGCACGTCGCGCACGAGGTCCGCGTGCACGCCGGTGCCGATCACGCGTCCGTGCTCGAGCACGACGATCTGATCGCTGTCGACGACCGTCGACAGCCGGTGCGCGATGACGATGAGTGTGCGGTCGGCCGAGACAGCGTCGATCGCCTCGCGCATGAGCCGCTCGTTGACGCCGTCCAGCGATGACGTCGACTCGTCGAGCAGCAGGATCGAGGGAGCGGCGAGGAGTGCCCGGGCGATGGCGAGGCGCTGGCGCTCGCCGCCGGAGAGCATGACCCCGCTCTCGCCCACCTGCGCGTCGAGACCCTGGTCGCTGCGCTGCAGCACCTCGAGCAGGTTGACCCGTTCGAGCACCGCGACGCAGTCGTCGTCGCTCGCCATCGGTGAGCCGAGCAGGAGGTTGTCGCGCAGGGTACCGGCGAGCACGGGAGCATCCTGCTCGACATAGCCGATGCGGCCGCGCAGCTCGGTGCGATCGAGCGCGCGGATGTCGACGCCCTCCATGCGGATGACGCCCTCGGTCGGGTCGTAGAACCGCTCGATGAGCGACAGGATCGTCGACTTGCCCGCACCGCTCGGCCCCACAAGCGCCGTGCGCGAGCCCTGCGGCACCGAGAAGGTGACCCCGTCGAGCACTGTCCTCTCACGGTCACCGCCGTCGCTCGCGTCGCCGACGACCTCAGCTATCACCTTCTCCTGCTCGGTCTTGCGCGCGGCCTCCGGGTAGCGGAAGTGCACGTCGTCGAACGCGATCGCGGCACGGTCGGCGGTCGCCGCGGCAGGTGCCACGTCGGTGTCGCCCTCCGCCTCGCTGGGCAGGCCGATGATCTCCTGGATGCGCCCGAGCGCTCCGAGCGCGCTGTTGACGCTCGTGATCGCCCCGAAGGCCTGCCCGAGCGGGCCGATGAGGAGGAAGAGGAACAGGATGAAGGCGACGAGCTCGGCGATCTCGATGTCGCCGGCCGCGACGCGGTAGCCGCCCACGCCGAGCACCACGAGGAACGAGATCTGCAGCGCGATCGAGGAGATCGGCACGACGAGCGCGGAGATCTTGGCGACCTTGATGCCCTGGAGCCACGCGCCTCGAGCATCCTCGTGGATGGTCGTGATCTCGCGCTCGGTCGCATTCGCGGCGCGCACCGTGCGCACGGAGGAGATGGCCCGTTCGACGGCCGCGGCGAGGTCTCCCACCTTCTCCTGCGCCTTGCGGCTGGCGATGCGGATGCGCGCCGAGAGCAGCACGACGGTGACGACCGACACCGCGATCACGAGCACCGTGAGCAGCAGCAGCACGGGATCGATGATGATCATCGCCACGAGGGCGCCGAGGAAGGTGAGGCTGCCGCCGATCGCCTCGACGAGCCCTTGCGTGAGCACGGCGCGCAGCAGGGTCGTGTCACTGCCGACGCGGCTCACGAGGTCGCCCGTGCGGCGCTGGTCGAACTCGCTGATCGGCAGATGCAGCAGTCGGCGCACGAGCGTGCGGCGACTGGAGAGCACGACGCCCTCGCCCGTGCGCTGCAGCAGGTAGTGGCCGAATCCGCTGAGGAGGCCGGCGAGCACGACGAGGCCGACGAGCAGGGCCACGAGGCCGCCGAGCTCGCCGCCCTCCTCGACCGTAGAGATGACCTGGGCGACGAGGAGGGGCTGCGCGAGGGAGGCGCCCGCACCGAGCACGCTGATGACGATGACCCAGGAGAGCACCGTGCGGTGCTCGAGCAGGTAGGGCATGAGCTGGCTGAAGCTCGCGCGTGGGCCGTCGTCGACGGGCCGTCCGAGAAGGCTGCGTCGGGGGGTCGTGGGGGCCGGGGGTGCGCTCGAGCTCATGCCATGATCCTGCCCGACTCCGGCCATGAGCGAGCCGTGCGGCAGTGTCAGCCGCCCGGGTCTAGGCTCTGATCTCGTGCCAGAGTCCGTCATCTCCGCGACCGCCCTCACCAAGACCTACGGCGGTGTCGCCGCCGTCGACAGCATCGATTTCGAGGTCGCGCCCGGGGAGTCGTTCGGGTTGCTCGGGCCGAACGGCGCCGGCAAGTCGACGACGATGCGCATGGTGGGCGCGGTGTCGACGCGCACGAGCGGCGACCTGACGATCCTGGGCCTCGACCCGGAGCATCACGGCCCCGACATCCGCTCGCAGCTCGGCGTCGTGCCGCAGCAGGACAACCTCGACATGGATCTGCGCGTGCGCGACAACCTGCTTGTCTACGGGCGGTACTTCGGGCTGCCGCGCGCCCTCGTCGCCGAGCGCGCCGACGCCCTGCTCGAGTTCGCCCAGCTCGCCGACCGGGCCAAGTCGAAGGTCGACGACCTCTCGGGCGGAATGAAGCGCCGCCTCACGATCGCGCGTGCGCTCATCAACGAGCCGCGCATCCTGCTTCTGGATGAGCCGACGACGGGCCTCGACCCGCAGGCGCGGCACATCCTGTGGGATCGTCTGTTCCGCCTCAAGGAGCAGGGCACGACGCTCGTGCTGACCACGCACTACATGGACGAGGCCGAGCAGCTGTGCGACCGGCTCGTGGTCGTCGACAAGGGCCGCATCATGGCCGAGGGCTCGCCCGCTCAGCTGATTCGCGAGCACTCCAGCCGCGAGGTGCTCGAGGTGCGCTTCGGCAGCGACCGGAACGCGCACGTCGCCGAGCAGATCGTCGGGCTCGGTGAGCGCATCGAGGTGCTGCCCGATCGCCTGCTCATCTACAGCGCTAACGGAGAGGCCGACCTCGTCGCGCTGACCGAGCGCGGCCTGCACCCGATCACCTCGCTCGTGCGCCGCTCGAGCCTCGAAGACGTATTCCTGCGCCTCACGGGGCGGAGCCTGATCGAGTGACTGCCGCAGACACGACCGGTCGCATCGATCGAGAGGATGCCCGGCGCGCGCTCACCGCGGGCGTCGCGCCGCGCCGCTGGGGCAGCTGGTACGTCGCCGAGCACCGGCTCCTCGCGATGAAGGGCTACGTCGGCGAGGCGGTCTTCCAGAGCTTCGGCAACCCGCTCATCTACCTCTTCGCCCTCGGGGTGGGGCTCGCGAGCCTCGTGCCGCAGGGTGTCGCGGGAGTGAGCTACCTCGAGTTCGTGGCCCCCGCACTCATGGCGACGGCGGCGATGACGATCGCGGCCAACGAGACGACGTACCCCGTGCTCATGGGGTTCAAGTGGAACCCCACCTTCTTCGGCATGAACGCCGCCCCGCTCACGGGTGGGCAGATCGTGAACGGCATCATGCTCGCGATCCTCGCGCGCATGATCATGACCGTCACGATCTACTTCGGCGTCATCCTCGCCTTCGGGGCCGTGCCGTCCGCCTGGGGAGTGCTCGCGATCGGCTCCGCCGTGCTCACGGGCATGGCGATCGGGCTCGTGCTCTCGAGCTACACCTCGACCATCAAGGACGATCGCGGGCAGATGGCCATGATCCAGCGGTTCGGCATCATGCCGCTCTTCCTCTTCTCGGGCACGTTCTTCCCCCTCGAGCAGCTGCCCGTCTACCTGCAGCCGATCGGCTGGATCTCGCCGCTGTGGCACGGCGCCGAGCTCGGCCGCGTCGCCACGTACGGGCTCGAGGAGTCGCTGTGGCTCACCGTGACGCACGTGGGCTACCTGAGCGGCATCATCGTCGTGGGCCTGTGGGCGACGCGTCGCCACTTCGTGCGGCGGTTGAACCGATGACCGCCGTGCGCGCGCAGCGCGGCGCCCTGTATGCGGGCAACACGCGGGCGGTCATCCATCGTGGTCTTCTCGCGACCCGCAGCACCAACTACCTCGTCGTCTTCAGCGGGTTCTTCGAGCCCGTCTTCTACCTGCTCTCGCTCGGCATCGGCTTCGGCGCGCTCGTCGGCACCGTGCAGACCTCGACGGGTGCTGAGGTGTCGTACGCGGCGTACATCGCTCCCGCTCTGCTCGCGGTGTCGGCGATGAACGGCGCCGTCTACGACTCGACCTGGAACGTCTTCTTCAAGCTCAACTACGCCAAGCTCTACCAGGGCATGCTCACGACCTCGCTCGGGCCGCTCGATGTCGCGCTCGGCGAGATCCTGCTCGCCCTGCTGCGGGGTGCCATGTACGCGGTCGGCTTCATGGTCGTCATGCAGGTGCTCGGGCTCAACCTCGCGTGGACCGCTCTGCTCGCGCTGCCCGCCGTGCTCGTCATCGCCTTCGGCTTCGCGAGCGTCGGCATGGCCATCACGAGCTACTTCACGACCTTCCAGCAGGTGGAGTGGGTCACCTTCATCATGCTGCCGATGTTCCTCTTCTCGGCGACGTTCTACCCCATCTCGGTGTACCCGCACGTCATCCAGTGGGTGATCCAGGCGCTGCCGCTGTGGCACGGCGTCGAGCTCATCCGCGGTGTCACGACGGGCGCCCTCTCGCCCATGCTGTGGGTGCACCTCGGCTACTTCGGCGTCATGATCGCCGTCGGCATCGTCGTCGCGACGCGGCGGCTGCGTGCGCTCTTCCTGCGCTGACGCGCGCTCGCCGGGCTGACTCGCAGCGCATCGCCTTCGCCGCTTGCGCAGGCAATCCGACTCCGAGGGCTCTCCGAACAGTTCAGTACCCCCGACCGGGGGTCGCCAGTCCTCGGCCGTGACCCCAGTTCGCGGGTCATCCGTTCGTTTTTCGACTGCCCGCACTTGGTGCGCGGGTGGCCGCGGGCATAGCGTGGGATCAGCAGCCGGGGGGCTGCCGGCAAGGCCAAGCTTCGGGGGGAGCACAGCGTGTTGCGTTCAGTATTTTCAGGGGCCGCCATCGCGGCGGTCATCATCGTGGCGATTCCGGCGATCCCGGCGGCGATCACCGCCACGCCGTCGACGGCACCCGGTGGAGCGCCGAGCGCGAGCCTCATCGAGGCCGTGTCGCCCGCGTCCGTTCCGAGCCCGACACCGTCGCCGACCGTGCTGGACGCCGAGGATGCGCCCGCGGCCGTGGCATCGACGGAGGACGTCACGCAGGACGAGCCTCGCGAGGACGCGACCGACGGCGCCGGGAGCGCGCCGGAGCCGGAGCGCACCTCGTCCGGCGGGGCGACGTCGTCGGCGAGCGCGCCCGCGCCCGCCAACCGGACCGTCACGGAGGAATCCGACGTGGTCTACCGCGCGCTGCCGGCGCCGCTACCGAGCGAGCTCGCCACTCCCGCGTGCTCCGCCCCGATCTCCGGCAGCACCGCGGGTGCACCGAGTGCGACGTCCGCGCTGGGCGTCGCCGGCACCACGAGTGACGACCTGGCGTCGTTCGCGGCGCGGTACAACGAGATCCGGGTGGCGAACTGTCTGCCGCCGGTGCCGTTCGGCAATATTCGGTACGACTCGTGCATGGAGCAGCGTCTGTTCTGGATGGCGGAGGATCCCAGCACCGACCCGATGAGCGCGTGGGGTCACATCGGCTCGCAGCGCAGTGATGGTGTGCCCAGTGTGGGTTGCGATGGGAACCTTGCGGGCGGGTCGGGCAACACGGGGTCGACCGTGGCGCAGAAGTGGTGGGATTCCAGTGGTCACCGGGCGTCGCTGTACAAGCCGGGTAACACGGGCAGCATGGCGGGCACGTGCATCCTGTTCGCGATGACGCACGGTGGGGTGCCGAACGAGCCGTACAGCTTCACGCGGGCCGCCGCCCGCTGGGTGAGCTGCTAGAGCCGCGCGATCCCCGCACGTCTCGGGCCTAGACGCCGAGGCGGTGCGCGGCGCGCAGCGCGTGCACGGCCGCGATGGCGGCTTCGGCGGCTTCGGCGCCCTTGTCTTCCTTCGAACCGGGCAGGCCGGCGCGGTCGAGGCCTTGCTGTTCGTCGTCGAGGGTGAGCACGCCGAAGCCGACGGGCTTGCCGGTGTCGAGCGCGACGCGGGTGAGGCCGTCGGTGGCGGCGGCGCTCACGTACTCGAAGTGCGGTGTGCCGCCGCGGATGATGACGCCGAGGGCGACGACGGCGTCTGCACCGGCGTCGAGCACGGCCTTGCTCACGACGGGCAGCTCGAACGAGCCCGGCACGGCGTACTCGACGACGGTGGCGCCCGCGGCTTCGAGGGCGCGACGGGCTCCGGCACGCAGGCCGTCGGAGATCTCGGCGTGCCACTGCCCGGCGACGATCGCGATTGTCAGGCCGGTGCCGTCGGTGGTGAGGGTGGGTGCTCCTGCGCCGCTCATGGGGTGGTTCCTTCCAGGGTGGAGAGCACGGGTGCGCTCGTGATGGTCTCCGGCAGTCGGTGCCCCATGCGGTCGCGCTTCGCGCCGAGGTAGCCCTCGTTGTCGAGGCCCACTCCGACGAGGAGCGGCACGAGCTCGCTCACCTCGATGCCGTACTGCACGAGCTGGCGCTGCTTCTCGGGGTTGTTGGAGAGAAGGCGTACGCGGTGCACGCCGAGGTCGTGCAGCATGTCGCCGGCCGCTTCGTAGTCGCGGGAGTCGGCGGGTAGGCCGAGGGCGAGGTTGGCGTCGAGGGTGTCGTAGCCCTCTTCCTGGAGTCGGTAGGCGCGCAGCTTGTTGATGAGGCCGATGCCGCGCCCTTCGTGGCCGCGCAGGTAGAGCACCGCGCCTCCCTCGCGTTGGATCGTGTCCAGTGCGGCGTCGAGCTGGGGCCCGCACTCGCACTTGAGAGAGCCGAAGGCTTCCCCGGTAAGGCACTCGGAGTGGACGCGCACGATCATGTCGTCGCGGGGCATCCCGCTGATGATGGCGACGTGGTCGGCGCCGGTCTTGCGGTCGCGGTAGGCGCGCATCGTGAACGGGCCGTGGCTGGTGGGTACGGTCGTCTCGACCTCGAAGGAGACGCTGCTGGGGCGCGTGCTGCGCGGCTCGGCGGAGGCCGGCACGTAGGTCTCGCCCGAGTTCAGGAAGGCGATGAGGTCGACGATCGTGATGACCACGAGGCCCTCCTCCTCGCCGAAGCGGATCAGCTCGGGCAGCCGCATCATGTCACCGGTGTCGGCGATGACCTCCCCGATCGCGGCGACCGGGCGCAGACCGGCGAGCACCATGAGGTCTACTGCGGCCTCGGTGTGCCCGGCGCGCTCGCGCACGCCGCCGGGGCGGGCGCGCAGGGGCACGATGTGGCCGGGGCGGTGCAGGCTCGCGGGGGTGGAGGAGGCGTCGGCGAGCACGCGCAGGGTGCGGGCACGGTCGCCGGCGCTGATGCCGGTGGTGAGACCCTCTGCGGCGTCGACGGTGACGGTGTAGGCGGTGTGGCGGGGGTCCTCGCTCTCCCTGTCCGGCACCATGAGGGGCAGGGCGAGGGAGTCGGCGATCTCGGCCGTCATCGGCGCACATAGGAACCCACTGGTGTGGCGGATGGACCACGCCACCCACTGCGCGGTCGCCAGCTCGGCCGAGATGATGACGTCGCCCTCGTTCTCGCGGTTCTCGTCATCGGCCACGAGCACGGGCCGGCCCTGCCGCAGGGCGTCCAGCGCCTCAGGAATCGTGCCGATGCTCATGAGAGGTCCTCTCTGTCGTGCGCGCCGGCCCCGAACTGGGCGAGGCGTGCGATGTGCCGGGCGAGGATGTCCGTCTCGAGGTTCGCCGCGTCGTCGACCTCGAGGCTGCCGAGGGTCGTCGCACTCAGCGTCTCCGGGATGAGCGACACTTCGAACCACTCGTCGCCGACCGCGCTGACCGTGAGGCTGACGCCGTCGACGGCGATCGAGCCCTTGTCGACGACGAGCGGCGCGTGCGCGGCGTCGAGAGAGAAGCGCAGCACGCGCCACTGCCCCGCCTCGCGCACCTCGAGCACGGTCGTCGTACCGTCGATGTGCCCTTGCACGATGTGACCGCCGAGGCGGTCGCCGACAGCGGCGGCGCGCTCGAGGTTCACGGCGGCCCCCGCCGTCCAGGAGCCGATCGTCGACATCGCGAGGGTCTGGCCCATGACGTCGGCCGTGAACCAGTCGGCGCCCTGCTCGACGACGGTGAGGCACACTCCCATCACGCTGATGGAGTCGCCATGGGTCGCGTCGCTCGTCGCGAGGGGTCCGCGCACGGTCAGGCGTGCGGCGTCGCCGTGGGGCGCGAGGGCGACGATCTCGCCGAGTTCTTCGATCAGTCCGGTGAACATGGTGCTACCTCTCCTCGAGGGTCGAGCGGTCGGCGGCGTGAGAGCCGGGCGCAGACTGGGGGCGGGCGGTCACGAGCAGGTCGGTGCCCAGGGACTCGACGGAGCGGATGTTCAGCCGCAGTCCCTCCGCGATGGTGCCGATGCCCAGGTCGTCGAGGGCGAGCCGCGGCCCGCCGAGCAGCAGGGGCGCCAGGTACACGAGCACCTCGTCGACGAGTCCAGCGCGCAGGAACGCGCTCGCGAGGGTCGGCCCACCCTCCACGTAGAGCCGGCGCACGCCGCGCTCGGTGAGAGCGCTCAGCGCAGACTCCAGGTCACGATGGCCCACCTCGATGAGGCCCGCCGGGTGTTCGCGCAGTCGCGCGGTGGCGGGTACGGGTGTCTCTCCGAAGACGACGGGGAGGGGCTGGTGAGGCAGCAGCTCGCCGCCGTCACCGCGAGCCGTGAGGGAGGGGTCGTCGGAGAGGACGGTGCCTGTGCCGACGGCGATCGCGTCGTGGGCGGCGCGCTGATCATGCACGCGCTGGCGCGACGCGGTGCCGGTGATCCACTGGCTCGAGCCGTCGGCCGCGGCAGTGCGACCGTCGAGGGTCGACGCCCACTTGACGGTGACCCACGGGCGGCCCAGCCGCACGCTCGTGAGCCACGGGGTGAGCAGGTCGGTCGCCTCCTCCGCGAGCACGCCGCCGATGACCGGGATGCCCGCTGCACGGAGGCGCTCTGCGCCGCCGCCCGCTCGCGCGTCGGGGTCATCGATCGCGTACACGACCCGCGCAATGCCCGCGTCGATGAGGGCCTGGGCGCACGGGCCCGTGCGGCCGGTGTGGTTGCAGGGCTCGAGCGTCACGACGGCGGTGAGGCCCGCGGCGCGAGGGTCGGACGAGGCCAGCCCCTGGGCGGTCAGATCGCGAGCGTCGTCGAGCTGGGCGAGAGCATCCACTTCGGCGTGGGCGGTACCGGCGCCGCGATGCCAACCCTCCGCGACGATCTCGCCGTGCGCGTCCAACAGCACGCAGCCGACCTGGGGGTTACCCCCCGTGACGGGGCCGTGCTGCGCCAGACTCAGGGCGCGACGCATGGCGGCCTCGACGCGCGCGTCGACGGCCGAGCCCTCGAGTGCCGCGCCGTCGTGCGGCGCGTCTGTGCTGGTCATCCGCTGGTCTTCCCGGGTCCTCTGCGTCGTCAGGGTTCTCCGGGGTCGCGGCGGCAGGCTGCCGCTCGCGTGCTCCTCCCCTCCGGACTCTCACCGTCGGTACCGGAGTTCCACCGGTTCAACCGTTCGCGACTGCTCGTCGCTCGCGGGTCGCGGACTCTCACCGCCGGCTCGGACTTTCACCGACCCCGGAACACGTTCGTGTCTTCAGGGTAGTCAACATCGGAAGCCCTGGAGTATTCCCGCGTGTGGGCTGGGAACTCCCGGCACGACATTGGCCCCCGCGCTGTGCTGCGCGGGGGCCACCGGGTGTGCTGACGCTAGTAAGTGATGACCAGCGTGTTCGACACCGAGATGAGCACCACGACCGTGGCGTTGAGGAACCCGGCGATGTACGGGTTGCCGGTCGCGCGGTACAGCTTGCGCGACACGATCGCCGCCACCGCGAGGATCAGGATCACCGGGAACAGCCAGATGCTGAAGATACCCCCGAAGCCCGGGATCAGGTTGCCCGTGACCGCGAACGTCGTGTACTGCGCGACGACCAGGATGATCGGGCCGAGCGAGTTCGCCAGGGCGAGGATCGCCGTGTTGACCCACTCGCGTCCCGCCACCGTGACGCGGTTGAACGCGTTGATCGCGATCGAGTTCGCCACGAAGTAGAGCAGGAACAGCGGCAGCACGACCAGGGCGTAGCCGAACTTGTCCGGGGTGAACCACTTCACACCGATCACCCAGAGGCGGAAGTCAGTCTTGAACAAGTAGTCGACCAGGAACACGACCGCGTACATGAGGAACACGGTGGTGAGCGCCAGGCCGATGCCGTGGAAGAAGTTCTTCCAGCCGGGCAGCACTCCCGAGCCGCGCAGGCTCATGCCCGACTTCCGCCCGAAGGCGAAGTAGGCACCGATCATGATGATCGCGGCCGCGAGTCCGTTGATCGCCGCCCACACTCCGATGAAGAACACGGAGCCCGTGGGGACGAATGACGGCACCGCGTTGAAGGTGATGCCGAGCACCTCGGGCGTCTGGCTGACGAGGACGTAGCTCCACGCGGAGATCACGACGGAGACGGCGAGTCCCGCCCAGAACCAGATCTTCGGCACGCGCCCGGCGAGCGGCGCGATCTCGGCGGGCGCGACCGCGAGTCGGCGGAAGGCCGACGTCGTCAGGAGCGCGCGCGGGATCGCGACGAGCATGATGCCGAAGCCGACGAGGCCGAGGGCGGTGAAGAACTCCTTGAGCTGCCAGAGCTGGTTGCCCGCATCGAGCGGGGCCGGCGCCGGGAGGGTCTCCTCGAAGTAGTCGACGAGGTGCCCGACCGCCGTGCTCGACGTGGTGCTCCACGGGTGCGTCTGCGGCAGAGAGTAGATCACGCGGACCGCTTCGGTGCCGTCGATGTTCTCCGTGTAGATCGTGCTGCCCTCGCGCTCCTCGGTGAGGTCGGCGGGGTCGGCTCCGAAGTTGAGGAACGACTGCGCGTTGGGCGTGCCGAGGTAATCGCGCGGCGCGGTCAGCTGAACGCCGTTCTCGTCGTAGCTGCGGAAGAAGAACTCGTCGTACTGCGCCTGGATGAGGCCGACGTCGCGCGAGCCGTACACGTTCGTGTAGATGCCATCGCCGTCGACGTAGAGCGGGTCGTTGTCGACCAGCAGAATCGAGGAGATGAGCGGGTCGCCCGAGGCGTCATCGAGCGGTACCGAGAAGTTCGCGGCACGGGCGCCGTTGGAGTGCCCGGTGACGCCGATGGCGTCGCGATCGACGTAGGGCAGGTCGGCCAGAAGCAGCACGGCGTCGTACATGCCGGTGCCGCCGACGGCGATCTCGTCCACGGGGAGCGGGTCGGAGTTGCCGTGCCCGTACATGTCGATGGACATGACGACGTAACCGCGGCGCGCGAGCTCGACGTAGTTCGGGGTCTGCATCTCGCGGTTGTTCCACCAGCCGTGGCTCACGACGATGGCGGGCGCCGGGCTCTCGGCCGTGGCGTTGGCCGGCGTGAACAGCAGCGCGTTCAGAGTTCGACCGGAGGCGGTCTCCCACTTCAGGTCGTCGACCTTCACGTTGCCGCCAGCGGTCTGGACCAGTGATGCACCGATCCCGGAGATCAGGGCGAAGATGAGCGCGAGGGCGAGCCAGAAGCCGTTGCGCTTGAAGAGTGCTTGTCTCATATCGAGTTCAAACTCCTTTGTTGTGAACTGTCACGCGCCCGGTGGGCGACGCGCTGCGAGAGCGCCGTGAACGGGGTGGGCAGACGGTGGAGGATCGCGTCCGCATACGAACACTAAGGCGGTGTCGCGGCATGAGACGCGCTCTGGAACCAATCTGCACAAACGTGCGTCGGGCTGGGACGCGGACGTTCTGTGCCATAGAGTGACCACCTGCATGTTCGACCAGAGCAGTTGCACATTCGTTCAGGAGGTGCCGGCGCGATGCCGCAGACCAGCAGCGAGGCGCTCAAGGCAGCGAGTGCGCTCAAGGCCGCCAAGATGTACTACCTGCAAGACCTCACGATGGGCGCCATCGCGACGGAGCTGCGCACCTCACGCTCGTCGGTCTCGAGGCTGTTGAGCTTCGCGCGGGAGAGCGGCCTGGTCGACATTCGCATTACCTCGCCGTTCGATCGGGGCTCCGCTCTCGAGCAGGATATCCACTCCAGGTTCGGGGTCACGGCGCATGTGGTGCCGATGCCCGAATCGATCAGCGATATTGATCGTCTCGAGCGCGTCGCGATGACGGCGGGACGAATCCTCGGGGGATTCGTCGACTCGAACATGATCATCGGCGTCGCCTGGGGCTCGACGGTGGGTGCCATCAGTCGGCACCTCGTCGCGAAACCGGTGCACAACACCGTGGTCGTGCAACTGAACGGCGCCGGCAACACCCAGACCACGGGCATCGACTACGCGAGCGAGATCTTGCAGCGCTTTAGTTCTGCTTACTCCGCGCAGATCCAGCAATTTCCCGTCCCCGCGTTCTTCGATGATCCGCGCACGAAGGAGGGGCTGTGGCGGGAGCGGAGCACCAAGCGACTGCTCGATATCCAGGCTCGTCTCGACCTGGCCATCTTCGGGCTCGGCTCCCCGTTCGCGGAGATTCCGAGCCAGGTGTACATCGGCGGCTATCTCGACGCCGAGGACTACCGCAGCCTCAGTGAGGACGGCGCCGTCGGCGACGTGGCCACGGTGTTCTACCGACCTGATGGCACGTCGAGCGACATCGCCCTGAACAGTCGTGCATCGGGCCCCAGTCTCGACCGGTTGCGCAAGGTGGCACGACGGGTGTGCGTCGTCTCCGGCGTGCAGAAGCTCGCGAGCCTGCGCGGTGCGCTCGCGGCAGGGCTCATCACCGATCTCGTGCTCGACGAGAGTCTGGCGAGTCGCGTGGTGGAGCCGGACGGTCGCGTATCGGAGTCGGCGCAGAGCGATCGCACTGTCGCCTGATTGCGTGCACGTTTGTGCATACGCTTTGGGTAGATGTGTCGTTCTGACCAAGATGGGTGCGACCCCCGACCTCCCCGACCGATGGGCCCTCCGATCCGATGACCGCATCAGCCGCGACACCCGCGCGTTCAGAACTGCTCGCCGACATCCGCGAGAAGGCCTCGGCGGTCGACGTCCTCGTGATCGGCGCCGGCATCAACGGCATTGCGACCTTCCGCGATCTCGCCCTCAACGGCGTGAGCGTGCTGCTGGTCGACCGCGGCGACTTCTGCTCGGGAGCATCCGCTGCCTCGTCCCACATGATCCACGGCGGCATCCGGTACCTCGAGAACGGCGAGTTCCGCCTCGTCCAGGAGTCCGTGCACGAGCGCAACGCCCTGCTGCGTCTCGCCCCGCACTACGTGCGCCCGCTGGCCACGACCATCCCGATCTTCTCGACGTTCTCGTCGATCATCCAGGCGCCCCTCAAGTTCCTCGGCCTGCGCCCGAGGAAGCGCCGAGAGCGCGGGGCGCTCATCATCAAGGCCGGGCTCACGATCTACGACCTGTTCTCGCGCGACGGCGGCAGGGTGCCCCGCCACCAGTTCCGCGGTGCGACGGCCTCGAAGCAGCTCCTGCCCGAGCTGCGCGACGATGTGCGGTGGACGGCCACCTACTACGACGCCTCGATGCACGATCCCGAGCGCCTCGCCCTCGACGTGCTCACCGACGGTCTCGACGCCGGTGACCACGCGCAGGCCCTCAACTACGTGGAGGCCATCGGCATGGACGTCGACGGCGTCGTGAGCCTGCGCGACGTCATCGGCGGCGAGACGTGGGAGGTGCATCCCTCGGTCGTCGTCAACGCTTCGGGGCCGTGGACGGACCTCACCAATGAGGCACTCGGCGATGCCTCCCAGTACATGGGCGGCACGAAGGGCTCGCACATCGTGCTCGACCACCCCGAGCTGCTCGCCGCGTGCGCGGGGCGGGAGATCTTCTTCGAGTTCACCGACGGCCGCATCGTGCTCATCTACCCCCTCAAGGGGCGCGTTCTCGTCGGCACGACCGACCTGCCGCACGACATGGGCGACCCCATCGTCTGCACCGAGGACGAGGTCGACTACTTCTTCGGGCTCATCCGTCACGTCTTCCCCGCGATCCAGGTCGATCGCGACCAGATCGTCTTCCGCTTCTCCGGCGTGCGCCCCCTGCCCCGGCAGGACGCCGACTCGACCGGCCAGATCTCGCGCGACTACCGCGTCGAATCGCGCCGGGTTGCCACGACCACCGTGCTGAGCCTCATCGGCGGCAAGTGGACGACCTTCCGCGCGCTCGGCGAGCAGCTGAGCGACCGCGTGCTCGCGCTGCTCGGCCGCGATCGCGGCGTGAGCACGGACGGCCGCCTCATCGGTGGGGCCGTCGGCTACCCCACGACGGCGGATGCTCGGCTCGCGTGGAGCGAGCGCGTCGCGCCGGGCATCCCGCGCGACCGCGTCGAGACCCTCCTGGACCGCTACGGCACGAGCGCTGAGCAGATTCTTCGGCGCATCGAGACAGAGGGTGATGCCCCCCTCGCCAGCGCTCCCGGCTACTCCCGCACCGAGATGCTCCACCTCATCGAGGCGGAGCGGGTCGTGCGGCTGAGCGACATCGTGATGCGGCGCACCTCGATGGCGTTCATCGGAGAAGTCGGGTACCCCCTGCTCGCCGAGCTCGCCGAACTCGCCGCCGTGCCGCTCGGATGGGATGCTGGACGCATCGCGGAGGAGATCGCCGAGACAGCAGAACTGCTGCGTGAGAAGCACGGAGTCACCGGGATCGAGGCACCGTCGCCCGCCCCAGGAAGGAACCGAACGTGAGCCAGCACATCGTCGCCATCGACCAGGGCACCACGAGCACCCGCGCGATCATCATCGACCACGGTGGAGCGATCGTCTCCGTCGGGCAGCTCGAGCACGAGCAGATCTTCCCGCACGCGGGCTGGGTCGAGCACGACGCGAGCGAGATCTGGAACAACACGCGCGAGGCGATCGGCCAGGCCCTCTCCAAGGCCAACCTCACACGCCACGACGTCGCCGCGATCGGCATCACCAACCAGCGCGAGACCGCCGTCGTGTGGGACCGCGCGACGGGCAAGCCCATCTACAACGCCATCGTGTGGCAGGACACGCGCACGCAGCACCTCGTCGACCGCATCGCCGACGGCGACGTGCGGCGCTTCGCGGAGACGACGGGCCTGCCGCTCGCCACCTACTTCAGCGCGAGCAAGATCGCGTGGATCCTCGAGAACGTCGAGGGGGCCCGTGAGCGTGCCGAGGCCGGCGAGCTGCTCTTCGGCACGACCGACACGTGGGTGCTCTGGAACCTCACGGGCGGCACCGAGGGTGGCGTGCACGCGACCGACGTCACCAACGCGAGCCGCACGCTGCTCATGGACCTGCGCTCGCTCGACTGGGACGACGCGCTGCTCGAGGCCTTCGGAGTGCCTCGCTCGATGCTGCCCGAGATCCGCTCCTCTGCCGAGGTCTACGGCCGCGCGTCGACGCACTCGCTGCTGCGCGAGGTGCCCGTGGCGGGCATCCTCGGCGATCAGCAGGCGGCCACCTTCGGTCAGGCGGCATTCGATGCCGGCGAGTCGAAGAACACCTACGGCACCGGCAACTTTCTCATTGTGAACACGGGTGAGGAGATCGTGCGCAGCGAGCACGGGCTCATCACGACGGTCGCCTACCGGCTCGGCGACGAAGCACCGCGCTACGCACTCGAAGGCTCGATCGCCGTGACGGGCTCGCTCGTGCAGTGGCTGCGCGACAACCTCGGCCTCATCTCCTCGGCGCCCGAGGTGGAGAAGCTCGCGCTCTCGGTCGAGGACAACGGCGGCGCGTACATCGTGCCCGCGTTCTCGGGGCTCTTCGCCCCGTACTGGCGGCCCGATGCCCGCGGCGCGATCGTGGGCCTCACCCGCTACGTCACGAAGGCGCACCTCGCGCGCGCGGCGCTCGAGTCGACGGCGTTCCAGTCGCGCGAGGTGCTCGACGCCGCCGACGCCGGCACGGATGTGCCGATCGCCGAGCTCAAGGTCGATGGCGGGATGACCGCCAACGAATTGCTCATGCAGTTCCAGGCCGACATCCTCGGCATCCCCGTCGTGCGGCCCGCCGTCGCCGAGACCACTGCGCTCGGCGCCGCCTATGCGGCTGGGCTCGCCGTGGGCTTCTGGGAGTCCCGCGACGAGCTGCGGGAGCTGTGGCGTGAGGATAAGCGCTGGGAGCCGCGCATGAGCGAGGAAGAGCGCGAGCGTCGCCTGCGCCTGTGGAAGAAGGCGGTCACCCGCACCTTCGACTGGGTCGACGACGACAGCGAGGCGTAGCCCGCAGCGCGGCACGGCGCGGCAACGCGCACGGTACGTCGGCGAGCCGGCCGAGGGGTGCTCGAGCGCTCGCGCATGTTCGCAACTCAGGCTGAGGTGACAGAAGTGAGCGGTTGACCTGCCACCCAGGTCGATCCTGCCTGAGTTGCGAACGGCCGTCCCTGCACAGGCTGTGCGAGCGGTCACCTCGACCCAGATCGCTAGTGAGCCACGAAGGGAGGCCCAGGTGCCATCACAGTGGTGCGATGGATGCTCTCTCCGCCTTCAGCGCCCGCGACACTCTGTGCCTCACTCGTCGAGACCTCCTCGTCACCGGGGTCAGCCCCCGCGCTATCGCCTCGTCAGTACACGCTGGGGTGGTTGTTCGCGCTCGCCGAGGCGTCTACTGTCCAGCCTCCGCCCCGAGGCACGTCATTCGAGCCCTTCGTGTAGGCGGCCTTGCGGCCTGCACGACGGCGGCCGAGACCTTTGGCTTCTGGGTACCCGAGAGTCGAATCACGGAGGTCTGGCTGCCTCATCAGGCATCTCGGCTGCGCAGCCCGGATAGTCGGCGCGTACCACTCGCGCACGCCGACCGGGCTCGACTCAGCACCCACTGGAAACCTCTGACGCATCCGGCTGCAGCATCCTCGTGGCGCGTGGGGGCACAGGATGCGATCCTCCAGGTGCTGGGCTGCCTGCCGCGCGAGCTCGCCATCGCCGTGCTCGACAGCGCTCTCGCGGCGGGCGCCGTGGGCGGGTTCGAGTTGGACGCTGTCGCGGGACTCCTGTCAGCTCGTCGGCGACCGTGGCTGGCGCTCGCCGATGGACGAGCCGGCTCAGGTACAGAGACACTCGTGCGGCTGGCCCTGCGCGACGCAGGTCTTCGAGTCACCCCTCAAGTCAGGATTCCGGGCGTGGGTCGCGTAGACCTGCTCGTCGGCACGAAGGTAGTCGTCGAGGTCAACAGCGAGTTGTGGCATTCGACTGCGGTGCAGCGCGCCGAGGACTATCGACGCGATCTGGCGCTCGCCCGTCTCGGCTACACCGTCATTCGCGTGAGCTACGACCAGGCAATGAATAGCCGCGACCAGGTGGTACTGGCGGCTCTTTCGGCAGTTCGCTCGACGGGCACGGCGAGTCAATCGCTGCGCCACCGCCGCTCGCAACTCCGGCAGAGCTGACCCATGTGCACGGTGGAACTGTCACTCATGTTGATTTTGCCTGAGTTGCGAACAGGGCGGTGGATTCAGGGGGCGAGCAGGGCGGGCAGGTCGCGCAGGCTGCGGATGCTCGGCACACCGGCGGGGAGGGTGACGTGCGACTCGGAGGTCGTGTCGTTGCGGTGCGCACCGCGGTCGAGCCAGACGCCAAGCATCCCCGCCTCGTGCGCGCCGACGGCGTCAGTGCGCACGCGGTCGCCGACGTAGGCGCACGCCGAGGCGGGGGCGCCGAGTGCGGAGGCGGCCGCGGCGAAGATCGCCGGGTCGGGCTTGGTCGTGCCCAGCTCGCCGGAGGCGATGAGGCGGCCGCGTCGGCCTGAGTCGTCGACGGCTCCGTCGCGCCGCACGGGGGTCAGGTCGAGGCGGTTCCACAGGTCGATGCGGTGCAGCTTGTCGGTCTGGAAGGCGAGGTCGCCGTTCGTGATGATGCCGAACCGGATGCTCGGCACCGCCGACTCGAGGGCGTCGAGTGCGGGCAGCACGTCGTCGAAGAGGGTCCAGCTGTCGCGGTATCCGTGCAGGTACTCGGCGAACCAGGCGAGGGCCGCATCGTCGTCGAGACGAATGCCGTAGGGAGCATGCAGGTCGCGGGCGCGGTGGATGCGCTGCCCCTCGTAGTCGAGCTCGCCGCTGAGGTAGCGCGCGTAGTGCAGCTCTTCGAGCTCGCGCCAGCGAGCCTGCACGGCCGCTTTCTCGTCGGTGGCGAACTGGCCGCCCGCGGCCCGCTGCGCGAGTGCGATCGCGAGGTCGACAGCGCGCGAGTGCGCCATGAGCGTGTCATCCAGGTCGAACAGGACCACCCGGATGTCGGGTGCGGCGCCGCTCACGCGCGGGGAAGGAAGCCGACGGCGTCGTACACGCGCGCGAGCGTCGCGTCGGCGATGCTCTCGGCACGGGAGGCGTTCACGGCGAGCAGGCGGTCCAGCTCGGCGGGGTCGTCGAGCAGTTCGAGGGTGCGCTCCCGGATCGGCCTGAACGCCTCGACCACGGCCTCGGCGACCGCGCCCTTGAGGGCGCCGTACTGCAGCCCGTCGAAGTCGGCCTCGACGTCGGCCACCGTGCGCTCGGTCACGATCGCGAGGATCGACAGCAGGTTCGACACCCCCGGCTTCTCGGCCGGGTCGAACCGCACGACGCCCTCCGAGTCGGTGACGGCCGACTTGATCTTCTTCGTCAGCACCTTCTCGTCGTCGAGCAGCCACAGAATGCCCGCGGGGCTCTCGCCCGACTTCGACATCTTCGCGCCGGGATTCTGCAGGTCGTAGATCTTCGCGGTCTCCTTGAGGATGCGCACCTCGGGTACGACGAGCGTCTCACCGAATCGCGAGTTGAAGCGCCCCGCGAGGTCGCGCATGAGCTCGACGTGCTGACGCTGGTCCTCCCCGACGGGCACCACGGCCGCGTCGTAGAGCAGCACGTCGGCGGCCTGCAGAATCGGGTAGGTGAAGAGCCCGACGGAGGCAGAGTCGAGACCGCCCCGCGCCGCCTTGTCTTTGAACTGGGTCATGCGCGAGGCCTCGCCGAAGCCCGTGATCGTGTTGAGCACCCACGCCAGTTCGGCGTGCGCCCGCACGTGCGACTGCACGAAGAGCGTCGAGTGCTCGGGGTCGATGCCCGCGGCGATGTACTGCGCGGCCGTGCGGCGGGTGCGCTCGCGCAGCTCGGTCGGATCCTGCGGAACGGTGATCGCGTGGAGGTCGACGACGCAGAAGATCGCGTCGTGGGTCGACTGCATCTCGCGCCACTGCAGCAGGGCGCCGGCGTAGTTGCCGAGGTGCAGGCTGGCGGCGGAGGGCTGCATGCCCGAGAACAGGCGGGGGAGGCTCATAGGTATATTGTCGCAGTGGATGCCCGGCTCACGTGAACCGACGAGCGCGCTGGAGCTTTGGCGATCGCATCGCGATCGTGCGACGCCAGCGCCGACGAGGCTATGCCTCGTCAGTTCCCGCAAGCTACGGCAACAGGTAGTCCACCACCACGGGCGCGTGGTCGCTCCACCGCGTGTCCCACGAGGCGGCGCGGTCGACGGCGTACGACTGCACGGTCTCGGCGAGTGCGGGCGTGGCGACGTGGTAGTCGATGCGCCACCCGGTGTTGTTGTCGAAGGCCTGGCCGCGCTGCGACCACCAGGTGTACGGCCCGTCGACCTCGCCGGCCCAGCGGCGGCCGACGTCGACCCAGCCGAGCCCCGGTCCCGTAGAGCCATCAACGCCCTCGATGGGCTCATCGAGTGCCCCGAAGAAACGGTCGAAGTACGCCCGTTCGCGCGGCAGGAAGCCGGCGTTCTTGCGGTTGCCTCGCCAGTTCTTGATGTCGAGCTCGCGATGCCCGACGTTGAGGTCGCCGACGACGAGCGCGTACCGGCTGTGCGCGGCGAGCTCGGGCAGTCGAGCCTCCATGGCGTCGAGGAAGCGGTACTTCTCGACCTGCTTGGGGGTGTCGACCTCGCCCGAGTGCACGTAGGTCGACACCACCGTGAGGGTCGTGCCGCCGAGGTCGAGGTCGGCCTCGAGCCAGCGCCCGGCGCTGTCGAAGTCGTCGTCGCCGAGCGCGACGCGGTGAGCGCTGAACTCGCGGCGGGCGGCGAGCGCGACGCCCGCGCGGCCCTTCGCCGTGGCGGCATCGTGCAGCACGAACCAGTCGTCGCCCAGGAGGCCGGTCACGTCGTCGGTCGAGGCACGCACCTCTTGGAGGGCGAGGATGTCGACGCCCCGGGCATCCAGCCAGTCGCCCATGCCCTTACGGTACGCGGCGCGCACTCCGTTGACGTTGACACTCGCGATGCGCACCGGTGAAGTCATGCCTCCAGTCTACGAAGCACGCCCGACGTGCGAGACCGGCCGCCCGGCGCTCACGAGCGCGAGAAGCGGCCTTTCAGGCGCTGCCAGAAGCCTGGCGGGTCCTCCGGCTCAGGGTCGTAGTAGTCGAGCAGCTCGCGGGCCTGCTTCAGCCGCGTCGCGAGGTAGTCCTCGTCGAGCACGATGCGGTCGTCCTTGATGCCGACGGCGACCCACGCGGCTGCCGCGAGCACGACCTGGCACACCAGGTTGAACCAGATGAGCAGACCGATGAAGACGGCGAAGCTCGCGATGAGCGGGTTGTTGCTCGCGCCACCCAGCAGGCTGTTACCGAGCACCTTGAGGCCGCCCAGGGCGACCGCGCCGATGAGGGCGCCCTGCCGCAGCCGGCGCAGCGGGATGCGCACGCCCGCGAGCACCCGGTACAGTGCGGCGAGCACGACCGCGTCGAGCAGGAACATGACGCCCAGGGTGATGATGCGGCCGACGACGGTGCTCGTCGTCGAATCGCGGATGCCCACCCATTCGAGCACGGTGTCCAACGCTAGCGTGCTCACGACCGAGAGCACTGCGGAGAGCACCAGCAGGGCGCCGAAGCCGACCGCGAGACCGAGGTCCTTGAGCTTCAGCAGGGCGACATTCTGGTCCAGGAGCGGCAGATCGAAGATCGAGCGCACCGCCTCGCGCGCCGAGGCCAGCCAGTTGAGCGCGGCGAGCAGCAGCACCACGGCCGCGATCGCGCCCTGCCAGCTGAAGGCGTCCACGCTCGCCGCGAGCAGATCCTCCGGGTCGACGATGCCCTCCTGGCTGTCCGTCGTGATGAGACCCGGCACCGTCTGAGCGAGCACGTCGATGAGCGAGTCGCGCAGCCCGAGGTTCGTCGCGATCACGACACCGGCGATCGCGAAGCCGATCCACAGGGCCGCGAAGACGGCGAAGATCGCCTGGAACGCCAAGCCCGACGCCAGGATGGGCCCGCGCTTCGCCGTGTAGTGCTGCACGACGCGCACCGGTCGGGACTGCAGGACGGTCGTCAGGAGCCCCATCGCGCGGTCCTTGAACGACGGCGACTCCTCCTTATCAGGCTCCAGCGGGGCGCGGGAGGCGGACGTGCGAGGCATGGAAGAAGCCTACGGGGCGCCCTTCAGGATCGCCTGCTTGACCTCGGCGATCGCCTTGGTGACCTCGATGCCGCGCGGGCAGGCCTCGGTGCAGTTGAAGGTCGTGCGGCAGCGCCAGACGCCCTCCTTGTCGTTGAGGATGTCGAGGCGCACCTGAGCGTTGTCGTCGCGGCTGTCGAAGATGAAGCGGTGGGCGTTGACGATCGCGGCGGGGCCGAAGTACTGCCCGTCGGTCCAGAACACGGGGCACGACGAGGTGCACGCGGCGCACAGGATGCACTTGGTCGTGTCGTCGAAGCGGGCGCGCTCCTCGATCGACTGGATGCGCTCCTTGTCGGGCTTCGAGTTCGCCATAAGGAATGGCTGCACCTGGCGGTACGACTCGAAGAACGGCTCCATGTCGACGATGAGGTCCTTCTCGAGCGGCAGGCCCTTGATCGCCTCGACGTAGATCGGCTTCGTGATGTCGAGATCCTTGATGAGGGTCTTGCACGCGAGCCGGTTGCGCCCGTTGATGCGCATGGCGTCGGAGCCGCAGATGCCGTGGGCGCACGATCGCCGGAAGGCGAGCGTGCCATCCTGATCCCACTTGATCTTGTGGAGGGCGTCGAGAACTCGATCGGTCGAGTACATCTCGACGTCGAAGTCCTCCCAGTACGGCTCGGTGTCCTGCTCCGGGTTGAAGCGGCGCACGATGAGGGTGACGGTGAAGGCCTGCACGGCAGCGGAGTCCGCTGCGGGAGCTTCGGGGGCGGCGGTCGCCATCAGTACTTCCTCTCCATGGGCTGGTAGTGCGTGATCGTGACCGGCTTCCAGTCCAGTCGAATGTGGTCCTCGGCGACGCCCGAGCGCGGGTCGCCCGTGAGGTAGGCCATCGTGTGCTGCATGTAGTCGGCGTCGTTCCGGTCGGGGAAGTCGTCGCGCATGTGGCCGCCGCGACTCTCCTTGCGGTTGCGCGCCGAGTAGACGACGACCTCGGCGATGTCGAGCAGGAATCCCAGCTCGATCGCCTCGAGCAGGTCGGTGTTGAAGCGCTTGCCGCGGTCCTGGATGCCGATGTTCTGGTACTTGTCGCGCAGCTTCGCGATCGTCTGGGTCACCTCGCCGAGCGATTCGTCGGTGCGGAACACCTGAGCGTTGCGGTCCATCTCCTCCTGAAGCTCCCGACGCAGCGCGGCGATGCGCTCCGAGCCGTCGGCGGTGCGGATGCGCTCCACGAGCTCGCGCACCTCCTTGGCGGGGTCGTCGGGCAGGGGAGCGAACTCGGCCTGGTTCGCGTACTCGACCGCGTACGTGCCGGCGCGCTTGCCGAACACGTTGATGTCGAGCAGAGAGTTCGTGCCGAGACGGTTGGAGCCGTGCACCGACACGCACGCGCACTCGCCGGCCGCGTAGAGGCCGGGGATGACGGTGTTGTTGTCGGCGAGCACCTCGGCCTTGATGTTGGTCGGAATGCCACCCATCGCGTAGTGCGCCGTCGGCATGACCGGCACGGGCTCGTGCACGGGGTCGACGCCGAGGTAGGTGCGGGCGAATTCCGTGATGTCGGGCAGCTTGGTCTCGAGCACTTCGGCGCCGAGGTGCGTGCAGTCGAGCAGCACGTAGTCCTTCTCGGGCCCTGCTCCGCGACCCTCCGCGACCTCCTGCACCATGCAGCGCGAGATGATGTCGCGCGGCGCGAGGTCCTTGATGGTGGGGGCGTAGCGCTCCATGAAGCGCTCGCCGCTCGCGTTGCGCAGGATCGCGCCCTCGCCGCGCGCACCCTCGGTGAGGAGGATGCCGAGTCCCGCGAGCCCGGTCGGGTGGAACTGGAAGAACTCCATGTCCTCGAGCGGGATGCCCTTGCGCCAGATGATGCCAACGCCGTCGCCCGTGAGCGTGTGGGCGTTCGAGGTGGTCTTGTAGATCTTGCCGAAGCCGCCGGTGGCGAAGACAATGCTCTTGGCGTGGAAGACGTGCAGATCGCCGGTCGCGAGCTCG
Organism: Microcella pacifica; assembly: GCF_009371975.2. Taxonomy (GTDB): domain Bacteria; phylum Actinomycetota; class Actinomycetes; order Actinomycetales; family Microbacteriaceae; genus Microcella; species Microcella pacifica. The sequence goes on from NZ_VIKT02000006.1 coordinate 79,640, forward strand.
TAGGCGACGACTCCCGCGGCACGACCCTCGCTCATGACGAGGTCGAGCACGTAGAACTCGTTGTAGAACTCGATGCCGAGCTTGACGCAGTTCTGGAACAGCGTCTGCAGGATCATGTGCCCCGTGCGGTCGGCGGCGTAGCAGGCTCGACGGACGGGCGCCTTGCCGTGGTCGCGCGTATGCCCGCCGAAGCGGCGCTGGTCGATCTTGCCCTCGGGGGTGCGGTTGAACGGCAGTCCCATGTTCTCGAGGTCGATGATCGCGTCGATGGCCTCCTTCGCGAGGATCTCCGCCGCGTCCTGGTCGACGAGGTAGTCGCCCCCCTTGACCGTGTCGAAGGTGTGCCACTCCCAGCTGTCCTCCTCGACGTTCGCGAGGGCGGCGGCCATGCCGCCCTGCGCGGCCCCCGTGTGCGAGCGCGTGGGGTACAGCTTCGAGATGACGGCGGTCTTCGCGTTGGGCCCGGCCTCGATGGCGGCGCGCATGCCCGCGCCACCGGCGCCGACGATGACGACGTCGAACTGGTGCTGGTGCACCGTCGTGGGTGCGGGGGCGAGGGTGCTGGCGGAATCAGGGCTCACGAAAGGTCTCCACAGAAGGATGCGACGAGGGCGGGATCGGCGCCGGCTGGGCAGGGGTCGAAGGTGAAGATCACCAGAGTGCCGAGGATGAGCAGCACTGCTGCGGACGAGGCGAGTGCCCCCAGGAGGATGGTGCGCACCCGCGGAGCGGACACGTAGTCGTTGATGATGGTCCGCATGCCGTTCGAGCCGTGGATGAGGGCGAACCACAGCAGGAAGAAGTCGTACCACTGCCAGAACGGGTCGGAGAGCTTGCCCGCGACGAAGGCGAAATCGATCTGGCTGACACCGTCACCGAGCACGAGGTTCACGAAGAGGTGCCCGAAGATCAGCACGACCAGGATCACTCCCGAGACGCGCATGTAGATCCATCCCCACTTCTCGAGGTTGATGCCTCGGCGGGTGCGGGCGTGGGGGCTGCGAGGAGCGTCGAGCTGCGAAACGTCCGTGGTGGTCATGGTCAGCCTCCGAACACGCTGATGAGGTGGCGCGGCGTGAAGGCGGCCATCACGACGACGCTCAGGGCGATGACGATGTAGAACATCGCCTTCTGGTGGCGAGTGCCGACGCCCCAGAAGTCCACGAGGATGATGCGCAGCCCGTTGAACGCGTGGAAGACGACGGCCGCGACGAGGCCGAGCTCGGCGATGCCCATGAGCGGCGTCTTGTAGGCGCCGATGACCGCGTTGTAGGCCTCCGGGCTCACCCGCACGAGTGCCGTGTCGAGAATGTGCACGAGCAGGAAGAAGTAGATGGCCACGCCGGTGATGCGGTGCAGGACCCACGACCACATGCCCTCATTGCCCCGGTACAGCGTGCCGCCGGGGATCACCGACGGTCGGGGTGCTGGCACGGTCATGGTCGCCGAAGAGCTGTCCGCTGCGGCAGCCCCTTCTGTTGCGGGCATTGCCTTCGCTGGCACGAGAAACCCTCCTTGGGGAACGGTGACGACGAGCGCGCTCCGCGTCAGAACGTGCTCGCGGGGTCCTTCGGACTCCGTTTTCTCGACTGGTGGCCGCCGATAGAGGTCAGTCTACGTCGACTTTTCTGAGTGCTCGCGTCAGCACGGGGCCGCGCGCGCCGACGCTCTCGTAGTGCGAGAGCAGCTGGTCACCGAACGACTCCCAGGTGCGCCCGAGCACCGATCGGCGACCCGCCTCGCCGAGACGCGCGCGGCGGCCGGCGTCGCCCGTGAGGGCGGTCACCGCACGGGCGAGGGATCGGGGGTCGTCGGGATCGGTGAGCAGGCCGCTCACGCCGTGCTCGATGAGGTCGATCGGCCCGCCGGAGCGAGGTGCGATCACGGGTGTGCCGCTCGCCTGCGCCTCTTGAATGGTCTGACCGAACGTCTCCTCGGTGCCCGTGTGCGCGAACACGTCGAAGGCGGCGTAGGCGCGCGCGAGCTCGCGACCGTGCAGCGGACCGGTGAAGGTGACGGGCATGCCGGCGAGCGCGCGGCGCACGCTCGACTCGGAGGGGCCGCCGCCGACGATGACGATCCGGATGCCCGGCACACCGCGCAGCGCCGAGAACGCTTCGACCTGCTTCTCGGGTGCGAGCCGCCCGACGTAGCCGACGATGAGCTCGTCGTTCGGCGCCCACGAGCGCCGCAGCTGCGCGACCTCGGGCTCGAACCGCGTGCGCGGGTGGTAACCGTCGAGGTCGACGCCGCGGCCCCACCTAGCGAGGCGCTGCACGCCGGCCGCCGCGAGGTCGCTCATGGCGGCGCTCGAGGGGGCGAGCGTGAGGTCGGCCTTGTCGTGCACGAGGTTCACCACGCGCCAGGCGAAGCCCTCGGCGGCGCTGAGCCGGTTGCGGCGCGCGTAGCCGGCGACGTCGGTCTGGAAGACGGCGACGCTCGGGATGCCCAGGCGCGAGGCCTCGCCGATGGCGTGCGCGCCGAGGAGGAATGGTGAGGCGGCGTGCACGACGTCGGGGGCGAAGTCGGCGAGCGTGCGGTGCACGAGCGGGGTGGGGATGCCGACGGGGAAGCGGCGGTACAGCACAGCGGGCACTTCGTGCACGGCGGCGCCGGCGTACTCGCTCGGGGAACCGGCGGCGGGGGCGATGACGAGGGCCTCGTGGCCGCGGCGCTGTAGGTGCTCGAGCACGCGGGCGACGGAGGTCGTGACCCCGTTCACGGTCGGCAGGAAGCTCTCACTCACCACGGCTACACGCATGTCGGGCATCCCTTCACCGGCCTTCGCTGAGCCCATGCTCCGCGCGCCAGGTGGCCCCTTCGTGAACGGCGGTTGCCGATAGGGTGACGGGCATGCGAGCGACTGCCACTGCGCTGCCGGACTTCCACGCGGTGATCCCGGCGGGCGGCGTCGGCTCCCGCCTGTGGCCGCTCTCCCGTGCGGAGGCCCCCAAGTTTCTGCACGACCTGACAGGCAGCGGCCACACACTGCTGCGCGATACCTGGAATCGCGTGCTGCCGCTCACCGGCAGCGACGGCATCATGGTCGTCACGGGTCGGGCGCACCGCGCGGCCGTGGAGGCGCAGCTGCCGGAGCTGACGGACGCGAACATCGTGCTCGAGAGCGAGCCGAAGGACTCCTCGGCTGCGATCGGCCTCGCCGCGGCGATCCTCGTGCGGCGCAACCCCGAGGTCGTGATCGGCTCCTTCGCGGCCGATCACGTGATCGGCGATGCCGTCGCCTTCCGTCACGCGGTGAGCGAGGCGGTGGCCGTCGCGCGGGAGGGGTACGTCACGACGATCGGGATGACCCCCACGGAGCCCTCCGTCGGCTTCGGCTACATCTGCTGCGGCGAACCGCTCGCCATCGAGGGGGCCCCGCACGCGCAGCTCGTGACGCGCTTCGTCGAGAAGCCCGACCTCGCCACGGCGACCGAGTACGTCGCCTCGGGGGAGTACCTGTGGAACGGCGGCATGTTCATCGCGCGCGCCGACCGGCTGCTCGAGGAGCTCGCGCAGTCGCAGCCCGAGCTGCACACGGGCCTCGTGCGCATCGCGGCGGCGTGGGACACCCCCGTGCGCTCGCAGGTCGTCGACGCGGTCTGGCCGGGTCTGCTGAAGATCGCGATCGACTACTCCGTGGCCGAGCCCGCGGCGGCGGGAGGTCGGCTCGCGGTCGTGCGCGGCACCTTCCCGTGGGACGACGTCGGCGACTTTTCCTCGCTCGCCAAGCTGCTCTCGAACGGCCGCGTGGGCGATCTGGCGATCCTCGGTGAGGGCGCGCGCGTCCTCGCCGACTCCTCGAGCGGCGTCGTCGTCTCGCGCACCTCCCGCCTCATCTCGCTCATCGGCGTGCAGGACATCGTCGTGGTCGATACGTCGGATGCCCTGCTCGTGACCACGCGCGAGAACGCTCAGCGCGTCAAGTCGGTCGTCGACGCGATCAAGCAGTCCGGTCGCGACGACCTGCTCTAGCACGCGCTCCTCTAGCACGCGCGGTGCTGTCGCGGTCGGCGGGCGAGGCGTCGACGACCGTCGCGGCCTTGCTCATTCGAGCACGCGCGCACGCACGAGCGCACCGGGACCCCTGGAATCCCGCGGATTTCCGGCACATGACGGTCTCGTCGCGGATTCGTAACGCTTCGGTCACCTGGGCCCTTCGGCCCTGCTGAGCGGGCCTCCCGTTCGCTAACGTGGCCCCATGAGTCCCGCCATCGGTAGCGGGGCGGCAATTTTGGAGGACACAGTGATCAACACCACCCGTAAGCGCGCGTTCAGCGGGCTCGCCCTGCTCGGTGCGAGCGCGCTCGTGCTCGCCGGCTGCGCGGCAGCTCCCGAGGAGGAGGCTCCCGAGGAGACCGAGGCGCTCGACTTCTATCCCTGCATGGTGTCGGACGCCGGAGGCTTCGACGACCGCTCGTTCAACGAGGCGGCATTCAACGGTCTCGAGGAGGCCGCCGCCGAGCTCGGCGTGGAGTTCAACGCCGTCGAGTCGGCTGACGAGAACGCCTACGAGCCCAACGTCGAGGGCCTCGTCGCCGAGGGCTGCGACATCATCATCACGGTCGGCTTCCTGCTCGCCGAGGCCACGGCCAACGCGTCGGCCGCGAACCCCGACATCAACTTCGCCATCATCGACGAGTTCGTCGAGGGCGACAACGTCAAGCCCATCCAGTTCGACACCGTCCAGGCGGCGTTCCTCGCCGGCTACGCGGCGGCCAGCTACTCGGAGACCGGCGTCGTCGGCACCTTCGGCGGCATCCAGATCCCGCCGGTGACGATCTTCATGGACGGCTTCGTCCAGGGCGTCGAGTACCACAACGAGGTCAACGGCACCGACGTCCAGGCGCTCGGCTGGGACTTCGAGGCTCAGACCGGTGCCTTCACCGGTGGCTTCGCCCCCGGCACCGAGGCGCTCACGACGGCTCAGGGTCTCATCGACCAGAACGTCGACGTGCTCCTGCCCGTCGGTGGCCCGATCTACCAGAGCGCCGCTGAGGCGATCCGCGACTCCGGCCGCGACATCGCCCTGATCGGTGTCGACTCCGACGTCTACGTCTCCGACCCCTCGGTCGCCGACCTGCTGCTCACCTCGGTGCTCAAGAACATCGCTGTGGGTGTCTACGACGTCGTGATCGCTGCGGCGAACGGCGACTTCGAGAACAGCCCGTACGTGGGGACGCTCGAGAACGAGGGCGTCGGTCTCGCGTCGTTCCACGACTTCGAGTCGCTCGTCGACGCCGAGCTCTCGGGTCAGATCGATGAGGTCATCGCCGGCATCATCGACGGCTCGATCGAGGTCACCTCGCCCGCCACGCCGGGCCAGTAGTCGGCGAGGGGCTACGGCCCCTCAGTCGCGTCACATCGAGGGAGGTCAGCGCTGCTGGCCTCCCTCGATGCGTTGCCGGGCATCCCGGGATCACCGGAGCGCGAAGCGCTCACATGAGCACTGAATCGCTCAGATTCGTGTCGCCCTGCTCCCTTACAGTGGAATCTGACAGGCACACCGACGTCGCCCTGCGCGACGCCCGCGAGCCTCACCGGTTGCACAGCAGCGCCGCATCTCGACGGCGCAGGAAGGCCGAGAGATGAAACTCGAGCTGCGAGGCATCACCAAGCGCTTCGGCGCGCTCGTCGCCAACGACCACATCGACCTCACCGTCGAGCCCGGCGAGATCCACGCCCTGCTCGGGGAGAACGGCGCGGGCAAGTCGACCCTCATGAACGTGCTCTACGGCCTCTACCAGGCCGAGGAGGGGCAGATCCTCCTCGACGACGAGGTGCAGCACTTCTCGGGGCCGGGAGACGCCATGGCGGCCGGCATCGGCATGGTGCACCAGCACTTCATGCTCATCCCCGTCTTCACCGTCGCCGAGAACGTCATGCTCGGTCACGAGTCCACGCAGTTCGGCGGTCGGCTCGACCTCGAGGCGGCCCGCGCGACCGTGCGCGAGATCTCGCAGCGCTTCGGCTTCGACATCGATCCGGATGCCCGCATCGAAGACCTCCCCGTGGGCGTGCAGCAGCGCGTCGAGATCATCAAGGCCCTCTCCCGCAACGCGAACGTGCTCGTCTTCGACGAGCCCACGGCCGTGCTCACGCCGCAGGAGACGGACGAGCTCATGGAGATCATGCGCCAGCTCAAGGACGAGGGCACCTCGATCGTCTTCATCACCCACAAGCTGCGCGAGGTGCGCGAGGTCGCCGACCGCATCACCGTCATCCGGCTGGGGAAGGTCGTCGGCGAGGCCGAGCCGACCGCGACCAACGCCGAGCTCGCCTCCCTCATGGTGGGCCGCGCCGTCGATCTCACCGTCGACAAGGCACCCGCGAAAGCCGGCGACGACGCTCTCATCGTGTCGGGCCTCACGGTCACCGACTCGATCGGCCAGATCCTCGTCAACGACGTCTCGTTCACGATCCGGAAGGGCGAGATCCTCGCCATCGCCGGCGTGCAGGGCAATGGGCAGACCGAGCTCACCGAGGCGATCATGGGTCTGCAGTCGCACGTGAGCGGCTCGGTGACGCTCGATGGCACCGAGCTGCTGGAGCGCGGCACGCGGGGCGTGCTCGACGCCGGTGTCGGGTTCGTGCCGGAGGATCGCACCGAGGACGGCCTCGTGGGCACGTTCACGATCGCCGAGAACCTCATGCTCGATCGCTCGACCGGGGCGCCCTTCGTGAAGCGCGGCACGCTACAGCTCGCGCACCTCGCCCAGTTCGCGACCGAGCGCGTGGAAGAGTTCGACGTGCGCACGCAGGGCATCACCTCGCCCGCTGGCAGCCTCTCGGGCGGCAATCAGCAGAAGGTGGTGCTGGCGCGCGAGCTCAGCCGCGAGCTCAGCCTGCTCATCGCGGCCCAGCCCACGCGCGGGCTCGACGTCGGCTCGATCGAGTTCGTGCACAAGCGCATCGTCGCGACGCGCGATGAGGGCGTGCCCGTCATCGTCGTGTCGACCGAGCTCGACGAAGTGACGGCCCTCGCCGATCGCATCGCGGTCATGTACCGCGGTCGCATCATCGGCATCGTTCCCGGCGACACCCCGCGCGACGTGCTCGGGCTCATGATGGCCGGAGAGACCCCCGCGGAGGTGGCGGCGTGAGCAACACCAACGACCCGAAGGACGCGGCGCTCGGCGGCGCGGCGGCCTCCCCCTCGGCGAAGGGGCACCCGGCCGACACGGCCGGTGCCGAGCCCCTCACGCCGGAAACGACGGATGCCGCCGGCGCGCAGCACGGTGCGAGCGACGTGCCGCCGCCTCCGCGCAGCACGCAGATCCTCAAGGAGATCTTCGGCGGCAGCGCCGCGATCTCCGTCCTCGCCGTCCTGCTCGCGCTCATCTTTGGCGGCCTCCTCATCGTCATGACCGACGAGGGTGTGCAGGAGGCTGCCGGCTACTTCTTCTCCCGCCCCGCCGACACGTTGCGCGCCATCGCCGACGCGGTCGGTGGAGCCTACGCAGCGCTCTTCCGCGGCTCGATCTTCAACTACCTGCGCCCCGACGACCTCGTCGCGGCCTTCCGCCCCATCACCGAGACGCTCGCCAACGCCACGCCGCTCATCGCGGCCGGCCTCGGCGTCGCCCTCGCCTTCCGGGTCGGCCTGTTCAACATCGGTGGCCGTGGCCAGATGCTCATCGCGGCGGCTGCGGCGGGCTACGTCGGCGCGTACATCCCGATGCCGCCCGTGATCCACCTCATCGTGGCGCTCGTGGTCGGCATCATCGGCGGCGCTCTGTGGGGCGGGCTCGTCGGTCTGCTCAAGGCGCGCACGGGAGCGCATGAGGTGATCGTCACGATCATGCTCAACTACGTGGCGTTCTATCTCGTCTCCTACCTTCTGCGTACCGAGGGGGCGCTCCAGGCTCCCGGCCAGAACAACCCCAAGAGCGGCCCCATGCTCGAGACCGCGGTGTTCCCCGACCTCCTCGGGCCGCAGTACAACCTCAACCTGGGCTTCATCCTCGTCGTGCTCGCCACGATCTACGTCTGGTACCTGCTCAACCGCTCGGCGATGGGCTTCCAGTTTCGCGCCGTCGGCGAAAACCCCCACGCGGCGCGCGTCGCCGGCATCAACGTGGGCAGCGTCTACGTCAAGGTCATGCTCATCGCGGGAGCCCTCGTCGGCCTCGCGGGCGTCTACCAGGTGCTCGGCAACTTCACCGGCGGCTTCGCCGCCGGCCTCGACGCAGGCATCGGGTTCGACGCCATCACCGTCGCCCTGCTGGGCCGCTCGAAGCCCTGGGGAGTGTTCTTCGCGGGCATCCTCTTCGGTGCTCTGAAGGCCGGCAGCTACACGATGCAGGCGGCCGAGGGCATTCCCGTCGACATCGTCCTCGTCGTGCAGTCGTTCATCGTGCTCTTCATCGCCGCACCGCCCCTCGTGCGTGCGATCTTCCGATTGCCGACCCCGGATTCCTCGTTCCGCTGGCGAGTCCCGTCGATCTCCCGCACGAAGGAGGCGGCCCGATGAGCGCCGTGACCACGACCCCCGCCCCGTCGACCGCTGAGAGCACGTCCGTGACCGTGCGCAGCTGGAAGGCGCCCATCGCGTTCGCGATCTTCACCGTCATCGGGGCGGCGCTCTTCCTCGGCCTCGGCCGCGGCGGCGACACCACCTACCGCCTCAGCGATGGCCGCGACGCCATCCAGTTGCCCGCGCTCATCCTGCCCTCCTATGCGACCGGCATCGTCGCGGTGATCCTCATGGCGGCTGCGGCCGTCGGCGCGTTCCTGCTCGTGCGCGCGGCCCGCAAGGTACCGCTGTGGCTCACGACCGTGTTCGCGCTCGTCTTCCTGCTCGGGTTCCTCACGTGGGCCGCAGCAGGGGCGACCGTCCCCCTCGTCGGGCTCCTCGCCGGTGCGCTCACCGTGAGCACGCCGCTCATCTTCGGAGCGCTCGGCGGCGTGATCTCCGAGCGCGTCGGCGTCGTCAACATCGCGATCGAGGCGCAGCTGCTCGCGGGCGCGTTCGTCGCCGCGATGATCGGCACGCTCACGGGGCAGCCCATGCTCGGTCTGCTGGGAGCGATGATCGCCGGGGCGCTCGTGTCGGTCATCCTCGCCTCGTTCGCCATCAAGTACCTCGTCGACCAGGTGATCGTCGGCGTCGTGCTCAACGTTCTCGTCATCGGTCTGACGAGCTTCTTCTACTCGACGTACATGGTCGACAACCCGGAGCTCTTCAACTCACCAGACAAGTTCGAGAGGGTCGCGATCCCGCTGCTGAGCGACATCCCGGTGCTCGGGCCGATCCTGTTCAACCAGACGCTCATCGTCTACATCATGTTCGTGCTCGTGCCCACCGTGTGGTTCGCGCTGTTCAAGACCCGCTGGGGTCTGCGCCTGCGCTCCGTGGGCGAGCACCCGAAGGCCGCCGACACCGTCGGCATCAACGTCAAGGCCACGCGGTTCTGGAACGTCCTCCTCGCGGGTGCCATCGCCGGTGGTGGAGGTGCGTTCTTCACCCTCGCGGCCGTCGGCTCCTTCGCCAAGGAGATGACCAACGGTGCGGGCTTCATCGCCCTCGCGGCGGTCATCTTCGGTCGATGGGATCCGATTCGGGCGACGCTCGCGGCGCTGCTGTTCGGCTTCGCGACGAACCTGCAGTCGACGCTCTCGATCGTCGGGTCGCCGGTGCCGAGCGAGTTCATGCTCATGCTGCCGTACATCGTCACGATCTTCGCGGTCGCCGGGCTCGTGGGCATGTCCCGCCCGCCAGCGGCCTCCGGCAAGCCGTACATCAAATAGGGGGAGGCCACCATGGCTGACATCGACTGGGATGGCCTTCGCGAGGTCGCCCTCGACGCGATGACGAAGGCCTATGTGCCGTACTCGGAGTTCCCCGTCGGCGTGGCCGCGATCGTCGACGACGGCCGCGTGATCGCAGGGTGCAACGTCGAGAACGCCTCGTACGGCCTCACGCTGTGCGCCGAGTGCGCTCTCGTCTCCACCCTGCACATGACCGGCGGCGGTCGTCTCGTCGCCTTCACGTGCGTCGACGGTGACGGCGGTGCGCTCATGCCCTGCGGGCGCTGCCGCCAGCTGCTGTACGAGCACTCCGCCGAAGGCATGCTGCTGGAGACCGTCTCCGGCATCAAGACCATCGACGAGGTGCTGCCCGACGCCTTCGGCCCCCGCACCCTCGAGACCTATCGCTCAACCCACGACTAACAGGAGCACCACCCATGGCCCTTGAGCCGTTCGACGTCGTCGACCTCATCCGCACCAAGCGCGACCGCGGCACCCTGACGACGGCCCAGATCGACTGGATGGTCGACGCCTATACCCGTGGCTACATCGCCGACGAGCAGATGTCGGCCATGACGATGGCGATCTTCCTCAACGGCATGGAGCGCGAGGAGGTCAGCGCGCTCACCCTGGCGATGGTCGCCTCCGGCACGCGCCTCGACTTCTCGGGCCTCGACAAGAAGACCACAGACAAGCACTCGACCGGCGGGGTCGGCGACAAGATCACGCTGCCCCTCGCGCCGCTGGTCGCCTCGTTCGGCGTCGCCGTGCCGCAGCTCTCCGGCCGCGGGCTGGGCCACACCGGGGGCACGCTCGACAAGCTCGAGAGCATCCCGGGCTGGCGTGCCAGCATCACGGTCGATGAGATGATGCGGCAGCTCGACGATGTGGGCGCCGTCGTGTGCGCGGCCGGTTCGGGCCTCGCTCCCGCCGACGGCAAGCTCTACTCGTTGCGCGACATCACCGGCACTGTCGAGTGCATTCCGCTCATCGCCTCGTCGATCATGTCGAAGAAGATCGCCGAGGGCACCGCCGCGCTCGTGCTCGACGTGAAGTTCGGCTCTGGCGCGTTCCTGAAAGACATCGAGAAGTCGCGCGAGCTCGCCCAGGTCATGGTGCGGCTCGGCGAGGACGCCGGGGTGGCGACGCGCGCCGTGCTCACCAACATGAACGTGCCGCTCGGTCTCGCGATCGGCAACGCCAACGAGGTGCGTGAATCGGTCGAGGTGCTCGCGGGCGGCGGGCCTGCCGACGTGGTCGAGCTCACGGTCGAGCTCGCGCGGCACATGCTCGAGCTCGCGGGCGTCACCGATGCCGACGTCGAAGCGGCGTTGCAGGACGGCCGCGCGATGGATGCCTGGCGCGGCATGATCGCGGCGCAGGGCGGCGACCCGGATGCTCCGCTCCCCGTCGCCCCGGAGTCCCACACCGTGCACGCCGAGACCTCAGGGGTGCTCGTCGAGCAGGAGGCCCTGCCCTTCGGCATCGCCGCGTGGCGCCTCGGCGCCGGGCGTGCGCGCAAGGAGGACCCGGTCGACCACAGCGCAGGCATCGACCTGCACGCCAAGCCGGGCGACACGGTCGAGGCGGGGCAGCCGCTCTTCACGATGCTGACCTCCGACGCGGGCCGGTTCGCCCGCGCGCTCGAGGCGCTCGAGGGCGCCTACCGCATCGGCTCGGCGGGCGACGAGGTGCACACGGGCGGCCCGCTCATCGCGGGCGTCGTCGAGTAGGGCCAGTCGAGTAGCCCGCGTGATCGAGCAGCCCGTGCCGGGCATCCCGCCCCGCCGATAAGCTCGCAGCATGCCCTCGAGGACCGCAGCGCAGCGCCCGACTCCGCACCACCCGTCGCTCACGAGGCGCACGGTCGCCGGCTACGCGATCGGCTCGCTCGGCACGGGAGGGTTCGGCACTCTGCCCGGCCTCGTGCTCCTCTACTACATGACCGATTCGCTCGGCATCACCGCGCTTGTCGCGGGGCTCATCGTCACTCTCGCCAAGCTGTGGGACGTCATCATCGACCCTGTCATCGGCGCGCTGAGCGACCGTATGCGCCAGCGCTCGGGAACCCGCCGCACGCTCATGCTCGTCGGCGCGCTGAGCCTCCCGGTGTTCTTCGCGGCGACCTTCGCCGTGCCGGCTGAGCTCACCGGCAGCCTTGCCGCGCTGTGGGTGCTCATCGCCTTCGTGCTCTCCACCACCGCCTTCAGCCTCTTCCAGGTGCCCTATATCGCCCTCCCTGTCGAGATCTCCGGCGACTACGACGGCCGCACGCGCCTCCTCACCTGGCGCGTCGTCGTCCTGACAGTCGCGATCCTCCTGTTCGGCGCGGGAGGCCCCGTGCTGCGCGGTCTCGGCGACGACCCGCGGCTCGGCTACCTCCTCATGGGCGTGGTCGCGGGGCTCGTCATCTCCCTCGGGCTCACGGCCTCGTCGTTCACCGCGCCTCGTGGCGTCGCGGTCGTCGAGCCGGCCCCGGCGAGGGTCGCCGACGCGTATCGTCAGGCGATCGTCGCGCTGCGGGAGAGCCGGCCGCTGCGGCGGCTGCTCGGCGGCTTCGTGCTGCAGGCCCTCGCGACGGGTCTCATGCTCGCCGCCGCGCAGTACGTCGCCACGTGGGTTCTCGTGAGCGAGGACGCTGTGACGCTCCTCTTCCTCGCGCTCATCGCGCCGGCCGTGCTCGTCACCCCCGTGTGGGGTCGTCTCGCCCGGCGCTTCGGCAAGGAGCGCAGCTACCTCGCCGCGTCGCTGCTGTTCGGCGTCGCGGCGCTCAGCATCGTCGTCGCGGTGATCGCCCCCGGCCCGTGGATCTACGTGCCCGTCGGCATCGCGGGAGCCGCCTACGCGGGCATGCAGGCGCTTCCGCTCGCGATGCTGCCCGACGTCATCGCCCACGACGGTCGACGGCGGGGCCGGGAGCGCGCCGGCGTCGTGAGCGGCGTGTGGACGGCGGGGGAGACCGCGGGCATGGCGCTCGGCGCGACCCTCCTCGCGCTCGTCCTCGGGGCGACCGGCTACCTCGAGTCGACGGCGGACGTCGTCGTCGTGCAGCCCGCGAGTGCGACGCTCGGCATCGTCATGGCGTTCAGCGTGATCCCGGCCGTGCTCGTGGCGCTGAGCATCCTGGTTCTGCGTGGCTACGGACTGAGCCGCAGCGACATCGACGTCCCTGCGCCGTCGGGCGTCCGTGCGAGCGATGGTGGCGAAGCGGGGAGCGCGCGATGACCGGTGCTGGGCCGCAGCCGCGCGAGATCCTCGCCGAGCTGGAGGGACTGCGGGCCGGTGACGCGCCCACGCACGGCGGTCGAGTGCTCTCGTACGTCTACGACTCTGGCTCGGCCGAGCTCGATGAGCTCGCGGCCTCCGCCATCCGTCTGTTCCAGTCCGTCAACGGGCTCGACCCGACCGTGTTCCCCTCCGTCGCCCGACTGGAATCCGATCTCGTCGCCTTCGGTCGGAGCATCACGCACGGTGACGACGAGGTCGTCGGCACGGTGACGACGGGCGGCACCGAGAGCTGCCTGCTCGCCGTCAAGACCGCGCGCGACCTGTGGCGCCGGGAGAATGGCGAGCACGCGCGCCCGCGGCTCGTCGCGCCGACGACGGCCCACGCGGCCTTCCACAAGGCCGCGCACTACTTCGGCCTCGAGCTCGACCTCGTGCCCGTGGATGTCGCCACCGGCGCCGTGCGCGCCGACGACATCATCGCGAGGCTCGGCCCCGATGTCGCGCTCGTCGTCGTCTCGGCGCCGTCGTATCCGCACGCGGCACTCGACCCCATCGCGGAGGTCGCCGCGGCCGCCCGCGAGCACGGGCTCTCGTGCCACGTCGACGCGTGCATCGGCGGGCTGGCGCTGCCGTGGTGGCCCGACGTGGCACCGTGGGACTTCCGCCTGCCCGGCGTCACGAGCATCTCCGCCGACCTGCACAAGTACGGCTACGTGCCCAAGGGTGCGAGCCTCCTCCTGCACCGCGATCGGCGGCGCCGAGACGCGCAGTACTTCGCGACGACGGGCTGGCCGGGGTACCCCGTGGTCAATCCCACGATGCTGGGCTCGCGCTCGGCGGGCGTCCTGGCGGCGGCCTGGGCGATCACCCGGCGGCTGGGAGACGAGGGATACGCGGAGCTCGTCGCGCGCACGCTCGAGGCGACCAGAGCTCTGCGTGGCGCGATCGAGAGCATCGACGGCCTCACGATCCTCGGCGAACCGGTGGGGCCGCTCTTCGCGGTCGTCACCGATGCGGGCCGACCGGCGGAGGAGCGCGTCGACCCGCACCGCTGGGCGGACGTGGTGCGGCGCCACGGGTGGCTGCTGCAGCAGCAGCCGGGGTTCACGCAGTCCGACGGCACGCTGCTGCCGCGCAGCACCCACGTCACGGTGACGCCCGTCACCGCCGGGGTGCTCGAGCCGCTCGTGGCCGCTCTGCGCGAGGCGGCCGACGAGGTTCGCGGCCTGCCCCCGGCCGACGCCGCGCCCGTGCTCGAGGCGCTCCCCGCCGAGCTGCTCGCGAGTCTCGCGAGTGCCGGCTCGGCCGACGCCGACCTCGACCCCGCCGTGCTCTCCAGCGTCCTCGCGCAGGCGGGCATCGGGCCCGACGGCTCGCTGCCCGAGGAGGCGGCCGGGCTCACGGCGCTCATCGAGGCGTTGCCGCCCGCACTCGTCGAGCAGGCGCTCATCGGCCTGCTCGGCTCACTCGTCGACCCGCCGGCGACGGGCGCGGGCCGCTAGAGCTCCACCGCGCCGATGCGCTCGAGGGCGTCGATCACGAGGTCCCAGAAGCGGTCGGCGTCGAGGTCCATCGCGACCTGGGTGGGGCAGCTCTCCGGCGCCGGTGCCCGCAGGTCGGCCACCGTCATGCCGAGGGTGAGCGTGCCGGTGAGCTCGACGTCGAGCGGGGCCCGCACCGTGCGCACGATGCTCGGGTCGATGACGTAGGCCACGGCGCAGGGGTCGTGCACGGGAGGGTGGTCGAAGCCCTGGGCGTCCTGGTACGAGTGCGCGAAGAACTCCAGCAGCTCGCCCGTGAAGCGGGCCGGGCCGGTGCCGATCGCGGCGATGCGGGCCGCGACCTCGTCGGTCGCGAGTGCCTGGTGCGTGACGTCGAGCCCGACCATCGTCAGCGGCCAGCCCGCCGTGAACACGATGTGCGCGGCCTCCGGGTCGATGACGATGTTGAACTCGCTCGTGGCGCTCCAGTTGCCGATGTGCACGCCGCCGCCCATGAGCACGACCTGCTTGACCCGCTCGACGATGCGCGGCTCGCGCCGCACGGCGAGCGCGATGTTGGTGAGGGCGCCGGTCGGCACGAGCGTGACGGTGCCGGGCTCGTGCGCCATGACGGTGTCGATGATCAGGTCGACGGCGTGGCGGCCGTCGAGCTCGATGGCCGGTTCGGGCAGCACGGGCCCGTCGAGCCCCGACTCCCCGTGGATGTCGGGAGCCGTCTCGACCTCGCGCACGAGCGGACGCTCCGACCCGCGGGCGAACGGCACCGAGTCGAGGCCGATGACGCGGGCGACGGCGAGCGCGTTGCGCGTCACCTTCTCGATCGTCTGGTTGCCCATGACGGTCGTGACGGCGAGCAGCTCGATGTCGGGCGAGCCGTGGGCGAGCATGAGGGCGACCGCGTCGTCGTGGCCGGGGTCGCAGTCCAGGATGATCTTCTCAGGCATGGGCCCAGCCTAGCGACATTCTGCATATATGAAAGCGTCTTGCACCTGTGTAGAGTGCGCTCATGAGCACGGACAGCAGCACGAGCAGACCCGCCCGCATCAACCACGGCGCAGCGGAGGCGCCGGACTCGGCGGCGCTCGCCGCCCGCGGCGCTGCCCGCATCGACTGGATCCGCTCGCGCATGCCCCTGCTCGCCGAGGCGCGCGACGCCCTCGCGGCGAGCCGACCCTTCGACGGCCACCTCATCGGCATGAGCCTGCACCTCGAGCCCAAGACGGCGGTGCTGCTCGAGACCCTCCAGACCGGCGGCGCCGAGATCGTCGCGACCGGCAACCACGGCTCGACGCAGGACGACGTGGTCGCCTACCTGCGCACCCTCGGCATGACCGTGCACGGGCGGCGCGCCGACACCCTCGACGACCACCACGCGAACGTCGCCGCCGTCGATGCGGCGCGGCCGAGCATCCTGCTCGACAACGGGGCAGACCTCGCCGCGCTCGCCGCCGCTCGCGTCGACCCCGCGGCCGTCTCCGGGGGAGACCCGACGGGCGGCACCGGCATCATCGGCGGAACGGAGGAGACGACGAGCGGAGGGCTGCGGCTGCGCGCCGAGCTTGCGCAGAGCATCCCGTTCCCCATGCTCGTCATCAACGACTCGCGCCTCAAGGCGATCGGCGAGAACAAGCACTCCGTCGGCCAGTCCGTCGTCGAGAGCCTCATGCGCATCACCAACCTGCGCCTCGCCGGCCGACGCTTCCTCGTCGCCGGCTACGGCTGGTGCGGTCGCGGCATCGCGCAGTACCTGCGGGCGATGGGCGGCAAGGTCGCCGTCGCCGAGATCGACGAGCTCGTCGCCTTCGAGGCCGCGTGGGACGGCTACCGGGTCGGCCCGATCGAGGAGCTCGCCGAGTGGGCGGAGGTCGTCGTCACCGCGACCGGGCATCCCGACGTCGTCACACCCGCCGTGCTCGACCGGCTCGCCGACGGCACCGTGCTCGCCAACGCCGGTCACGTGCCCTGGGAGATCGACGTGGCCGCCCTGTACGCGCGGTCCACCGCGCGCACGGTGCTCGACGAGGCGATCGAGCGCGTGGACCTGCCAGGTGGGCGCCACGTGATCCTGCTCGCCGAGGGTCGCATGGTCAACCTCGCCGGGCGCGAGCCCAAGGGCAACTCGCTCGAGGCGATGGACCTCGGCTTCCTGCTGCAGGCGCTCTCCCTGGAGCGTGTCGCGACGAGCGCGGCATCGCTCGCTCCCGGCGCCCAGCCGGTGCCCGACGACATCGATCGCGATATCGCCAGACGGATGCTCGCCGTCATGGGCGCGGACCGGTGACGCAGCCCGGCTACGCGGTACCGGCGCTCGACAAGGCGCTCGACATTCTCGAGCTGCTCGCCGACGAGCCAGCGGGGCTCGCGCAGTCGGAGATCGCCGAGGCCACGGGGCGCAGTGTCGGTCAGATATTCCGCGTGCTCGTCTCCCTCGAGAGGCGCGGCTACCTCGTGCGCGAGCGTGGCGGTCGGTACCTGCTCGGCACGCGGCTGTTCGACCTCGCTCACCGGCATGCGCCCCTGCGGGGCCTGGAGGCCGTGGCGCTGCCGATCATGCGCGAGCTCGCCGACAGCGTGCGGCAGTCGTGCAACCTCGCCGTGCTCGAAGGCGACCGCGTACGGGTCGTCGCGCAGGTGGAGTCGCCCGCTGACTTCGGCTACCGGGTGCGGGTCGGCGCGCTGTTCGACGTCGCGGGCACCGCGACGGGGGAGGTGCTCGCGGGCGACCGCGACGAGCTCGTGCGGGCCGACGCTCTGCAGCCCGGCATCACCGACGTCGTGGCCGCCGTGCGCGGTGCTACCGGCGCGACGATCGCCGCGCTCACCGTGCCGTACGTGAGCACGAGCTTCAGCACCGTCGCGCACACCCAGGTCGTGCAACAGGCTCGCAGTGCCGCCCGAGACATCTCGCAGGCACTCGGGTGGATACCGGGGGTCACAGGGAGGTAACGACCGGTAGGTTGGGAGCATGACAACGGCGACGCAGAACCTCCTTCCCGGCACCGACCTCGCCCTGGAGGCGCTGCCGAAGGTGTCGCTGCACGACCACCTCGACGGCGGCCTGCGCCCCGCGACGATCGTCGAGCTCGCGGCCGAGATCGGCTACGAGCTTCCCGCGGGCGCCACCGACGCCGAGTCGCTCGGCGAGTGGTTCGCCACGCAGGCCAACTCGGGGTCGCTCGTGCAGTACCTCACGACGTTCGACGTCACGATCGCCGTCATGCAGACCCGCGACGCCCTCGTGCGCGTCGCCCGCGAGTTCGTCGAAGACCTGGCGGCGGATGGCGTCGTGTGGGGCGAGATCCGCTGGGCCCCCGAGCAGCACCTGCAGCAGGGCCTGAGCCTCGACGAGGCAGTCGAGGCCGTGCAGCAGGGCCTGGACGAGGGCGTCGAGGCGGCGCGCGGCGCCGGCACGAGCCTCCGCGTCGGCCAGCTGGTCAGCGCCATGCGCCACGCCGATCGCGGCCTCGAGATCGCCCAGCTCGCGCTGCGTCACCGCGACACGGGCACGGTCGGCTTCGACATCGCGGGCGCCGAAGCAGGGTTCCCGCCCTCTCGTATGCGCGACGCGTTCGAGCTGCTCGCCGACGAGTTCTTCCCCGTCACGATCCACGCCGGCGAGGCGGACGGCATCGAGAGCATCCGCGGGGCGCTGCGCGACGGCCACGCCCTGCGCCTCGGCCACGGCGTGCGCCTGCTCGAAGACATCACGCTCGTCGACGAGGGCGAGATGACGCGCGCGAGCCTCGGCCGCATCGCCGAGTGGGTGAAAGACCGCGGCATCGCGCTCGAGACGAGCCCCAGCTCGAACCTGCAGACCGGCGCGATCGCCGCGTGGGGCGACGCGATGGAGGACCACCCGCTCGACCTGTTCACCCAGCTCGGGTTCCGCGTCACCGTCAACACCGACAACCGCCTCATGAGCGCCACGACCCTCAGCCGCGAGCTGCGCCTCGTCGCCGAGACCTTCGACTACGACCTCGACGACATCCTCGCCCTGCAGCTGAACGCCGCCCAGGCGGCCTTCCTCCCCGTCGAGGACCGCGAGGCGCTCATGGACACGATCATCGCCGGCTTCGAGGAGCACGCATGAGTCTGCCCTCCCTCGCCGACCGCGCCATCGTGCTGCAGGCGCACGCCGCCGACTGGCGCGCCGCCGTGCGCCTGGCCGGCGACGCCCTCGTCGACAGCGGCTGCACGACCGCCGAGTACACGGAGGCGATGCTGCGCCTCGTGGAGACCCACGGCCCGTACATCGTCATCGCGCCCGGCCTCGCTCTGGCGCACGCGCGCCCCGGCCCCGAGGTGCGCCAGGACGGACTTTCGGTCGTCACGCTCGCCGAGCCGGTCGAGTTCGGTCACGCGCACAACGACCCGGTCTCCGTCGTCATCGGCCTCGCCGGGGTCGCCGCCGACGCCCACCTGAGCGCCGTCGCCGACCTCGCGAACGCCTTCAACGACTCGGCGGCCATCCAGGCGCTCGCCCGAGCGACGAATCGTGAGGATGCTCGCGCCATCCTCGAAGGCCGCCGAGTGTCATGACGCCGCGTGTCGTGATGCCGCGGGTCAGGGAGGTGTCGGCGTGAAGATCGTCGCCATCTGCGGTGCCGGCATCGGCTCGAGCGGCATCCTCAAGGTGAACGCCGAGCGCGTGCTGCAACGGCTCGGCGTGACCGCGACCGTGGTCGCCGCTGACATCGACTCGGTCGCGCGCGTCGCCGCCGACGCCCAGGTGATCCTCACGAGCGAGGAGTTCGTCGAGGCGATCGGGCGCACGCACGCCGACGTCGTCGTCGTGCACAACTACTTCGACACCGATGAGCTCACGCAGAAGCTGACCGACGCGGTCGGGTAGCGGGCCCCGCTCGTTCCGCACTGTTGCGCCCCTTCCACAACTTCGGAGTGGGGCGAACCAGGCTCATGTCACTCCGAAGTTCAGGAAGGCTGTCCGTTCTAGTCCTTCTCGCCGCGCTGCTCCCAGGGGTCCGGTGGCAGCGGCGGCTTGCGCAGTGACAGGGCGACCGCGAGGCCGAGAGCCGTCAGGGGCGCGACATAGGGGGCGAACGCGAAGAGCGTGAGGGCCACGAGGAGCCCCGCGCCGACGCCGACGACGAGGGAGCGCAGCGGGCTGCCGACCGGCTCGCCCTGAGCGTCGTGCGTCGGTTGCAGGGCGACCGCGGCGAGACCCGCGGCGACGCCCGTGGTGCCGAGGAGGGCGTAGAAGAACCCGAGGCCGGCGAAGACCGCTGTCGGGGCGTTGGCGATCTCGATCACGAGCACGACCGGTCGGATGAGCAGCACGAGGTAGGCGACCGGGAGCAGCCAGCCGGGCCGTCCGGTGCGCGCCGTCGCGGCGTGCGCCGCGTGCAGGAGCGGCAGAAAGCCGAGCAGCGCGATCGCATTGAGCCCTAGGAAGATCTGCACGGCGGGGACCGGGTCAGTTCTCTCGTCGAGGAGCACGAGCTCGAGCGCGGGCACCAGGAGGAGCACGACGGCCACAACGGCCGCGACGATGCCGGCTCTGCGGCCCGGCGCGCGGGAGATGCGCTCCAGCAGGGAGTCCGCGTCAGAGCCCGAGGGCTCGGGAGTCGGGGATGCGGTGGTCATGGGCGTACCTTTCTGCGCAGCGAGACGAGCACCGTCACGACGGCGACGAAGGCGAGCAGGATTCCGCCCGTGCTCGCGATGCCGATCCACCACGCGATCGCCGCGGTCGTCGCGACCATCGCCGCTCCGGCGGGGCCGGAACCGCGCACGGCGTGGTGCGACCACCCCACGGCGAGGGCGACCGCGACGGACTGCAGCGCGAGCGCCGAGAAGTACACGGCGTCGGCGGGGGAGACGATGATGGCGGTCGAGGCGATGCCGAGCATCCCGATGCTGGCCCAGGCGACCACGCGCAGCTCGGGCCAACGGCGCAGCAGCAGCACCGACTGCGCGAGCAGTGCCGCGGCGCCGAGCGAGGCGACCGCGAAGCCCTGGCCCTGCCGCAGCACGCCCTCCTCGGCGAGCACAATGCCCACCGTCCACGCGACGACGACAAGGGTCAGCGCGGCGATGCCGAGGGCGATCGTCGCCCGGCGCTCGCGGCGCGACCACGGGCGGGTATCGGCTGGTGCGGTCACGAACAGCGGCAGGCCGGGCAGCCCGGAGACGCCGATGTTGCGCCCCTGCGCCTGGCCGCGCTCGATCATCTCGCGCTCGATCTGCGCGCGAACCTCCAGCTCGCGGGCGACGCGCGCGTAGTGCGCACGGTCGGCGATGCCGAGCCCCACCGCGGCGGCCATGACGAACGCCGGCGAGACGCCCGCGACCATGAGCGGCACGCCGAGGCCGACCCCGCCGATGCCCGCCCAGATGTGGGCGGCGAACGCGTCGACGTGCGGGCGGATGAGCACCGAGGTGGATGCGGCGGCCGCAGCCGCCGTCACGGTCACGATCGCGGCCGAGACCACGTCGAGAGTGCCGATCGGTCGAGCGGGGCCCACGTTGATGAGGGCGATGATGCCCACCGTGGCGAGCGCGCTCGCCGTCGAGATGACGATCGTCGCGACCGCCGCCGTGCGGTCGAGCCGGTCGGCGCCGCGGCGGTTGTAGAGGGTGGCGAGCCCGACCGCGCCGAGCGCCACGGCGACCGAGGTGAGGGTCGAGCCGCCGGGCAGGGCGAGCGCCGAGACCCCCAGCCCCGCCGACCACAGCAGCAGCGCCGCGAACCAGATTCCCGCGACGGCGGGCGGCAGCAGCGGGGCGCGGGTCACCCCTCCACCCTAGGCTCTGCGTCGCGGAGGAGCGTGGTGCCGCGGCTCAGGCGACGAGGGCGCGCATGCCGGCTTCGAGCGCGGCGACCTCGGCCTGCGCGGCCGCACGGCGCTCGGTCACCGAGCCCTGCTCGCTCGACGCGTCGATGTAGACCTTCACTTTGGGCTCGGTGCCGCTCGGCCGCACGATGACGCGGGCGCCGCCGTGCATCCAGAACCGCAGAATGTCGCCGGGCGGGTAGTCGCCGAAGCCGCGGATGAAGTCGTCGACCTCCCTCACCCGCACGCCGCCGATCTCGGCGGGCGCCTGCTCGCGCAGAGCCGACATGATCTGGCCGATGCGGCTCAGGTCGGTCACCCGCAGCGACACCTGGGCGCTCGCGAACGCCCCGAACAGAGCGTCGAAGTCGTTCTGGCGGTCGGTGAGGGTGCGGCCGGCCGCGGCGAGCTCGCCGACCATCGTGAGGAACTCGACCGAGGCCGAGATGCCGTCCTTGTCGCGCACGGTGCCCGGGTTCACGAGGTAGCCGAGCGCCTCCTCGTAGCCGAAGCGCAGGCGGGGGGTGCGCGAGATCCACTTGAAGCCCGTGAGCGTGTCGCGGTAGTCGAGGCCGTAGTGGCGCGCGATCGCACCGAGAGCAGGAGAGGAGACGAGGGATGCTGCGAGTGCGCCGTCCTGCCCCTCGCGCTGCAGACGCTCCGCGGCCCGCCATCCCAGCAGGGCGCCGACCTCGTTGCCACTGAGACGCCGCCATCCGGCGCTGTCCGCCGTCGCCGACTCGGGGCGCGGCACGGCGACCGCGAGTCGGTCGGCGTCCGGGTCGTGCGCGATGATGAGCTCGGCGCCCGCGCGGTTCGCCGTGGCGATCGCGAGGTCGAGGGCACCCGGCTCCTCCGGGTTGGGGAACGACACGGTCGGGAAGCCGCCGTCGGGCTCCACCTGCTCGGCGACGACCGTCGGCTCGCCCAGGCCTGCGGCGGCGAAGACGCGCTGGGAGACCTCCCACCCGACGCCGTGCATCGGGGTGTACACGAAGGGCACAGCCACAAAGGGTTCGCGCTGCTCGCCACCCGCGATCGCCGCCGTGCGCTCGACGTACGCGTCGAGCACGCTCTCGCCCGCCACCTCGAACTCGCTCGAACGGGGCAGGTCGCCCACGGCGACGCTGCGGGCCACCTCGAGGATCGCCTCGTGGATGAGCCCGTCGCTCGGCGGCACGATCTGCGCCCCCTGGTCGTCGTCGCCGAGGTACACCTTGTAGCCGTTGTCGCGCGGCGGGTTGTGGCTCGCCGTCACCATGACGCCCGCGCTCACGTCGAGATGGCGCACGGCGAAGGCCAGCACAGGGGTCGGCAGCATGCGCGGCAGAAGGGTCACCCGCACGCCCGCGCCCGCCATGATCTCGGCGCTGTCGCGCGCGAACACGTCGCTGTTGGTACGGCCGTCGAAGCCGATGACGACGCTCGGTGCGCCGCCCTCGGGGCGGTCCGCCCGGTCGAGGAGGAACCGCGCGAGCCCCGCGGCCGCCTGCGCGACGAGCACGCGGTTCATGCGGTTCGGCCCAGCGCCGAGCTCGCCGCGCAGCCCGGCCGTGCCGAACGCGAGCCGTGAGCCGAAGCGGTCGCGCAGCCCCGCGATCGCGGTCGCCTCGCCGAGCTCGGCGCCGTCGATGAGGGCTGCGAGCTCGTCTCGCGTGATCGGGTCAGGGTCTTGCGCGAGCCAGTTCTTGGCGTCGTCGAGGTGCGTCATGGTGCCCGGCCCTACAGTTCGGCCACGATGCGCGCGAGGAGGGCGCTGATCACCGGCTCAGCATCCCGACCTGCCTCGATGACCTCCTGGTGACTGAGCGGGTTCGGCGAGATGCCCGCCGCGAGGTTCGTGATGAGCGAGAGGCCCAGCACCTCCATACCCGCCTGGCGCGCGGCGATCGCCTCGAGCGCCGTCGACATGCCCACGATGTGGCCGCCGAGCGTCTTCGCCATCTGCACTTCGGCGGGAGTCTCGTAATGCGGCCCGCGGTTCTGCACGTAGACGCCCTCGTCGAGGTCGGCGTCGACCGTGCGGGCGAGGTCGCGCAGCCGTTGCGAATAGAGGTCGGTCAGGTCGATGAAGGTGGCCCCCTCGAGGGGCGAGTCGCCCGTGAGGTTCAGGTGGTCGCTGATGAGCACGGGAGTGCCGGGGGTCCAGTGCGGCTTGATGCCTCCGGCGCCGTTCGTGAGGATCATCGTGGATGCTCCCGCCGCGGCCGCCGTGCGCACCGAGTGCACGACGCGCCGAACGCCGTGGCCCTCGTAGTAGTGGGTGCGGGCGCCGATGACGAGGGCGCGCTTGCCGCTCGGCAGCAGGATCGAGCGCAGGGTGCCGACGTGGCCCTCGAGCGCGGGCTTCGAGAAGCCGGCGATGTCGGAGGCGGCGATCGTGTGCGTCGTCTCGCCGATGAGGTCGGCGGCCTTCGCCCAGCCGGAGCCGAGGGTGAGGGCGATGTCGTGGCGCTCGACGCCGGTAACCTCGGCGAGTTGCGCGGCAGCCTGGGCGGCGACCTCGAACGGGTCGGCGGAGGGGTCGTCGAGAGGGTTGTGCGGTGCGTGGTGGGACATGCCCTCATGGTAGTGATGCGCGGGTGAGCGGGGCTGTGCTCAGTCGCGCGCGTTCGCGCAGGCGGTGCTGAACGAGAGACGCCGGATGCTCGGTGCCACAATGGAGCAATGGCTACTTCCTTCGACCGCACGCAGCGCATCGTCGTCCTGGGCGGGGGCCCCGGCGGCTACGAGGCGGCCCTCACGGGCGCGCAGCTCGGCGCCGACGTCACCCTCATCGAGCGCGTCGGCGTCGGAGGCGCCGCCGTGCTCACCGACGTCGTCCCCTCCAAGACGCTCATTGCCACGGCCGACGCCGCCACCGCGATCTCCGACGCCACCGACCTGGGCGTGCAGTTCTTCGCGCGCGGCGAGTCGGGCCGCGCGTCCAAGCCCGAGGTCGCCGTCAACCTCACGCAGGTCAACCAGCGGCTGCTGCGGCTCGCGCAGGACCAGTCCGACGACATGCGCGAGCAGCTGGAGGCCGCGGGCGTGCGCATCATCATCGGCGACGGGCGCCTCGAGGGGCCGCAGCGCGTCGTCGTCTCGGCCGGGAGCGGCAGCAAGCGCAAGGACTTCGACCAGTGCGACGCCGACACCGTCGTCGTCGCCGTCGGGGCGTCACCGCGCGAGCTGCCGACCGCGAAGCCGGATGGCGAGCGCATCCTCACCTGGACTCAGCTCTACGGGCTGCCCGACGTGCCCGAGCACCTCATCGTCGTCGGTTCGGGCGTGACGGGCGCCGAGTTCGCCTCGGCGTACACGGCGCTCGGCGCGAAGGTCACGCTCGTCTCGAGCCGTGACCAGGTCCTGCCGGGGGAGGACGCCGATGCGGCCGCCCTCATCGAGGCGGTGTTCCGCCGCAACGGCATGACGCTGCTCGCCAACTCGCGCGCCCAGTCGGTCGTCAACACGGGCGAGGGCGTCACCGTGACGCTCACCGACGGCGAGACGCTCGAGGCCTCGCACGTGCTCATGGCCGTCGGCTCGGTGCCCAACACGGCTGGCATCGGCCTGGAGGAGGCGGGCGTGCAACTCACCGACTCGGGGCACGTGAAGGTCAACCGGGTGGCGCGCACCTCCATGCCGAGCGTGTACGCGGTCGGCGACTGCTCCGACTCGCTGCCGCTCGCCTCGGTCGCGTCGATGCAGGGCCGCACGGCGGTGTACCACGCGATGGGTGACGCGGTCACGCCGATCAAGCTGCGGAACGTGACATCCAACATCTTCACGTCGCCCGAGATCGCGACCGTGGGGTTCTCGCAGAAGCAGATCGAGGACGGCGAGACGCGCGGCATCGTGCACAAGCTCATGCTCGAGACGAACCCGCGCGCGAAGATGCAGGGCGTCACCGACGGCTTCATCAAGCTGATCGCCGCGAAGACCTCGGGCACCGTCATCGGCGGGGTCGTGGTGGGCCCGCGGGCCTCCGAGCTCATCCTGCCGATCGCCCTCGCGGTCGAGCACCGGCTCACGGTGGACCAGCTCGCGCGCGCCTACAGCGTGTACCCCTCCCTCTCGGGCGGCATCACGGATGCTGCGCGCGCGATGCACGTCGCCCGCGAGTAGCGCACTCCGCGCTGCGGGGTGGCTCGGCGCGGCGGCCTACGCGTCGGCGATGGTGAGCAGCACGTGCCCGCCCGCGACGGTCTCGCCGACCGAGACGCCGATCGAGCTGACCGTGCCGTCCTTGTGCGCGGTCATCGGCTGCTCCATCTTCATAGCCTCGAGCACGACCACGAGGTCGCCCGCCACCACGTGGTCCCCTTCCGTCACGGCGAGCTTCACGACGGTCGCCTGCATGGGGCTCGCGACGGCGTCGCCGCCGGCGGCCGCCGCCACGCCGACGCCCGTGCGGCGCTTGGGCGGTGCCGCGAGGGCGGTCGCGGTGCGGGATGCTCCGCTCGGCATGAGCGTCTCCGGCAGTGACACTTCCAGCCGCTTGCCGCCGACCTCGACGACCACGGTGTGCCGCGGTGCGGGCTCGGCGGTCGGCTCGGCGAGCGAGCCGCTCCAGGGCTCGAGCTGGTTGTCGAACTCCGTCTCGATCCAGCGCGTGAAGACGGTGAACGGGGCGCCGTCGGCGGGCGCGAAGGCCGGGTCGTCGACGATCGCGCGGTGGAAGGGCAGCACGGTGGGCAGGCCGGCCACCTCGAACTCGGCGAGGGCCCTGCGGGAGCGCTCGAGGGCATCCTCACGCGTCTTGCCGGTGACGATGAGCTTGGCGAGCAGCGAGTCGAACGCGCCCGAGATGACGTCGCCGGTCGTGACACCCGAGTCGACGCGCACTCCGGGGCCGCCGGGGAAGCGCAGGGCGTGCACGGGGCCCGGCATGGGCATGAAGTTCAGCCCGGGGTCCTCCCCGTTGATGCGGAACTCGATTGAGTGCCCGCGGGCGACGGGGTCGTCGTAGCCGATCTCCTCACCTTCGGCGAGGCGGAACTGCTCGCGCACGAGGTCGATGCCCGTGACCTCCTCCGAGACGGGGTGCTCCACCTGGAGGCGCGTGTTGACCTCGAGGAACGAGACGGTACCGTCGGAGCCGATGAGGAACTCGCACGTGCCGGCACCGAGGTAGCCGACCTCGCGCAGGATCGCCTTCGACGACGAGTACAGCAACGACGTCTGCTCCTCGGTGAGGAACGGCGCGGGCGCCTCCTCGACGAGCTTCTGGTGGCGGCGCTGCAGGGAGCAGTCGCGCGTGGAGATGACGACGACGTTCCCGTGCGCGTCGGCGAGGCACTGGGTCTCGACGTGGCGCGGCTTGTCGAGGTACTTCTCGACGAAGCACTCCCCGCGGCCGAAGGCTGCGACGGCCTCGCGGGTGGCCGAGTCGAACTGCTCGGCGACCTCCTCGCGCGTGCGGGCGACCTTGAGGCCGCGGCCGCCGCCTCCGAACGCGGCCTTGATGGCGACGGGCAGGCCGTGCTCGTCGACGAACGCGAGCACCTCATCGGCGCCGCTCACGGGGTTGAGCGTGCCGGGCGCCAGGGGCGCACCGACTTTCTCGGCGATGTGCCGCGCGCTCACCTTGTCGCCGAGCTTCTCGATCGCCTCGGGGCTGGGCCCGATCCAGATGAGCCCGGCGTCGATGACGGCGCGCGCGAAGTCGGCGTTCTCGGCGAGGAAGCCGTAGCCGGGGTGCACGGCGTCGGCGCCCGAGCGGCGGGCGACGCTGAGGATCTTGTCGACGACGAGGTACGTCTCGGCGCTCGTCGACCCGCCGAGGGCGTACGCCTCGTCGGCGAGGCGCACGTGCCGGGCATCCCGATCCTGGTCGGCGTAGACGGCGACCGTGCCGAGACCGGCGTCGCGGGCGGCGCGGATGACGCGGACGGCGATTTCGCCGCGATTGGCGATGAGAACCTTGCTGATGCGGGCCATGATCCCTCAGCCTATTGCCGGGCGGGGCGCCGCGGTTTGGGCATGGTCCACAAAAGGATGCGCGAGCACTTGGCGACTACGCTGCGCGAGTCGACGGCTCAGCGGTTCCAGAGCTCCGTCCAGCGCCCGCCGAGCTCGTGCACGAGTCGGCGCAGCAGGGGGATCGACAGCCCGACCACCGTGTGCGGGTCGCCCTCGATGCGGTCGATGAATCCGGCCCCGCGCGCGTCGATCGTGAACGCTCCGGCGACTTTCAGCGGCTCGCCGGTAGCGATGTAGGCGTCGATCTCGTACGTCTCGATGTCGTCGGCGAAGTGCACGACGGCACGGGATGCTCGGCCCACCGCCGCACGCACCGCACCGCCGCGGTGGTCGATGAGCCAGTGGCCCGAGTGCAGCACCCCGCTGCGCCCGCGCTGCTGCAGCCACCGCTCGCGGGCGATGTGCGGCTCGTGGGGCTTGCCGTAGATGGTGCCGTCGAGCTCGAAGGCCGAGTCGCCGCCGAAGAGGAAGCCGTCGAGGTCGACCGGTTCGAGGCCGGCGGCGGCGAGCACCTCGGGATCGAGGACGGCCTCGCACTTGAGCCGGGCGAGCAGCTGCACGAGCTCGGCTGGCTCGAGGGCGCGGCCCGTGCGCGCCTCCGCCTCGGCCACGGCGGCCTCCTCGTCGACGCCCGGTGCGATCGCGACGGGCTCGATACCCGCAGCGCGGAGGGTGGCGAGGCGGGCCGGGGAGGTGGAGGCGAGGTACAGGCGCACCCTGCCGATGCTACGCACCTGGGCGAACCCTCACACTCGATCGCCCCCGAGTTGCGCTGGCCTCGTAGGCTGGTGGGATTGGCTGAACAGCGTGGATCGAGAAGCGCAGCGTGGGTGAGGAGCACTGTGGGAGAGAATGCAGGCCGTGACGTCGAGCTGACGCTCGAGCGCATGGCGCACGGCGGTGTCGCCGTCGGGCGCCTCGATGGCCGCGTCGTGTTCGTGAGCGACGCGATCCCGGGCGAGACGGTTCGAGCGCGCATCAGCGACGACCGCAAGAAGAGCTTCTGGCGCGCCGACACGGTGGAGGTGCTCGAGCCGAGCGAGCATCGTCGACCCCACGTGTGGAGCGCGGCCGGCATCGAGAACCCGCCGGGTCGCCGTGCGGGCGGCGCCGAGTTCGGCCACATCGCACTCGCTCATCAGCGCGAGCTCAAGCGCGGCATCCTCGTCGAGGCCCTGCAGCGCATGGCCGGCCTCGAGGTCGATGTCGAGGTGGAGGCTCTGCCCGGGGACGACGATCGTGGCGGTCTCGGCTGGCGCACGCGCATCCGCCTGCACGTGGACGAGGAGGGCCGGTTGGGGCCCATGGCGGCGCGCTCGCACACGGTGATCCCGGTGACGGATGCTCCGCTCGCGACCGACGCGGTGCAGGCCGCGACGCCGTTCGAGGAGCGCTTCTCGGGGTTCGACACCGTCGATGTGCTCGTGCCGAACGGCTCGGACGCGCGGCTCGTCATCGGCGAGCAGAAGCCGACGGTCATCCACGAGCGCGTCGGTGACCGTTCCTTCGCGCTCGACGACACCGGGTTCTGGCAGGTGCACCGCGAGGCTCCGGCGACGCTCACGCGCGCCGTGCAGGACGCCGTGGACGTCGAGCTGTTCGACCCTCGGGCGGGGAACCTCGACCTGTACGGCGGGGTGGGTCTGCTCGCAGCGGCGGTCGCCGACCGTTTCGGCCCCTCGACGCGCATCACGAGCGTCGAGGCCGACCCGCGCGCGACCGATCACGCCTCGGAGAACCTCGCCGAGTGGCTGGGTGCCGGCGCCGAGTCGGGCCGCGTCGACCGCTGGCTGCGGGCGCTGCAGGAGCGCACCGCGGGAGACCGTTCGCCGCTCGACGGCGCGACTGTCGTGCTCGACCCGCCGCGGTCGGGTGCGGGTGTCGACGTCATGGCCGCTCTCGGTCGGCTGGCTCCCGCGCAACTCGTGTACGTGGCGTGCGATCCGGTGGCGCTCGCACGGGATGTCGCTCTCGCCGAGGCGCACGGCTACCGGCTGGCGCGCATCCGGGCCTTCGATCTGTTCCCGCACACGCACCACGTCGAGGCTGTCGCGACGCTCATTCGGGACTGATTCGGTTTCATCATTCTTGCGCGGTGTTCGCCCTTCGGGCGCGCCGTGCCCCGAGGGAGGCGGCCCCCTGCCGCTACGATGAAGGCAGCAGAGCACCCGATCGTCCCCCACCGGAGTGCGCTGAGCACTGATCCCGACAGAAGATGGGCAGATACGTGGTTGCCGAGACCGAGAGCGCAGTGCGCGTCGCCGTCGTCGACGACCACGAATCGGTGCGCCTCGGGCTGCAGGCGGCGTTCACGAATGCAGGCTTCGACTTCGTGCTCTCGGCGGCGACCGTTCCCGAGTTCGTCGAGAACCTCGACGGTCGCGAGGTCGACGTGGTCGTCCTCGACCTCTCCCTCGGCGACGGCTCGAGCGTGACCGACAACGTCAAGTCGGTGCAGGCCACCGGCTCGGCCGTGCTCGTGCACTCCATCGCCGATCGCGTCGCGAGCGTGCGCGAGGCGCTCGCCGCGGGTGCGGCCGGCGTGATCCCCAAGTCGTCGGCGACCCGCGCGGTCATCGCCGCGGCGGAGACGGTCGCGCGCGGCGAAGTGCTCAACAACCTCGAGTGGGCGAGCGCGATCGATGCCGACCGCGACTTCGCGAAGGCGCAGCTCGGGCGGCGCGAGCGCGAGATCCTGCACCTCTACGCCTCCGGGCTGCCGCTCAAGCTCGCCGCCCAGCAGCTCGGTATCGGCTACTCGACGGCTCGCGAGTACCTCGACCGTATTCGGGCGAAGTACGTCGAGGTCGGCCGTCCGGCGCCGACGAAGGTCGACCTGCTGCGCCGCGCGGTGGAGGACGGCATTCTGCCGGGCCTCGACCCGGACGGTGATGAGTCGGCCTGAGGTCGCTGCCCCGACCGCGCTGAGCGTGTCGAAGCAGCCGCGCAACCCGATCAGTCGCAAGCGCGTCGACACCGTCATCTCGCGATCGGTGGCCTGGTTCGGCATCGTGTTCGGCCTGCAGGCCGTGCCGACCCTGCTCGGCCAGTACTCGCTGGGCCAGCCCCTCTGGTCGGCGATCACGGTCTCCTTGCTGTTCGGCTCCCTCGTCTTCTCGCTCCTGTGCACGACCCTGAAGCGGTTCGTGGTCGGAGCGAACCGCATCGTCGCGGGCGTGTACGTCGTCGCCCTGCTCACCTGGCCCTTCTTCCTCGCCGACCCGGAGGTCGCGCAGCGCGGCGACCACTGGCTGTACCAGCTGACGACGGTGGCGACCGCCGCGGCGGCGATCGGGTTCACGGTCCGCGGCGCCACGATCTACCTGTTCATCGTGCCGACGATCTACGGTGTGATCCGCGCGCTGCCGGAGGGCGGCGGCGGGCCGTGGCAGCTCGGGCTCTTCAACGCGGTCTACGCGATCATCCTCGGTGGGGCCGTGCTCGTGCTCGTGACGATGCTGCGCGCGGCGGCGAGCTCGGTCGACGACGCGCAGGGCATGGCCCTCGACCGCTACTCGCGGGCCGTGCGCCAGCACGCGACGGAGGTGGAGCGCGTGCAGGTCGACTCGATCGTGCATGACAGCGTGCTCACGACCCTGCTCTCGGCGGCTCGGGCCGAGGGGCCGCAGGAGAAGAGGCTCGCGAGCGCCATGGCCTCCAACGCGATGCGCCACCTGCGCGAGGCCGCGCTCGTGACACCCGACGACGGCAGCACGGTGCGATTCCGGTCGCTGTGCGATCGCATCGTCGAGGCTGCGCGCGGCATGCAGTCTCCGTTCTCGATCCGGATGCGCTCCATCGACACGCGCATCATCCCCGCTGCGCAGGCGGAGGCCCTGTACTCGGCCGCCGTGCAGGCGATGGTCAACAGCGTGCAGCACGCCGGCGGGCCGGAGGTGAAGCGCTGGGTGCGCATCAGCGGCGCAGAGGGCGGCATGATCGAGATCGAGATCGGCGACTCGGGTGCCGGGTTCGACCCCTCGGCGGTCGCCGAGGGTCGTCTGGGCGTGCAGCGCTCGATCCTGGCCCGCACGATCAACGCCGGCGGTCACGCGCAGTTGGAGTCCGCACCGGGCAAGGGCACCACGATCCTGCTGACCTGGCCGGTGCTCGTGCCGACCGAGGACGCGACGGCAGATCTCGAGGGCGATCTGCGCGAGGAGGTCGATCGATGAGAATCGGCGTGCCCCGGGCCCTCGTCGTCACGATGGCGGCGCTCTTCTCGGGCTACATCATCGTGCTGGGCCTCTACGCGATCGACATCCCCGCGAATCCGCTGCCGGTCATGATCGCGATGATCCTGTACGCGCTCATGTCGACGGTGAGCCTCCTGCCCTCGGGTCCCTCGCGCATGCCGCACTGGATGGCCGCGAGCAACGTCCTCGTCTGCGTCCTCATGACGCTGCTCGTCACGCCGCAGCTCGACCCGGCTCGCGAGGGCGGGCTCGGCTACTCGACCTGGTACGTGGCGGCGATCGGCACGCTCATGACGATCACGTCGACGCGCCGGCGCCACAGCTACGCCTGGGCGGGCATCGTGGCGCTCGTCGTGCAGACGGTGATCTGGGGCGGCGGAATGGGGGGCGTCGTGCTCCTGCTCGGCACGGGCGCCATCGGCAGCGTGTCGTGGGTCGCCGTGTCGCACATCCTCTCGGTCGCGATGCTCAAGGCGTCGCGCGATGCTGCTCGGTTCGCACAGGCCGAGCGCGAGGCGACCGATTGGCAGGCGGCGCAGGAGGCCCACCTGTACGAGCGGCAGTTCCGGCTGGGCCAGACGGGCACGATGGCCGCGCCCATGCTGCGCATCATCGAGTCGACGGGTGGCGAGCTGACCGACGAGCAGCGTCAGGAGTGCCTCAACCTCGAGGGCGCCATCCGTGACGAGATCCGCGGTCGCAGCCTGCTCAACGATGCGATGCGCCACGAGGTCATGGCGGCGCGGCGGCGCGGTGTGGCGGTCACGCTCTTCGATGAGGGCGGACTCGACGACCTTGACGATCGCTCTCGGGATGCCGTGCTCAACACTCTCGCCGAAGCACTGCGCACGACGAGCGCGCAGCGGGTCATCGCGCGCACGGCTCCCGCCGAGTCCGATATCGCGGTGACGGTGGTCGGGTTGAGCCCCGTGCCGGAGCTCGCAGGGTTGGCCACCGCCGCCGACCGGTACGGCAGTCACGGCTACGACGACGCGGGCTCGGGGTACGAGGACGACGAAGACGACGAAGAGGTCGCGCTCTGGCTCGAGATTCCGCGGTCTCTCTCGGCGGCGCCGGTCTCGGTGCCATCCTCGGCGCCGACGTCCGCCCCGTAGCGCGCTCACGCCGACCGGCGTCGATGCGGGGCGTGGTTCACAGCGCCTTCGTGCGCTGACGCCGCACGCGGGCCCGTTAACGATCGAAGGGCCGGAGTACCCAACTCCGGCCCTTCGCTACGTATCGAGTTAGATCGACAACCCGAATGTCAACCTAACTCGCCCCCCAATCTCTCGCCGCTTACCCGAGCGGCGTGTGATGGGCGGTGTGCTCCATGAGCGACACCTAGCAATAAGTACTCTGCCACTCCTCCTGCCGGAGGACAGTCGTCACTTTGGGGGACACCTAGGGGACAATTTCGCAAGAACGGGGGACAAGAACCCCGGAAAACGGGGGTAGTACGAGGGGTATGTCCGTGAGAACGGGGGACAAACCCCTCGTTCGGGGGGGGGTCAGAGCACCGTGCTCAGGGCTCAGGGCTCAGGGCGCGGGACACAGGGTACGGGGTTCAGGGTGTCGGGCGCACGGTGCGGGGCTCAGCCGCGCATGCGGCGCGAGGCCGCCCAGGCGCCGGGCCCGGGGGCGAGCGGCTGGCGCAGGGCGTGCGCGCGCGACGACCACTGGTCGATGGGCGGCTCCACGCGTTCCACTCCGCGCTCGTGCTGCTCGGCGAGCACGGCGCTGATCACGGCGTGGGCGGCGGCGAGCTCGACCTCGGTCGGGCTACCCGTGAGGACCGTGACGCGGGGCGCCGTCTCGCTCTCGGCCGAGACCGCTGACTCGTCGCCGGTCACAGCGGGATGTTCCCGTGCTTCTTCGCCGGCAGGCTCGCGCGCTTCGTCTTGAGAGCCCGCAGCGCCTTGATGATCGACACGCGAGTGGCGGCAGGCTCGATGATGCCATCCAACTCACCGCGCTCGGCGGCGAGGAACGGGCTCGCCACGTCGTACGTGTACTCGTTCGCGAGCCGTGCGCGCACGGCCGCGACATCCTCACCGGCTGCTTCGGCCGCCTTGATCTCGTTGCGGTACAGGATGTTCACCGCGCCCTGCCCGCCCATGACGGCGATCTCGGCGGTGGGCCAGGCGAGGTTCATGTCGGCTCCGAGCTGCTTGGAGCCCATGACGATGTAGGCGCCGCCATAGGCCTTGCGGGTGATGACGGTGATGAGCGGCACGGTGGCCTCGGCGTAGGCGTAGAGCAGCTTTGCGCCGCGGCGGATGACGCCCTGCCACTCCTGATCGGTGCCGGGCAGGTATCCGGGCACGTCGACGAGGGTGAGCACGGGAATCGAGAAGGCGTCGCAGAAGCGCACGAAGCGGCTGGCCTTCTCGCCCGCGTCGATGTTGAGCGTGCCCGCCATCGCGTTGGGCTGGTTGGCGATGACCCCGACGCTGCGGCCCTCCACGCGAGCGAAGCCCACGACGATGTTGGGGGCGAAGAGGGGCTGCACCTCGAGGAAGGAGCCGTCGTCGACGACGTGGTCGATGATGTCGACGACGTCGTACGGCTGGTTGGGGCTGTCGGGCACCATCGTGTTGAGCCGGCGATCGGCGTCGGTGATCTCGAGCTCGGCCGAGGATTCGTACTGCGGCAGCTCGGCGAGGTTGTTGTCGGGCAGGTAGCTCAGCAGGGCCCGTGCGTAGTCGAAGGCGTCGCTCTCGTCGCTCGCGAGGTAGTGCGAGACGCCGGAGGTGCGGTTGTGGGTGAGCGCGCCGCCCAGCTCCTCCATGCCGACGTCCTCGCCCGTGACGGTCTTGATGACGTCGGGGCCGGTGACGAACATCTGGCTCGTCTTGTCGACCATGATGACGAAGTCGGTGAGAGCGGGGGAGTACACGGCGCCGCCCGCGGCGGGCCCGCAGATGATCGAGATCTGCGGGATCACGCCGCTCGCCGCCGTGTTGCGGCGGAAGATCTCGCCGTACTTGCCGAGCGCGACGACGCCCTCCTGGATGCGCGCTCCGCCCGAGTCGAGAATGCCGATGATGGGCACGCCCGTCTTGAGGGCGAGCTCCATGACCTTGATGATCTTCTCGCCCGCGACTTCGCCGAGCGAGCCGCCGAAGATCGTGAAGTCCTGGCTGTAGACGGCCACCTGGCGACCGTGGATCGTGCCGGTGCCCGTGACGACCGCATCGCCGTACGGTCGCTTGGCGCCCATGCCGAAGGCGTGCGTGCGGTGCCGCACGAACTCGTCGAGCTCGACGAAGCTGCCGTGGTCGAGAAGCGTGTCGATGCGCTCGCGGGCGGTCATCTTGCCCTTGGCGTGCTGCTTCTCGATCGCGGCCTCGCCGCTCGCGGTCACGGCCTCGTGGTAACGCACCTTGAGGTCGGCGATCTTGCCGGCCGTCGTCGACAGGTCGGGGGCGGGGGCGGGGGCAGAGTCGGTCACGATGTCAGCCTATCGACCAGAGGGAGGCGGGAAGGCTTGGCGATATGCCACAAGAATGCGGGGATGCGCTGTCGTGCGTGCATGAGAGGCACCCGACGGCGGCGCGCCGGCCGAGAGTGCGAGCGACTACTGCAGGAGCCCCGCCGCTTGCAGCCGCTCGTCGACGGCCGCCGTGAGGGTCGCCCCATAGGTCGCCGTGAAATGGTCGGCGTCGCGGTAGACGAGCGCACCGCCGATGACCGTCGGGCACACGGTCGGCGTGCAGAACGCGTCGCGCAGGTCGAGGATCACCGCGTCGAGCTCCCGCCCGGCCTCGACCGCCAGGTCGCTGAAGTCCAGTGCGCTCGCGCGCGCGGGCGAGCACGGTAGCGGATTCTCGGGTCGAGCGAGCTGGCACCGCTCGCCGTCGTCGCCGAGAAGAGGCGGCTCGGCGAGCACGACGAGCCGGGAGCCGCGATCGATGAGAGGGCGCCATGCCTCGATGAAGCCGTCGACGCCCGCCTCGGCGGACTCCTCGCCGTCGGCGTCGCGGTAGGTGGCCCCCGTGGAGGCGGCCGTGAGGACGAGGTCGGGGGCATCGCCCTCGGCGAGCCGCGCGGAGACGCCATCGACCCAGCGCAGGCACGCCTCGGTGCGGGCCCTGTTCTGGGCGCTGCCGCGGTCGGCCGTCGAGAAGGCGCAGGCGCCGCGGAAGTAGACGGTGAGGCGCCAGCCCTCGCGCTCGGCGATCGGCTCGAGAGCCGGAAACCAGACGGCGGAGTGCGAGTCGCCGACGAGCACGACGGGGCGCCCGTCGACCGGCCCGAAGGCGCAGTCGAGCACCTCGTCGCTGTCGAGACTCGTGCGGCAGTCGGAGGAGTAGATGATCGCGCGATCCCCGGAGGCGGCTTCGACCGTCGGGGTGAACCCCGTGGCCTCGAGCACACCGTCGCACGCGGGGTTCGTGAGGGCGGGTGCACCGAAGCACTCCGCGGGGCTAAGGGGCGCCTCGGCCGACGGGTCGGGCGCAGCGGGGTCCTGTGACGGCGGGAACCCGAGGCCACGCGTGACCTCGGCCGCATCCCCCGCACCTGCCGCGCGCGCCTGCGCCGTCTGAGCGCCGCCCCAGAGGGCGCCGGCGACGAGCAGGCTCGCGAGACCCCCGATGCCGATCACCCGCAGCGACGGCGCCCGCGATGCGGCACCGAACCGCACGGGGTTCTCGATCCAGCGCGTGCTGAGCCACGCGAGCACGAGCGTGGCCGCAACGATGGCCACCTTCTCGAGCGCCGTCAACGGATGCAGCGTCACCCAGGGCAGCAGCACGATGAGCGGCCAGTGCCACAGGTAGGCGGCGTAGGAGACACCGCCGACCCACTGCACGGGGCGCCATGCGGCGAGCCACGCGATGCCCCGAGGCTGCAAGGGTGTGCCGGCCGCGATGATGAGGAGGGTGCCCGCAACGACGGGCAGGGCGCCGACGCCGGGGAAGGGAGTCTCGGGGCCGTACAGCAGGGTGCTCGCGCCGAGGAGGATCCAACCGGCCCAGCGCGCCGCCGACCGTGCTCGCCCCGCGTTCTCTGCCTGCTCTGCCTGCTGCCGTGCCTGCCCGTCGAGCGGGGAAGCATGTCCCACTCGACCTGGCCCCCGGCGGGTGAGCAGCGCGAGCACCCCGCCGGCGGCGAACTCCCAGACGCGGCCACCCGTGCCGAGGAAGGCGTCGGGCTGCCCCGTGGCGACGGCGAGCGTCGACAGGGCGATGCTGAGCGCGAGCGCTCCAATCACGATGCTGAGCACCACGCCGCGGCGCAGACGCAGCTCTCGTTGCGCGTCCGGCTGCGCGGGCTGAGTTGGCCGAGCGGTCTGGGCGCGTCTTCGGGCGACCGCGGAGACGAGCAGCACGGTGGCGAGCAGCAGGAGGGGCGCGGCCACGTAGAGCTGCTCCTCGATGCTGAGCGACCAGAAGTGCTGCCCGGGCGCGACGGCCTGACCAGCCTGCAGGTAGTCGGCCTCCTGCGCGAGGAGCGCCCAGTTGCCGAGGGCCACGGCGCTCGCCGCGAGCTGGGCGAGCTGCTCGTCCTGCAGGCTGAGGGGCACGACGGCCACGACGGCGGCGCCCGTGCACCCGAGCACGAGCAGCGCCGCAGGAGCCAGCCTCCGCATGCGCCGAGCCCAGAAGTCGGCCAGGTCGAGTCGACCGGTGGAGATGAGCCGATGCCCCAGGTGCCCGAGGATCAGGTACCCCGAGACGACGAAGAACACGTCGACGCCGATGTACCCGCCCGGCATGCGCGCCGGCCAGGCGTGGTACAGGATGACCGCGACGACCGCGAAGGCTCGCAGGGCCTGGATCTCGGGCCGCCAGCGGCGCGCGCGCTGTGCCGGGGCGTCGACGGTCAGCGGTGTCGACGCGGGAGCAGCCATGGTGCTTTCGAGGATACGGCCGCGCGGCCCCGCTGCTTCGCGCTAGGCGGAGGCCGCGATCGTCGAGACCCCGAGGAAGACCATGGCGACGCCCGCGATCTGGATGCGTAGCAGACGCTCCCCGAGCAGCTTCCAGCCGAGCAGCACCGTGACGACCGGGTACAGCGACGCGAGCACCGCGACGACACTCAGCGCGCCGTCCAGACTCGCGAGCGCGAAGGAGAGCTGGGCCGCGTAGCCGAGCACGCCGATCGCCGCCATGCCGACCCAGTCGCGCGCGCGGATGGGCACCGGCAGCAGGGCGGGGCTCGCCGTCTGCCCCGCGTGCAGGCGGGCCGCCGCACCGCGCAGGCGGATGTGCACCCAGATGGAGAACCCGACGAGGTAGAGGCCGAGCACGACGAGCATGTTGACGACGAGCGTCGTGCTGACGCCCTGCACGCTGCCGTAGGCGACCGACACGTTGGCGAGGCCGAAGCCGAACGCCGAGAGCACGGCGAACACGACGGAGAGAAGACGATTGCGGCGGCCCTCCAGCGCTCCGGCGCGCACCTCCGGCCCCGAGGCCAGCACCGTGCCGACGACGGCGACGGCGAGGCCGATGCCGAGCAGCCACGACACCGGGTCCCCGCCGGCGAGACCCACGATGACCGGAACGGCCACGCTGAGCGACGTGATGGGCGCGACGACGCCCATCGTGCCGATCGCGAGGCCGCGGAACAGGCACGAGACGCCGACCGCGGTCGCGGCGCCGCCGATGACGCCCCACAGAATGGCGTCGGAGGCGTTCGGGTCGAAGGGCTCGACGATCAGGCGCGTGCTCAGCGCGATCGCAGCGACGACCTGCGAGACGAGCAGAACGACCATGAGCGGGATGCGCCGCGACAGCACGCCGCCGAGAAAGTCGCTCACGCCGAGGAAGCCGCTCGCGAGCAGCGCGAGCAAGGTGAGCCCGCTCATGCGCTCGACCCGGAGCCGCGCTGCTGAGCCAGCTGGTCGACGAAGGCGCGAGCATCCCGCGGCGTTCCGCTCCAGCCGAGTGCCCGCGCCACCCGCAGCAGCTGCGGGGGTTCGACGGCCGCGGCCTCGAGCGCGGCGACGTCGGCGAAGACCTCCTCGGCCGGGCCGTCGGCGCGCACCTCGCCCTGCGCCATGACGACGACGCGGTCGAAGTTCTCGATGCAGAAGTCCATGTCGTGCGTGATCGCGACGACCGTGCGGCCCTGCGCGATGAGGGAGCCGACGATGGCGGCGATGAGCTGCACGCCCGCGTCGTCCTGACCGGTGGTCGGCTCGTCGAGCACGACGATGGGCGTCTGCATGGCGAGCACCGCGGCGATCGCGATGCGCTTGCGCTCGCTCAGCGACAGGTGGTGGGGGTGCACGTCGGCCTCGTGCGCGAGACCCACGGCCTCGAGCGCGTCGGAGACAGCCCGCTGCGCGCGCTCCTCGTCGAACCCGAGGTTCTTGGGGCCGAAGCCCACGTCGGTCGCGACCGTGCGGGCGAAGATCTGCTCGTCGGGGTTCTGGAAGACGTAGCCCACGCGGTGCGCGAGCTCGGCGATCGACTTCTCCGTCGTCGACCAGTCGCCGATGCGCACCTCGCCCTCCGTCGGCCGCACCATGCCGTTGAGGTGGCGCACGAGGGTCGTCTTGCCTGCGCCGTTTTGGCCGACGATGGCGACGCGTTCGCCGGGGGCGACGTCGAGGTCGACGCCCTGCAGCGCCGTGACGCCGGAGGGGTAGGTGTGCACGAGCCCGCGCACGCTGATCGCGATGTCGCCGGCTGACGATGCATCCGCCGCAGCGCCGGCTGCCGCGCCTGCCGCCGCGCCCGCCGATTCCGCGTGCCCGCTCTCGCTCACGACGCCGCTCCCGTCTGCGTCGAGAACGCCTCGACGGCATCATCGACCCCGATCGGCAGGGCGCGCTCGACGGGCAGCAGCCCGCGCTCGCGTGCGAGTCTCGCCGCTGTCGTGACGCGCGTCTCGCCGACCCCCCAGCTCGTGAGCCGGTCGTCGGCGAGCACCGCGCCGGGGGTGCCGTGCTGCACGATGAGCCCGCCGGCGAGCACGGCGATCGAGTCGCAGTGCTCGTGCAGCAGCTCGGTCTTGTGCTCGATGATGACGACGGTCGTGCCGCCGTCGCTCAGGGTGCTCAGCACGTCGTAGACGAGGCGCGTGCCGGCCGGGTCGAGCTGCGAGGTCGGCTCGTCCATGACGAGCACGGGCGGCTGCATGATGACCATCGAAGCGATCGCGACGAGCTGCATCTGCCCGCCCGAGAGCGCGTACGGCGAGCGGTCGAGCAGCGGCTCCAGGCGCAGGCGCGCGGCCACCTCGTCGACGCGGCGCTCCATCTCGTCGCGCGGCACCGAGCGGTTCTCGAGCCCGAACGCGAGCTCCTCGCGCACGGTGAAGCGTGCGCCCGAGATCTGGTTGAACGGGTTCTGCGTCACGAGCCCCACGGCCGCCGCCGCTTCGGAGAGCGTTCCCTCGGCGAGCACACGGCCGGCGACGCTCGCGGCGCCCCGGTACGTGCCGCCCTCGTTGAGCGGGATGAACCCGGCGATCGTCTTCGCCAGGGTCGTCTTGCCCGCCCCGGATGCGCCGACGATGCCCGTCACTGTTCCGGCATCGATGCGCAGGTCGAGGTTCGCGAGCGTGAAGCGCTCGGCATCCTCGTAGGCGAAGCCGACGCCGCTCAGCTCGATCATGGGCGCATTCGCATTCGCCATCGTCGCCTCCTTAACGCTCTCGCGCTCGGTCACGCGATCACCCCCACGACGACGAGCACGACCACGGCGATCGCACTGAGGAACATCAGCCAGCGAGCCACGCGCTCGCCGACCGGGTCGGGCACGATGATGAGGCTCGTCGGCTTCGGCGTCGCGCCGAACGCGCGCGCCTCCATGGCCGTCGACCGTTCGTCGACGTCGGTGATCATGCCCAGAATGAGGGGCCCCAGCAGGGGCAGCAGGGCGCGCGCCCGCTTGAGGGGGCTGCCGACGATCGCGAGACCCCTGGCCTGCTGGGCGAGCAGGATGCTCTGCGCACGCGCCTGGAAGGCCGGAATGATCTGCAGGCTCGCGCTGATCACGTACGCGATCTTGGGGCTCATGCCCACCTGCGTGAGGGCGCTCATGAGGCGGGCCGGGTCAGTCGTGAGCACGAAGACGAGCGAGCCGAGCACGAGGGCCGTGAGGCGCGAGCCGATGGTGATCGCGAACAGCAGCCCCTCGGTGGTGAGCTGGGCGAGGCCCCACTCCCACAGCACCGTGGAGCCGTCCGGGTAGAACAGGCCCTGGATGAGGAACAGCACCACCAGGAGCGGCAGAAGAAGAATGAGGAACAGGCGCAGCAGCCTGCCGCCGACTCGACCGAGTACGGCGGCAGGCACGATGACGACGGCGACGATCCCCAGGGGAATCCACCAGTGCGGCACCGCGAAGACCGCGAGGATGATCGAGAGCAGAGCCACGAGCTTCGTCACGGGGTTCAGGCGGTGCAGAGCAGAGGTGCGCTCCAGGTAGAGGGTCGTCGTCGTCATCGCTTCGTGCTGTCCTGTCTGGTTATCCCGAAGGGGTCGAGGCCGCCGGTGGGCGGCTCAGGCCTTCGGTGCGGCCGGCTCGGCGGGGGCGACCGGGGTCACCTTGCCGAACACGTTGTACTGCCGCACGAACGGGAACCTGCTGCGCAACCTGCCCGGCAGGGCGAACAGGATCAGCACGACGACCGTGAACGTGATCGTCTTGTCGAGCGGGTCGCTCAGCAGACCCTGCAGCGTCGTCGAGGCGAGCAGCGAGTTGCCGAACGCCTGGAACGCCGCCACGAGAGCACCCGTGCCGCCGCTCGTCGCACCACCGAAGATGAACGCCGCGATGGGAGCCGAGACGAGCGCCGCGACGATGCCCGTCACGAAGCCCGCGACCGGCGCGAGGTAGAACCGGCGGAACATGCCGAGTCGAGCCGCGTAGCCCGCGAGCACACCGATGACGACCGCGGTCACCGCGAAGGGCAGCGCGATCGGTCCGATGGTGAGACCCCAGATGACGTTCGTCAGCGCACCCGTGACCGCGCCGGCGGCGGGGCCGGCGAGCACGCCTACGAGCACCGTGCCGATCGAGTCGAGGTACACCGGCAGGCCGAGGGTCGCCGCGAGCTGACCGACCGCGATGTTGATGACGATCGCGATGGGGATGAGGCTCAGGGTCGCCGTCGGCAGTCGGTGGATCGCCCCGACCGCGATGAGCGCGGCTCCGATGAGGTACCCGGCCAGCGCGATGAGCGCCGAGGTGCCGAGACCGCCCTCGGCCAGCTCGGTCGGCTGGGCGAGGATGAGGTAGAGGTACGTCGCCACGATGACGGCGGCCCCCAACCCGACGAAAATACGGTTGCGCGTGCGGTTGGGATCAACCGCTGCGCTGGTGGTGCTGCTCATGAATGCCTCCTTGCACTCGATGACGTGCGGCGCCATGCCGCGGGGGTGGAAAGGGTGACGGGCGTGGGCCTCACGGCTGCCGCTCACCACCCTCCTCCGCCTCGCCGACGCGCGTCGCCAGGGCGGAGACGCGCTCGATGAGGTGGTCGAAGAACGCCGCGGGGTCGGTGTCGACCACGATCGCGGCGTTGGGGTCGCGGCCCCACAGGCCCGCGAAGTCGGCGATGGTCTGGCCTCGCGCGAGGGTGCCCCCGAGCTCGACGTCGACGGTCGCTGCGCGCAGGGTCGCGAGCTCGGGGTGCAGGGCGACGGCGGCGGCGAACGGGTCGTGCATGTGGGCGAGCCAGCCCTGGTCATGGGTCACGTGGAATTCGAAGTAGAACCGCACCGCGTCGGTGAGGTGCCGCAGCACGGGGTTGCGGGCGCGAGACCGGGAACCGAAGGCGCTGTCGGGCGTGAGCGCAGCATCCTCATCACCGATCTGGTCGGCGATGCGACGCAGATGCTCCGGCTTCATCTCGATGCGTTCGGTCACGTCGAGCGCGCACACGATGGGGCGGCGGTCGGCGGGCAGGCCGCTGAACGCGTCGAACACCATCTTCGCGCTCTCGGGGTCGACGGCGATGTTCCACTCGCTCACGGGCGTCGTGTTGCCGGAGTGGTGGAAGGCGCCGCCCATGATCACGAGGCGCTTAAGCAGGCGGGGCAGCTCCGGCTCGAGGCGCAGGGCGAGCGCGAGGTTCGTGAGCGGGCCGGTCACGAGGCCGACCACCTCACCGGGATGCGCCCGGGCCGTCTCGATCCACACCTCGGTGGCGTGGCGCTCGCTGATCGTGCGCGTCGGCGCGGGCAGCTCGGCATAGCCGATGCCCTGCGGGCCGTGGGTCTCCTCCGTCGTCATGAGCGGGGCGAGCACGGGCACTTCGCTGCCGAGGGCCACTTCGATCTCGGGCGCGTCGCACAGGTCGAGCCACGCGAGGTTGTTGATCGCCACCTGTCGGGCGGGCACGTTGCCGGCCGTGCACGTGATGCCGAGGATCTCGGCTTCGGGGCTCGCGAGCAGGTAGAGCAGGGCGAGCGAGTCGTCGATGCCCGTGTCGACGTCGACGAGCAGAGGGACGGTGGGGCTGGTCGGGAGGGGGGTGCTCGGCGCGGCGGGGGTGGTGCTCGGCACGGTGCTGGGAGGCACGGTGTGCGGTCCTTTCATCGTCGGCGACCGTAAGCGGGGTCGCGGACGATGCTCGACGCGACCTGACGGTTCACCGTGCTGGTCAGCGGGCCGTGCCGGAGCCGTCTGGCTCGGTTGCGGTGCCCGTTGAGGCGGTGAGGGGAGGGTCTCGGCGGCGCGAACCGGTGGTGTGTGTCGCGCGGCGTTGACCTATCCAGTCAAGGAAGCGGCTCCTGTTCGTCGATGAACTCTCGAGGTTCGCACGCGGTCGTGGTCGACGCGGCGGGCCCTCGTGCGGGTAACCATAGCGCCGCCCCGGGGTCGTGTCCAGCGTTCGCTCAGGGTGCGGCGCGCCTAGGCTCGCAGCATGCATCTTCCGCTCAGTGCACGCGTGTGCGACGAGGTGGGGGTCGCCCTCATCTGGCGGGAGGCGAGTGCTTCCACGAACAGCGACCTGGTCTCGCGGGCCGCGCGAGTCGCCTCCGAACTGCGGGATGCACGGCTCGCCGAGCACGCGACCGCCGATTCCGGGCCGCCGCCGACGGCGCTCGCCGACCTCACCGTCCTCGCGACCGACA
Source organism: Microcella pacifica (assembly GCF_009371975.2). Lineage (GTDB taxonomy): Bacteria > Actinomycetota > Actinomycetes > Actinomycetales > Microbacteriaceae > Microcella > Microcella pacifica. Next base: position 123,114 of record NZ_VIKT02000006.1, read on the forward strand.
CGCAGACCGCCGGGCGTGGTCGGCTCGACCGCGCGTGGTCGACGCCGCCAGGGACGGCGCTCGCCGTGTCGGTCTTCCTCGCCCACGAGCCGAGCGGGGCGCCCGAGCTCGTAGGCTCCGCGTCCTCGGCACGTGACCCGGCCGCGGCACTCCCACGCGCGACGCTCGACCCGCGCCGTCTCGGCTGGGTGCCCCTGCTCGCCGGGGTCGCGATGGTGCGCGCGGTGCGCAGTCTCGGTGTGACCGGGGGCGGACTGAAGTGGCCCAACGACGTGCTCGTCGACGGACGCAAGCTGTGCGGCATCCTCACCGAGCTCACCCCGACCGGCGTCGTCGTCGGAGCGGGGCTCAACGTGTCGATGACGGCGCAGCAGCTGCCGGTCCCCACGGCGACGTCGCTCGTCATCGAGGGCGTGCCCGAGCACGGTGAGTCGGTTGATGGAGAGGTTGCGTCCCTGCTGGACCGTGCCCTCGCGGCCTACCTGCGCGAGCTCGTGCAGCTCGTGGGTCGCTGGCGTGAGGCGGAGCATCCCGCTGATCTTCGCCCCCTCGTCGAGCAGCACCTGCAGACGCTCGAGTTGGCCGTGCGCGTCGACCTGCCCGGCCAGCCGCCGCTGCGCGGGGTGGCGGTCGGGCTCGACGACGACGGCCGATTGCTCGTGCGCGAGACCGCGACCTCGGGCGTCGTCGCCGTGGCGGCTGGCGACGTGACGCACCTGCGATATGAATAGAGCATGACCGAGCCGGGGCGTGAGCAGGGGCGCGAGCCGGGGCGTGAGCCCGAGCGCGTCGTGGCGCGGTTCCGCCCGCACGCGCGCGTGCTCGTGCTGCCGTCGATCGTGCTCATCGGCGCCGTCGGCGCGGCCACCTACGGCGCGCTCGTGCTCGAGGAGCTCTGGCAGCGTCTCGCAGTCGCCGGGGCCGGCCTGCTCGCGATCGTGCTGCTGTGGATGCTGCCGCTCGTTCGCTGGCTGGGCACCCACTATGTCGTCACGACGCGCCGTATCGCCCTGCGCGGCGGGCTCGCGGTGCGCCTGCGGCAGGAGCTGCTGCACTCGCGCGGATACGACGTCTCGGTACGGCAGTCGGGTCTGCAGCGCATGTTCCGCTCGGGTGACGTGCTCATCAACACGGGCCTCGAACGCCCGGTGATCATGCGGGACGTCCCGCGCGCCGACCTGGTGCAGGATGCTCTGAGCGAGCTCATGGAGGCGAGTACCTCCTCGATCGCGACCGTGCGACGCACGACGGCGGCGCAACCCGTTCTGCGGCGCTCCCGCGAGGGCCGCTGACGGGTCGCGCCCTTCGTTACGCCACGGCCTCCGCCTCCGCACGCGCCTTCCCCTTCCCCGCCGCCCCGCCCCGCCCCGCCCCGCCCCGCCTTCCCTTCTTCGCCGCCCCGCCTCCGCTCCGCCTCCGCACGGTCGCCCGCGTGTCGCCGGCTGTTCGCCCGCGCGTCGACTGCGCCAGTAGAGTCGTCGGGTGCGAATTTCAGTCATCGGATGCGGATACTTGGGCGCGGTTCACGCCGCCTGCATGGCCGAGCTCGGCCACGAAGTCGTCGGAATCGACGTCGATGAGAGCAAGATCGAGAACCTGTCGGCGGGGCGTGCTCCGTTCTTCGAACCGGGTCTCGGCGACCTGCTGTCGCCCGACAATGCGCGCCTGCGGTTCACGACCGACATCGCTGCCGCTGAGCATGCGCGCGTGCACTTCATCGCGGTCGGCACGCCCCAGGTCGCGGGCGGCGTCGCGGCAGACCTGACCTACGTCAACGCGGCGGTCGAGGCCCTTCTGCCGCACATCGGCCCCGGGCACCTCGTCGTCGGCAAGTCCACGGTGCCCGTCGGCACTGCCGCTCGGCTCGCGGAGCTCGTCGCGCCGACCGGGGCGAGCCTCGCGTGGAACCCCGAGTTCCTGCGCGAGGGTTTCGCGGTCTCCGACACGTTGTCCCCCGACCGTCTCGTCTACGGCGTCGACAACCGCGACGACCGTGCGGCCGAGGTGCTCGACGAGATCTACAAGCGCCCGCTCGAGGCGGGAACGCCGCGCATCGTCACCGACTACGCGACCGCTGAGCTCGTGAAGGTCTCGGCGAACGCGTTCCTCGCCACGAAGATCTCGTTCATCAACGCGATGGCGGAGATCGCCGAGGTCACGGGTGCGGATGTCACGACTCTCGCCGACGCGATCGGTTACGACGCCCGCATCGGTCGCCGCTTCCTCAACGCCGGGGTCGGCTTCGGCGGCGGTTGCCTTCCGAAGGACATCCGCGCGTTCCAGGCTCGCGCCGAGGAGCTCGGCGTCGGCCACTCGCTCGCCTTCCTCGCCGACGTCGACGACGTGAACCTGCGCCGCCGTCAGCGCGTCGTCGACCTCGTCACCGAGAACTTGGGGGGCGACCTCACGGGCAAGGCGGTCACCGTGCTCGGCTTGGCGTTCAAGCCCGAGTCGGACGATGTGCGCGACTCGCCCGCCCTGGATGTCGCGCAACGGCTGGCCGATGCGGGCGCGATCGTGCGCGCGACCGACCCGGAGGCGATCGAGACGGCACGTCGCATTCGCCCGCATCTCGACTACGTGGAGAGCATCCAGGAGGCGATCTCAGGTGCGGACGCCGTCGTTGTCGTGACTGAGTGGCACCAGTTCCGTGAGCTCGACCCGGCCGAGGTCGCGGGTTGGGCGCGCGGGCGCGTCGTCGTGGATGGCCGCAACTGCTTGGACGCGTCGGACTGGCGCTCGGCAGGCTGGACCTACGCCGGTCTCGGCCGCCCCTAGCCCAGCCATCCCGGGCACGACCAACCGCGGCTAGGCGGTCTCCTGCTCGGGTGCCGCCGGACGGGGCACCGGGCGGCGCGGGTCGAACACCCACGTGCGGTAGAGCACGAAGCGGAAGGCGCTGCCGAGTGCGAGCCCGATGACGTTCGAGGCCATGTTGTCGGCCAGCAGGCTCGTGTAGCCGAGCACGTAGCGCGAGACGACGAGGCACCCGACGGCGATGAGCAGCCCTCCGACGCTCACGAGTGCGAATTCGAGGCTCTCGCGCATCGCGGGCCGGCGCCGTTCGAGGCGGAAGCTCCAGTAGCGACTGCCGATCCAGTTGACGGCGATCGCCACCGAGGTGGAGACGACTTTCGCGATGACGGGGCCTTCGGCGATGAGCTCGGGGCTGAGCACGGTAAGGCGCAGCAGGTTGAACAGCGCGATGTCGACGATGAGCCCGACGACGCCGACCGCCCCGAATCGGGCGAGTTGGCCCACCAGTATCGGCATCCGGTCTCGTTTCGTACGTCTGCGTGCTCGCGATCGGACAGAATGGGAGGCGAGCGAATTCGCAGTCTAGAGGAGTGCCATGCCCGTCGTCGGCGTCATCGGTGGTGGTCAGCTCGCGCGCATGATGATTCCGCCCGCGGTCGCGCTCGGCGTCGAGGTGCGCGTGCTCGCGGAGGCCGCCGATTCGTCGGCGCGGCTCGCCGCGACTGTTGTGGGCGACTACCGCGACACCGAGACGGTGCTCGCGTTCGCCCGCGGCTGCGACGCGATCACGTTCGACCATGAGCATGTTCCGCAGGAGGTGCTGCGCGCCCTCGTCGATACCGGCGCCGCGGTGCGCCCTGGCCCGGATGCTCTGCTCTACGCGCAGGACAAGCTCGCCATGCGCGCTCGCCTCGCCGAGTTGGGCGTGCCGATGCCCGACTGGGCGCGGGTGTCGTCGGCGGCGGAACTGGGTGCGTTTCTCGACGATCATGGCGGCCGCGCGGTCGTGAAGACTCCCCGCGGCGGCTACGACGGCAAGGGCGTGCGCGTCGTGGACCAGTCGAGTGCGGCGGACGACTGGCTCGCGTCGGGGCCCGTGCTCGCGGAGGAGCTCGTGCCGTTTCGACGCGAGCTCGCCCAACTGGTGGCGCGACGCCCGAGCGGCGAGGTTCGCCCCTGGCCTGTCGTGGAGACGGTGCAGCAGAACGGCGTGTGCGCAGAGGTCTTCGCTCCAGCACCGCACACGACGGAGGCGGTCGAGCGCGCAGCTGCGGAGATCGCGACGACCGTCGCCCACGGCCTCGACGTGACGGGTGTGCTCGCGGTCGAGCTGTTCGAGACCACGAACGGGCGCGTGCTCGTCAACGAGCTGGCGATGCGGCCCCACAACAGCGGGCACTTCTCGATCGAAGGGTCGGTGACGAGTCAGTTCGAGCAGCACGTGCGCGCGGTGCTCGACTGGCCGCTCGGCGAGACGGAGCTGCGAGCCCCGGCGACGGTGATGATCAACGTGTTCGGGGCGCTGCCTGCCGACCAGATCGTGGCGTCGCTCGCGCATCAGCCGAGCGTGAAGGTGCACGCCTACGGCAAGGGGCCGCGCGCGGGCCGCAAGGCGGGCCACGTGACGGCGCTCGGGGAAGACCTCGACGAGACGGTGTACCGGGCGAGGGCGGCCGCGGCGCACTTCGAGTTCGAGGAGTGATCGTCGCGGCGCCATGAGCCCAGGGCAGGATTGCCTGACCGGGGTCGAGTGCGGGATCACACTGCACACACCAATGCTGGCCGCAGGGCTCGACGCAGGGGCTCGCTGCGGCTCGGCAGGTCGAGCGGCGTCTGCCGGGCATCCGCATGGAGCGCATCGGTGGGCGGCGGGATCGCCTCGTAGCGGTCGCCGGGCGGTTCGTCGGGACGCGCGGCTCGTCGCCTGATGCGCCAGCCGTTGTTGTGCACGAGCAGGTGGTGGTGGCGGCACAACAGGATTCCGTCAGCGACATCTGTGCGGCCGTGGTCGCTGTGCCAGGGGTTGATGTGGTGCGCCTCGGTCCATGACGGCGGCCGTTCGCACCCCGCCCACCGGCAACCGCCGTCGCGCGCCGCGAGGGCGATGCGTTGCCGCCGTGTGAAGTGACGTCGAGTGCGGCCGACATCCAGGGGCTGGCCCGTGCCGGAGATCAGAATCGGGGTGTGGGTGCCCGTGCAGAGCATCCGCTCCACGGTGGGGAGCGACAGCGGCGCCGTCTGCCCCTCTACAGTCGCGACGCCCGCCCCGCTGCGGAGGTCGTCGGCGGTGACGAGCACGCGCACGGACGGCGCGCCGGAGCCGAGCAGCTGCGAGGAGTCGGCGTCGGCGCCCGCGACGAGGAGGGCGAGGAACGCGTCGGAGGCATACTGCTCGGGCGAGCGCTCGTCGTCTCGGATGCGCTGAGCGAGTGCTGCGTCGCGCTCGCCGACGAAGGTGGGGCCACCGCGTCGGGGGGACGTCGCGCGGTCGAAGATGTCGGTGACGATGGCCGCCGACTCCGGGTCGAGCAACCATGAGGCGCGGGTCATGCCGTCGGGCAGCCGGTGCAGGCGCAGCGACCGCGCCGATCGACGCTCGGCTTCCCGCTCGGCCACACCCTCAGCGTCGAGCTCATCCCGCAGGTCGCGAGCACGCCGGTACAGGCGATCCGCGTCGAGAGTGGAGGCTTCGGCAAGTAACGCTTCGACGGCCCCACGCAGCACCTCGACCGTCACGGTCGCCGTCGGCTGCCCGAGCCCTGAGCGGATCGCTTGCAGCGCGGCAAGGGAGAGCGCACCGCGGCGCACCGGCGCCACAAGACCCTGCGCCCACGCGGGCAGGGGCGGCATCCCCTCCGGAAGCTCGAGCGCGGCCACACCCAGACCCCGGTCGTCGGCGACACCGCCCCCGCCCGGCCCCGCCGCGCCGGCCGCTTCCGCCCCGAGCAGCAGCACGCCCGCCTGCACGGCATCGCGGGCGTCGCGCTGCGTGCTCCCGGTCGCGACGCGCACGAGCTCGTCGGCAGTGCGGTGACCGCGTCGTTGCGCGAGCCCGGAGTGCGCGAGCGAGGGCGCCGATCGCCGCGCGACTTCGCCGGCGTAGAGCGAGATGCGAGCATCCAGAATGCGGCGCACGGCGGAAGCCTCCGAGAGCGCGGCGACCAGTTCGTCGTCAGGAAGGTCGGCGAGCGACGCGACCGAATCCGGGGCGCCCTCGAGGGCGCTCCGTGCCGCCGAGATGGCGGTGGTGAGGGATTCGGTCATGGCGTCCACTCTTCCGTAGTCGAACATATGTTCTATACAGGGGCGGGCAATCTTGGGACGACTCGTCATGCCAGTCGACTGTGGAGGAGAGGCGGGCACGGAAGCTGGGCACAGGGGAGGGCGCGGACGGCGGGCACAGAGGCGGGCACGGAAGCTGGGCACAGGGGCGGGCACGGACGGTGGGCACAGGGGCGGGCCTGGAGGGAGCGCACAGAGGGCGGGCACTGACGGCGGGCACGGTCGGCAGGAACGGGGTGCGGCACGGCGAGGGTGAGCATCGGCACCGCGGCGCGCGGGCCCCATACCTGACCCGGCGCCCGCCCCGCACCTACGATTGACCCGTGACCACGCCAGACCCCGCAGACGCCACCACCGGCGCCCCCACCACGAGCGCCCCCACCCGCACCACCCCCCTCACCACCCCGCGCGTCGCCGTCGTCATGGGCTCCGACTCCGACTGGCCCGTCATGGAAGCCGCTGCCGAAGCACTCGAGCAGTTCGGCATCGGCTTCGAGGTGCACGTGCTGAGCGCGCACCGCACTCCCGACGCGATGATCGCGTACGGGCGCGCGGCCGCCGGGAAGGGCATCCGGGTCATCATCGCGGGCGCGGGCGGCGCCGCCCACCTGCCGGGCATGATCGCGAGCGTGACGACGCTGCCGGTGATCGGCGTGCCCGTTCCCCTGAAGACCCTCGACGGACTCGACAGCCTGCTGAGCATCGTGCAGATGCCGGCGGGCATTCCGGTGGCGACGGTGTCGATCGGCGGCGGCCGCAACGCGGGCATTCTGGCGGCCCGCATCATCGGATCCCACGACCCGCGCGTGGCGGAGGCGCTCGCCGCGTTCGCTCGCGACCTAGAAACCACGGTCGGCGCGAAGAACGAGGCACTGAAGAGCACGGTAGCCAACCGCACACCCAACACGCCCGCACCGACCACCCCCAGCACCCCCGCACCCAGCACCACGGCCCCCTAGGCGCACCTTCCCCGTGACGCTCACCTCCCCGCTCCGGCACCCAGACACCCGGGATGCCGCTCTCATGACCCGCCGCGCCTGGTGGCTCCTCGGTCTGAACCTGCTGATCCCGGGCACGGCCCAGCTGCTCGCGGGCAGTCGTCGCTGGGGTCGATTCGCGGTGGGGTCGACGTTCACGCTGTGGGCGGTGGCGCTTTCCGCTGCCATCATCACGGCCACCGCCCGCCCGCTAGCGCTGACGATCGCGACGAACGTGGTCGTGCTGTGGCTGGCTCAGGCGGCGCTCGTCTTCTACGCGCTGCTGTGGCTGGTGACGACTCTGAACGCGTTCACGCTGCTGCGTCTGGTACGCACGGCTCCGGCGGCGCGCGGCTGGCTGGCGGCGCTGACGGCGGTGACGATCGTGGTGGCGACGGGCGGGGCTGCCTACGCCGCGTATCTGACGGGCGTGGGTCGGGATGCTCTGGGCGCCGTCTTCGCGGGCGGCGGCATCGTCGAGCCGATCGACGGGCGGTACACGGTGCTGCTGCTCGGCGGCGATGCGGGCCCGGACCGTCTGGGCCTGCGGCCCGATAGCATCACGCTGGCGAGCATCGACGCGTCGAGCGGCGCTGTGTCGCTCATCGGTATTCCGCGCAACCTGTACGACGCGCCAGTTCCCCCGGAGTCGCCGCTGTACGAGGCGTGGCCGAACGGCTTCGACTGCGGCGACGACTGCTTGATCAGCTACCTGTACCCGTGGGCGGAGGAGCGCCCCGAGCTCTATCCGACGGCGGCGGCGACCGGGTCGAGCCCGGGTATCGAGGCGATGCGCGACGCCGTGGAGGGCGTCACGGGGCTGACCGTGCAGTTCACGGTGCTCATCGATATGGCGGGGTTCGAGGATCTCATCGATGCGCTTGGCGGCGTCGTGATCGACGTGGAGGAGCCGATCACGCTCGGCATCAACGGCGGCCCGGTGGTGGGCGAGATCGCGGCGGGGGAGCAGCGCATGGATGGCGAGACGGCGCTCTGGTACGCCCGCAGCCGCTACAACCTGACCGACTTCGACCGCATGGAGCATCAGCGCGACGTGCAGGAGGCGATGCTGCGCCAACTGGACCCGGCGACGGTGCTCACACGGTTCGAGTCGATCGCCGATGCGAGCAGCGACCTCGTGCGCACCGACGTGCCGCAGTCGATGATCGGCGTGTTCACCGACCTCGCGGTGCGGGGGCGCGAGCTGCCGCTGCGTCGGCTCGAGCTGGTGCCGCCGGCGATCGACAACGTGCAGCCCGACTACGCGCTCGCGCGCATCCTCGTCGCCGAGGCGGTGGCCCCGCTGCCGACGCCCACGCCGACGCCGACCCCGTAGAGCTGCCGGCGACCCCTACAGGTCGGCGTGCAGCTGCCAGGTCTTCTCGGCCGAGTCGCGCCAGTTGTAGGCGTGCGCGCGGTCGCGCCCGCGCACGCTCAGCTGCGCCGCGAGCGCCTCGTCGTCGAGCACGCTCTGGATGGCGTCGGCCAGCCGACGCGGGTACCCGGCGGCGTCGAGCCGCGGCACGATGAGCCCGGCGTCGGCGCACACTTCGAGCAGTGCGGGAGCGTCGGAGTGCACGACGGGCGCACCGAGCCCCATGGCTTCGAGGGCGGGCAGGCCGAAGCCGTCGGAGATGCTGGGCACGACGACGACGGCGGCGCGCGCGTAGGCGAGCGCGAGGTCGGCGTCGTCGAGCGTGCCGAGGGCGATGACGCTGCCGGCGTCGAGGTGGGCCTGGTGCTCGATCTCGGCGATCTCGTCGGCGTCGATGCCGACGAGCACGAGGGGCACGTCGGGTGCATGCACGTCGCCCATCGCCCACAGCAGGTCGGGGATGCCTTTTCGCTTCTCGAGCGGCCCGACGGCGAGGGCGTAGCGCTCGGGGAGGCCGAGGGCGTGAGCTCGGGCATCCGCGTCGACGGGCACGGTGAGGTCGCTGCTGACAGCGCCGGCGATGACGCGGATGCGCTCGCCCATGTCGATGACGCCCGCCAGCTCGTCGCCCACGGCGTGCGTGGGTACGACGACGGCGTCGGCGTAGCGCTCGGCGCGCTTGGCCATGGCCTTGTGCCACGCGACGGCGCGCGGGCTCATGGTCTCGGGGTGCGTCCACGGCGTGGCCTCGTGCACGGTGACGATGAACTGCTCACCGGGGTTGTTGAGCCGGTCGTGGCGGTAGAGGGGCGCGAGCAGGCTGGGGGCGTGCACCATGCCGCTGCCGGGGAGGCGCGTGAAGCCGTGCTGCCAGGCGGCGGCGAGCTGGCGCCGGTCGAGGGCGCTCTTGTGCAGGGCGGTGAGGCCGGGCAGCGCCTTCTCGATGCGCGCGTAGTGGTCGGCGGGTGAGGAGGGCACGATGCCGGCCACGTCGATGCCGCGCGGCGCGGTCTCGATGAGGGCGCGCGTGAGTTCGAGTGCGTAGCGGCCGATGCCGGAGGGGCGCGCGGTGCCGACCTGGTCGAGCACGACCCTGAGCGTCGACATGCGGCGGGCCCTCCCTCGTCGTGGCGCGGTTGCGGGCGCGATCAACTTGGGGTGGCCGCGCTCCAACTGCACATGTTACTCGTTGCCCGTGACGCGGCCTTCCCCCATGGCCAAGGCGCGCTGCCTGTTGGGTCCGTCGAATGCGCGTGTCATCGCATCGGCGGCTTCAGGTGAGATTCCGAACTGTCGGGCGGTCGCCTTCCAGTTCTGGGTCATCTCGGCGACGTGGCGAATGTGCTTCTCCGCCCCCGCGCGGGTGAGCGCGAAGGCGTCGTGGACATCGCGGAGCTCTCGAATGTCTCGACCCCGCTGTTCGCCGCCGTCGACGATGGGGGTCGCATCGACCGTCTCCGGTCGACGGTGCGGTTCGAGGTCGAACACGGGTGACGGGCTCCATCCGGTGGCGGTGCGCAGGAATCCGTGGTTGCGGAAGTGGTCGTCGACGTTGCCGATGAGGAGGTTGAGTGCGACGCGCTGGAAGAGCTCTGCAGTGTCGTGTCGAGGCCTGTCGCTGGCGAGTTCGATCGCTTCGGCGATGACGGCGTACGAGGAGGCATCGTTGTTGCGCTTCGTGGTGAGGGAGTGGGCGCTGAGGTAGCCGCGTCGACGCGTGCCGTCTCGGTCGAATCGTCGTGTGAGCAGGATCGACCGTGACTCTCCGAGTCGAGCCAACTCGAAGGCGGGAGTGTCTATGCCGGCCTGGGCCGCGAGGGAGAGGGCTGTTGCTTCCCAGGCCATGGGGTCGTGGTAGTCGGTCTGCCGGGCGAACTTTGCCATCCACAGTTCGCCGCCCTTGTCGACGACGGCTTTGGGCTTGGCGCCTCCGGCGCTCGTGCCGGCGTCGACGAGCACGCTCAGCTCGTCTTCGGTCTCGACTCCGTCTTCGAATGCTCGTGCCGCGCTCACGATCTGATCCAGTGAGTGGATGCTCGCCACGGGGTGAGGGCGATGACCGACGTAGGTCTGCCCCTGTCGAATGCGTATCGCGCCGTGCCGGGTCGCATCGTTCACGTGCACGAGGTAGTCGAAGGTGGTGCGAGCCGCTGTCCCGGCGCGAATCACTCGACGACCCCACTCGTCGGGCATGACGTCGGCGAGGGCGCCGAGTTCGGAGCGATTGGGCCATGCCCGCAGGGGGCCGCTCATGCGCGGCATGTCGGGGGAGAGGTCGTACCCGAGGGGTTCGGTCAGGTAGCTCTCTGCGTAAGTGAAGGTGAGTCGGTGTGCTGATGCCTGCGGTGCGGGGATGTCGGTGACGACGCCGGCCAGAACCTCGTTGCCGTCGGGGAGCACGACGGTGACCTCGGCTGTCTTGAGATCAGGTGGGGCCATGGGCGTCACGCCGGGTGCGTGGTTCGGGGCTGGCGAACTCGCTGGTGATGGGTGCGCTGCAGATTCCGCACGCCGAAGTCGTCGTTCACCGGGTTGGTCGCGTCGACGACACTGTGGATGACTCCGACGACCTGCATCACGGCGAGGAGATTCTCAGATGACGTGGAGTGGCCGTTCTCGATGGCGCGCAGGGTGTCGCGCGACACGCGAGCGCGTTGAGCGACCATCTCGGCGGTCAAGCCATGGATCTTCCGCCAGGCACGAAGGTTCTCGCCCATGCGGCGCATGTCGCGCGTGAGGCCCGGGCGTGCAGACACGAGACCCTCCTTTCATAAGTACGGTCTATTCCGTCATTATAGGTCTTTATGACGACATTTGCCGTACTTAACTGAGCGCCCCCAGCAACTGCTGGAAGAAGCCGCGCGACATCGCCTCGGGCGGGTACTCCTCGGCGGCCTGCCGTGCGGCCGCCGCGCGCACGGCGCGGTCCTCGGCGCGCAGGGCCGCGTCGAGCGCGGCGACGAGCCCCTCGGTCGACCGTGCCGGGTAGAGGTGCAGGTAGGGCGCACCCCGGTGGTCGTGGAACACGCCGAGGTCGGGGGCGACGACGGGCAGGCCGAAGGTCTGGGCGAGCGGGAGGGAGCTCGAGTTGAGGATGCGCTCGTAGGGCATGGCGGCGACATCGGCGGCGCGCATCCAATTCTGCAATTCGTCGTCGGGCACGAAGTCGAGGCGGCGCACGGTGCGGGGCACGGCGTCCAGCGCGCGCTCGAGGGCGGCCACGTCGGTGCCGCGCCCGGGTCGGCCGGCGACCGCGAGACGCGCCCGTGGGCGGGTGCGCTGCAGCTGCGTGACGGCGTCGGCGAGTCGTTCGAGCCCGCGGTAGGGGCGCACGCCGCCGACGGAGACGATGACCTCGTCGTCGGGCTCGAGGCGCAGGTGGGTGCGCGCCTGCTCCTGCGTGACGGTGTCGGGGTAGTGGCCGAGGAAGCTCGCGTGGCCTTCCGTGATCACGGTGGCGTCGAGCAGCGGGTAGTAGGGCTCGACGGCCCGCAGGGTGCTCGGGCTGAGCACGTGCACGACGTCGGCCTCGCGGGCGAGGTGCTGGCAGAGTTCGAGTTCGAGCACGTGGTTGCTGTGATCGTGGGGCAGCACGTTGTGCACGGTCCAGACGAGGCGGCCGCCGCGCTCGCGGTAGCGGCGCAGCGCGTCGAGAGTGCGGCGCATCGAGTCGCGTGCGCGCGACGGGTCGGCGAATCGTTGCACGATCGGGTTCGTCCAGTGCAGGTGCACGATGCTGGCGCCAGTGGCCGGGTCGAGTGCGTCGAGATCGTCGAGCGTGATCGCGCTCACGTCGACATCGAAGTCGGATGCTCGGCTGTACAGCATCGACTGGTAAGGGTTCGACGCCGAGTAGTCGGGCAGGTAGCGCAGACCGACGGTCACGAGGCCGCCGAGGGTCGGCCGCGCACGAGTCGGCGCAGTGGGCGCAGGGCGCGGCCGCGCAGCTGCCGCAGCTGCCAGGCGCCGGATTGCGCCAGCTGCCACTTCTTCTTCAGGTCTGCCACGCGAGCACGCTCGGCCTCGAGCAGGTCGATGAGCTCGTGCACCTCGACGCGGGCTCGCTCGCGCTCATCCGCGAGCACCTCCCTCGCCTCGGCGCTCAACGACGGGTAGGGGTCGTGCTCGAGGGGCTGCCCCGTGGCGGGATCCGCAGCGGATTCCGTTGCAGGCTCGGTGCCGGGCTCTGAAGAGGTCACTCGTCGATTCTGCCGCTTGCGAGCGCGATATCGGCGGTGACGACACCATTGAGCATTTTGGAGGCGGTCACATCGCCCGCCCAGAAGCGCGTCTCGACGGCGGAGAGGAAGCTCTCCCGAAAGACTCGGCGCCCCCGCACGCGGGCGAGGCTCGTCTCGACCACGGCGCGAAAGGTCGGGTTGTTGCGCGCGCACGCGTAGGGGTCAAAGGGGAAGGCGGGCTCGTGCTGCGGGGTCACGTCGAGCGCGTCGAGGTCGATGAGGCCGGGGGTGTCTTTGTGGCCGTAGAAGCGCCACTTGCGGGCCCACCGCAGCCGCTTGCCCTCCTCCTCGATGCCCTCCAGATCGGCGAGCAGCTCAGACCCCATGCCGCGCACGAACGCCATCCAACGCGTCTGCGCGGCGCGCTCCTCGAGGGGGCGACCCAGCCAGTAGCCCATCCACCGCTCGTCCTCGAAGGGGAAGACGTGGGTCTGGTGCTCATTGTCGAAGGGCCGGATGCGCGAGTACTGCCGGTAGGCGATGTCGTACTGGCGGTAGAGGTCTAGCTCGCGGTCGGGGGAGACGGCGGCGCTCGGCGCGAGCCGGTCGATGAAGCTCGGTTCCATGAGCTGCTGCAGCAGAAACTGGTCGTTGCGCCCGATGAACGCGGCCCGGTCGTCGCCGACGGCGCTCTTCGCCTTCTCCCGGTTGTCGCCCGTGAGGGTGTCGTTGAGGAAGCCGTGCACGTTGATGCGGCGGGGCACGAGCTGGTCGACGAGGTCGTTGGCGAGGCCGACGGCGCCGAGCGGCAGGTCGAGCGAGGTGGCACGCTTGAGCTCGTACTGTTCGAGACTGAACGGCATCGTGGTGGTGTCGAGCATGTGCACGTCGAGGCCCATGCGCTCGCGCAGCCACTGCACGACGTCCCAGTCGATGTTGCCGGGCTGACCGCAGCAGTACAGCGTGGGTTCGTGCCCGAGATCCCACATCGTCTGGATGAGCGGCCGCGAGTCGAAGCCGGAGGAGATGCCGGAGGTCAGGGGTGTGCCGGCGACGGGGGCGAGAGCGTCGGTGACGCACTGCTGCAGCAGCTCGCGCAGTTCGTCGTCGTCGAGGGCGCGGTCGCCGTGCTCGGCCCGCCAGGACTGCAGGGCCCGTTCGGCGCGCTCGACTCCGGCGAGGGCGCGATCCTCGTCGGGCAGCAGGGCCACGGCGAGCAGGCGCATGAGGGGGGTGTTGCGGGCGGCCTCGGGGGTGACGAACCACGGCTCGTCGCGCCGCGCGAGTCGGGTGGCGAGGGTACGTCGGGGGCGGAGGCTGCGCGGCGGTTTCGGGTCGGGCCGGGCGGTGGTGCTCATGTCATCCATCCTGCTGTCGTCATGGCGCTGTCCAGCGCGGGGCGCCAGGCTCTCATCGGGGTCAGGCCGTGCTGCTGCCACCCGTCGTGAGACAGCACCGAGTTGGCGGGGCGGGGTGCGCGCCGTGGGTAGTCGGCGCTCGTGACGGGGGTGACGTCGGCGGGGTCGCCGCCGAGGTTCTCGACGATAGCCTGCGCGAAGCCGTGCCAGCTAGTGGCGCCCGAGTTGGTGCCGTGCAGCGTGGCGCTGCGCAGGCCCGAGTCGAGCATCCTGATGGTCTGGTCGGCGAGGTCGCGGGTCCACGTCGGCTGACCGTGCTGGTCGTCGACGACGGCCAGGGTGCCCCGCTCGCGGTAGAGGCGCATCATGGTGCGCACGAAGCTGGGCCCGTGCTCGCCATAGAGCCAGGCGGTGCGCAGCACGATCGTGCCGTCGGGGTGCGCGGCGCGGGCCCGGCGCTCGCCCTCGGCCTTGGTGCGGCCGTAGGCGCTCACGGGGCTGTGCGGGGTGTCTTCGGCGTACGGTTCGGTCTGGCGGCCGTCGAAGACGTAGTCGGTGGAGTACTGCACGAGCACGGCGCCGGCGGTGCGGGATGCTGCGGCCAGGTTCTCGGCACCGATCGCGTTGACGAGGTGGGCGGCCTCCTCGTCGTCTTCGGCGGCGTCGACGGCGGTGTAGGCGGCGGCGTTGAGCACGACGTCGTGGTCGGCGACGACGGCGCGGCACGCCGCCGGGTCGGTGATGTCGAGCTCGGCACGCCCGAGGGCGGTGACGCTGCGCGTGCCGGGTGCGACGGCGACGGTGGCCTGAAGGTCGCGACCGAGGCTGCCGTGGGCGCCGGTGATGAGGTAGCGGGTCACGGAGTCAACGCTAGCGGTGCACCAGCAAGGCTCAGCCCGTGCTCAGTGCGTCAGCAGTCACGAGTTGGTGAACCCGCTGATGAGACACCCCCAAGATGACCGCGGCGTCTCGTTGAGAGAGCCCGTGCGCGACAAGTTCTCGAGCGCCGCGCGTCAAGTCGCGTGCCGCGCTCGCCTCCAACTCTCGCGCACGTTGACGTTGGGCTTGCGCCGTGCTGATCAGGGCCCCTAATTCGTCCGGCAGGCGAGGCTGCACGGTGACGGTGATGGTGTCGGGCGAGTCACCGCTCACGAAGGAGATCGCTTCGACGATCTGGTCTGCCTGGTCGAGGCGTCGCACTTGGGTGATCGCACCGGGAAACTCGCGACACTGCAGCACCCACCACTTGCCGGTGTGCTCGGCGTCGACTGCATAGTTCGTCATCTCCACCACCCCTTCCCTAACTCGTTCGAGAACTGGTCGAAGAATCGTCTCGCGGTCACGTCATCGATCTCTCGGTGTCGCCCCAGCGTCGAGCGAGTCGTTCCCACAATGATTCCGGTGTGGTTCGTGAGTTCCACTTCTCGGTACTCCAGATGTGCGGCACGTGCTGCTGTTCGAATCTTTACGAGGACTGCGCGACGCTTCATGCGTGAAAACTAGTGTACTAGACAGAACCCATCTAGGGGGATAGAGAAAACCGTAGAATTGTTTCGCGCAGCGAGGATTCTGGAGGAGCCCTACTGGCCTTTGGCGCGGTACTGGGCCTCGGTCGCGTCCTTCTGCGGCGCCCACCACGGCTCGTTGTCGCGGTACCACTGGATGGTCGCGGCGAGCCCGGCCTCGAAGTCGCCGAACTGGGGCTTCCAGCCGAGATCGGTGCGCAGCTTGCTCGAATCGATCGCGTAGCGCAGGTCGTGCCCCGCGCGGTCGCTGACGTGGTCGTAGGCGTCGGCGGGTTGCCCGAGGGTCGTGAGGATGAGCTCGACGACCTCCCGGTTGCTCTTCTCGCCGTCGGCGCCGATGAGGTAGGTCTCGCCGATGCGGCCCTTCTCGAGAATGGTGAGCACGGCGGCGGAGTGGTCGTCGGCGTGGATCCAGTCGCGCACGTTGAGCCCCGCCCCGTAGAGCTTGGGGCGCTGCCCGCGCAGCACGTTGGTGATCTGGCGGGGGATGAACTTCTCGACGTGCTGGTAGGGGCCGTAGTTGTTGGAGCAGTTGGAGATCGTGGCCTGCACGCCGAAGGAGCGCACCCAGGCGCGCACGAGCAGGTCGCTGCCGGCTTTGGTCGACGAGTAGGGGCTTGAGGGGTTGTACGGGGTCGTCTCGGTGAAGCGCGCGGGGTCGTCGAGCTCGAGGTCGCCGTAAACCTCGTCGGTGGAGATGTGGTGGAACCGGGTGCCGTGGCGCCGGGCGGCTTCGAGCAGCGTGTAGGTGCCGATGATGTTCGTGTCGACGAACGGTCGCGGGTCGTCGAGCGAGTTGTCGTTGTGGCTCTCGGCGGCGTAGTGCACGACCGCGTGCGCCTCAGCGGTGAGCCGGTCGACGAGGGGCGCATCCGCGATGTCGCCGTGCACGAAGCTGAGCCGATCGTCGGGCAATCCGGCGAGGGAGGCGCGATTGCCGGCGTAGGTGAGCTTGTCGAGCACCGTCACGTGGTGATCGGTGTGCGCGATCACGTGGTGCACGAAGTTGGAGCCGATGAACCCGGCGCCGCCGGTGACGAGAAGCCTCACGACGGAAGAGTCTAGCGAGGTGCGCTTAGTCGATCCCGGCGGCCTCAGGTGCGACGGCGTCTACCTACTGACTCAGGTTGACCTGGCTTCGTTGAGTCTCGCCTGCCGCGACGAGGTCCTCCAGGAACCGGGCGATGCGCGGCACCTGAGTCAACGTCCACCGCTCGGACAGATGGTTGAAGTCGCGGTACACGGGAACACCATCGACGGTGACTCTGCAGAGGTCGCCGGTGCAGAGCTCGTCGATAACGGAGAACGTCTCATCGACGACTGGGGTTCCAGCCCGGGCAAGTGCCGAGGCTGCTTGGAGTTGCGCGGTCATGTCGAGTGCGGCGGCGCGCGGGGCGTCGCACTGTTCTGGGGACGACGCTTCGATGAGGCACTCATTGGGCTCGTACGGAATTCGAGGATTGTCGATGACGACTCCGATCGAGGGGGCGAGCTCCTGACTCAGCTCTAGCCACTCCTGGTATCGCGTCTCCCAAAGCGACAGCTGCTGGGTCTCCTCGAGAGTGGCGAGGTCATCACCCCGAATGCGGCCGAGATAGCCCTCTGCTTGGGAGAGAACGATGGTCGTGGGTTTCAGCTCATCCAGATACTCAAGCGTCTGCTGTCGAAAGTCGACACACGTTTCCTTGACCTTCCCCTTGAGATCCACGGTCGTCACCGAGATCGGTGTGCACGAGTTGAGCGCAAGAACGTGGAGTTCAGCTCCGATCGACTCTGCCGCAGCTTCGAATACCGTCCGCCAGTGCGCGGCATGGGAATCCCCTACCAAGACGATCGTCGGTACGGCCGCCTCGTTGCCAGGGGTCGTGACCTCAGGTATCGCCCCGTCGCTCGCTGGCACTTCGTCTCGCGCTTCGAGAATCGCCTGGTTGCGCTGCGTGACATCTTGATATGCCGCAGCGAGTGCTCCCGCCGCGAGGACGGGCACCGTGAACAACGCAGTGACGGTGATGATCGATCTCCGCATGGAGTGAGCGAGGGTGGTGGAGAATCTGATCGGATTCTCGACGAGGCGGTACGTCACCGTGGCGAGAACCAAGGAAAGCACTACGGCGAGCACCATCTGGAGTTCCCGCGGCAGGGCGGGCACAGCCAGGGGCATGAACACGATGAGTGGCCAGTGCGGGTCTGCTGCACGGATAGGTGACAGGTTGTAGTCACGCCGCCAGTGCGGCTGGCGTGCTCATGATGGCCTCGAACTCGACCGGGGTCAAACGGCCGAGAGCGGCTTGCCGGCGTCGC
>NZ_VIKT02000060.1 GCF_009371975.2 Microcella pacifica
AGTTGGTCAGGTTGCGGAACCCGAGTGCGGAGCCGCGCAGGTGTTCGAGCCGTCCGTTGAGCGCCTCGGTCGGCCCGTTGCTGGTGCCGGGTCGTTCGAAGTAGGCGAGCACGTCAGCGGCTCGCTTCTTCAGGGTCCGGCCCAGGGTGGTGAGCTCGGTGAGCACCTTGGGGACGCCGGCGCTGAGGTCGGTGATCAGCTTCTCCATGAGCTCGCGGCCACGTTGCCGGTCCTCGTGGCGATAGGCGGCGATCATGCGCTGGTAGACACCCCAGGTCGCCTCGACCTCGACGTGAGCGTCATCAATGAACAGCGCGCGTAGCCTGTCGCTCTGCTTGTCGGTGAGCAGGTCCGCGCCGGTGTGCAGCGTGCGCCGCGACTTGTAGAGCGGATCGTCCCTGAACCCACGGTGCCCGTGGATCGCGAGTTGGACCCGGCGCCGGCACCTGTCGAGGGCGTCACCGGCCAGGCGCACGACGTGGAAGGGATCCATCACCGTGACCGCGTCCGGGATCTCCTCCGCAGCGGCGGTCTTGAA
>NZ_VIKT02000061.1 GCF_009371975.2 Microcella pacifica
CCGAGGTGCCTCATGTAGGAATGCCCGCGAAATGGTTCCCGTGCCCCAGTTAAGTATGCCCGCGAAGCCGGGGGTCAGCTCGCGGGGCGTAGTTTGATGCCGCGGGTGGTGTCGGGCAGAGGCGTGGCGGCTTCGGCTTGGAGTGCGAGGGTGCGGTCGCGGGCAAGGCCGGTGAGTCGGTCTTGGAGGGATTGGATGCGGCGGGCGAGTTCGGCGGGGTTGATCCGGTCGCGCCGGTCGCGCAGTTGGGCTGCTTGGTCTGGGGAGAGGACTCCGGCGGCCAGGAGACGGTCGAACGGGGTCTTCGGGGCGTCGTAGAGACGCTTGCGGCGTCCGGCGGCGTCGGTCGACCAGTCGGTGGGTTTCTTGGTCGGGGTGAAGAAGTTCAGCCGGTCGTTCACGAGCGGCCAGAGCTGGTTCAGGAGGGTCAGTTCTTCCGGGGTGTCGTAGCGCCAGTAGAACGCGTAACGGCGCACGAGGTGGTTGTTCTTGGACTCGATGGTGGCCTGGTCGTTC
>NZ_VIKT02000062.1 GCF_009371975.2 Microcella pacifica
TCCCGCCGCGGAAGATCCTGTTGGAGGACGGCACGCTGAAGCTGCTGCCGGTGCTGGTGATCACCGCCGCCCATTCCCGGTTCACCGTCGCCACGATGATCCCGACTCGCAAGACGGAGGATCTCTTGTTGGCATCGTGGGAGCTGATCCAGCAGTTGGGTCGCGTGCCGCGCAGACTGATCTGGGATAACGAGCCTGGCATCGGCCGGGGTCGGTCTGGCGCCGATGGTGTTGCCTCCTTCATGGGCACGTTGGCGACGAGGTTGGTGTTGTTGCCGCCCAGAGATCCGGAGTCCAAGGGCATCGTGGAGCGACGCAACGGCTGGTTCGAGACCTCATTCATGCCCGGCCGTTCCTTCATCTCCCCGGCGGACTTCAACACTCAGTTCTCCGACTGGCTCACTCGCGCGAACTCGCGGGTGGTGCGCACGATCAAGGCGCGCCCGATCGAGAGGATCGATGCTGATCGTGCCGCGATGCTGCCCCTGCCGCCAATCCCGTTGCA
>NZ_VIKT02000007.1 GCF_009371975.2 Microcella pacifica
CGAACACCTGCGCGGCTCCGCACTCGGGTTCCGCAACCTGACCAACTACATCGCCCGAAGCCTGCTCGAGACCGGCGGCTTCAGACCCCAACTCCTACACCCCCGATTGGGATGAGCCAGTTTGAGTTGCAGGGCGCCGTTGACACTGCGCAGGGCCATAGGTTCGGTGAAGCGTTGGGCTGCCGATGGGACAAACCCGGTATTTTCGGTCCAGAAAAGTCCGGCGCCGCCGGCGACGATGCTGACTGTTCCGAGACCACCGAGGATCAGGGCGTGTCGTCGGCTTATGGGCTCCATCAGGTTCCGTCACCGAGAACACGGATTCGTTCCTGATATTCCTCCGTCGTCAGATCCCCTCGGGCATACCGCTCATCGAGCAGCTGTCGGGCGCTGCTACTTTGCCTTGGCATGTTCTGCTCGTCGCGGCGGTCGCGCTTCACGCCACCTCCGAGGGAGCGAACCAAAAGAATGATCAGCAGAACGATCCCGGCGGCGATGAGCACCCCGAACAGCCATCCGCCACCCATCCCGATCCCGTTCATCATGATACGTTCGCCTTTCCTTGATTTTGCTTGGGCTCACCAGTCGGATGGTGGTTTTGCGGGAGCACCGCCATCGTGCTGGCCGGAGCCGAAGCCGAAGCCGAAGCAGGCGTGGGCCTGCTGAGCACCCGGTTCTCGTTCTTGCCCCTTATGGGGTGTGAAGTCTTGATCGGCAACTCGGCTCGGGTATCCGCATCCTCGAGCGCGTGCCCAGGATCGGTCGGGTGATCGCGGCCTTGTGAACGATCGTCGTGGTGACTTGGGCCGTGCCACTTTGATCCGCCGCCGCCGACGAACCGCACAGCCAGAATAGTCAACAGCACCACTGCGACTGCCACAAGTAAGCCGGCTGGCCAAAGACCGTTAATCGACAAGCCCTCAATCATGAGGCGTCTTCCTTTCGGTGAGTTTTAGCTAGGGGCGCACATATGCCCATCTCTCCCATTGGCCGCTGCCCGAGGTAAGCAACGGCGGAGGGCATAACGTCGATGCCAGGGCTCAGCCCGAAAGTGTCGACTCCAGCTGCCGCCATGCCGTTTTTACAGACCAACTCGCAATACCGCCGAAAGAGCGGACGAGTTTCGCCGAAAGCATGAATCAGGAAATGTTCCTTTGGCATGCGATCAGCTACGCCAGGGTAAGAAACAGTTTTTCGAGCTCATCAACGGTCAGGGGCTCGGCCGGGTCATCAGGCGAGGCGATACAGCGTTGCATCGCCGAGGACACAATAGTGAATCCGGCACGGTCGAGGGCTTTTGAGACGGCGGCCAGTTGGATGACGACGTCCCGGCATTGCCCTCCCGATTCGACGGCCGCGATCACGGCGCCGAGCTGGCCCTGTGCCCGGCGCAACCGGTTGAGCACCTTCCGCTGATTTTCTGCGGCGGTTGCCCCGGAAATGGTCATTGTCGCCGGCTGGTTCATGTTGTGCCTTTCGTCGGGTTGGGGTTAGCGGCCGGAAAAGAGCCGGGCGAAGAAACCACCCTTGGCAGACGGTTCGTTTTCATGGCCGCGGCATCGTTGAGCACTCGCAACGCCCCGCATGACCTGGTCAACGTGCTGCCCGCATCCTGCCCACGTTGTTTTCCCGCACTTCTTACACGTAACAGCCCTACACATGCGTTTCCCTTTCGCCTTGAAGTTCGCTCTGCGAATGAACGCGAGCAGAGCGTGAGATGGAGGACGCTCAACCTTTGATGAGGGCGACGCCCGCCGAGGCAGCGTCGGCGAACAGGGCATCAATATGCACAGGATCCTTGCCGCCTCGTTGCAGCAGGCTGGCTGCGATGCCCGCGCGGTAACCGGATCCGCAGTGCACCCAGAGCCGGCCGGCGGGGACCTCCCCGATCCTGGCCAGCAGTTCATGCAACGGGATGTTCACGGCTCCGGGGATGTGCGCGGCATCGTATTCGTCGGTGCGGCGCACATCGAGGATCGTCTCCTCCTCCGGCCGACCGGCGAGCATGCCTTGCCAATCGACACGCGGGTAGGAGGTGACACCGGCCATGGGTGCCAGAGAGGCCGGATCGGTGCCAATGGCGGTGTCCGGAGAATCGATGCCGATGCGGGAAAGATCGCGGATCGCGTTCTCCACATCTTCTCGGGCGCCGACGAGAGTGAGCTTTTTATCCCACGGCAAAATCCAGCCAAGATAGGTGGTGAAATTCGAGCCGTCGCCGTATTCGAAGCTCACCGTGCCCTCCAGATGAGTGCTGGCAAAAGCGACCCGATTGCGGAGATCGACCACCCATTCGTCGTCATCCAGACGACGACTAAGCTCATCCGGATCCAGTGACTCGGGAAGAGTCAGCTCCGCCGGACCGGGGCCCTGCGTGTTGGCCGGGCTCATGTGGGCATAGTACGAAGGGTATGCAGTAAGGTTCGCGATCAATTCCCGCACGAAGTGCTCTTCGTCAGGATCGGTGAGAGCATGATTGGCTTCGATCTGCTCGGCCACCGTGGAGGCGGACGCGCCCGTGGAGGGCCCGGAGGAGCAGAAGGATCCGAAGCCATGTGTCGGGTACAGTGCGGCCTCACCCGCGGCCTCCTGGGCCAGGCGGCGTGCCGAGGCGTATTGGTCGTGGGTGAGCGCAACGGTGTCATCGGCGCTGACCAGATCGGTGCGGCCCACCGATCCGTAGAGCAGGCTGCCGCCGGAAAATACCGCCTGCTCTTCCCCTGCTGTGACGATGTAGGACAAATGAGTGTGGGTGTGTCCGGGGGTCGCGACCGCCGTCACCCGCAGAGAGCCGACCGGGATTGTCTCGCCGTCCGTGATTGGCTGATGCTCAAACTGAACTTCATCCGCTGCGTTGACGAGGTAGACAGCATTCTGGCTTCGTGCCAGCACCAAACCGCCGGTCAGGTAGTCATTGTGCAAATGGGTTTCCGCGACGTGCGTGATTCTCACACCAGCATCCGCCGCAGCTTGCTCAATCCGGTCCGTATCACGTTGAGGATCGACGACCAACGCCACCTCCCCGTCATGCACGAGATACGAGCGGTCTCCAAGCTGAGGAGTATCAATCACAACCACATCCATAAGTTCCTTCTCCTCAACATGCACGAGCGGCCGGGGCAAGCATTGGTCTTTACAGGAAAAACGTTACCCCCCGGGGTATAGCGCTTCCTGTGAACAACAACCCCTACATCAAAGCGGGCTATTCCTGCAATGAAGAAAATCATCGTCGATTCGGTCCGCGACCGAATTCCGTGCACGACCGAAGGCAACGTCGGTGGTTCGGCTTATAGCACAGCGGACCGACCGGCGGCACCGCCATGGAAAGCCGAAAGAACACCGCCATCATTTGGCAAAAGCCACAGGGACAGCCCGCCAGGCGTGCCGTCGTTCCTCTCGATAAGTAGCGGTGGTGTCCGGTGAGGGTTCCCCTTACGGGCATGCAATCTGGGCTGACGCCTGTGACCGAGTGTTCAGTGCGCGCTGTATAGTTCAGTCCATGCTGACTATTGCTTCGCGTCTCGACGTGATGAACCGCCTGGGTCGTGCACTGGCCGACCCCACTCGATCCCGGATCATCTTGACCCTGCTCGACCATCCCGCTTACCCGGCGGAACTGGCCCGAGATCTGGACCTGACACGCCCGAACGTGTCCAACCACCTGGCATGCCTGCGCGATTGCGGGATCGTCGTCTCCGAGCCCGAGGGCCGTCGGACACGATATGAGATCGCCGATTCGCACCTGGCGCAGGCGCTGACGGCACTGGTCGATGCCACCCTGGCAGTGGACGAAGACGCCCCGTGCATCGATCCCGCCTGCTCGCTTCCCGGATGCGACGCAGCTGGGGAGGGCGCATGATCCTCACCTCGGTCTTGCAGGCGATGGGCCTGTTCGCAGCGACCAACATCGACGACATCATCGTGCTCTCCCTCTTCTTCGCGCGAGGGGCAGGCCAGCGCGGCACTACCGCCCGCATTCTGGCTGGCCAGTACCTCGGATTCGCAGGCATCCTCGGTGCCGCGGTCCTGGTGACCATCGGTGCCGGAGCATTCCTGCCCTCGGCAGCCATCCCGTACTTCGGTCTCATCCCTCTGGGCCTCGGCCTCTGGGCCGCATGGCAGGCCTGGCGCGGAGACGATGACGACGATGACGACGAGGCCAAGGTTGCCGGCAAGAAGGTCGGCGTGTGGACAGTCGCAGGCGTCACCCTTGCCAACGGCGGCGACAACATCGGCGTCTACACCCCTGTCTTCCTCAGCGTGGAACCTCTCGCAGTAGTCGCCTACTGCATCGTCTTCCTCGCGCTCGTCGCGGTCCTGGTGGCCCTGGCAAAGTTCGTCGCCACCCGCCCCCCGATCGCCGAAGTGCTCGAACGCTGGGAGCACATCCTCTTCCCCATCGTTCTCATCGGCCTCGGCATCGTGATCCTCGTCAGCGGCGGAGCCTTCGGACTCTGACGTAGCGGCAGCGATCCAAACGGCCCCGACCGGGCGCACCCCTCTCGGTTCAGACCGCGACACCTACCTGCAGCCAGTCCTGCGTGATCGCGGCAACAAGACCGCCACGGAGCGCTGCAAAAACCCCGCCACCAAGCGAACGAAGCCACAGGTCATGCCCTTGAACTCCGGATCCCGCGGCGGAGCCAACACGATCCGGGTCGCGAGGGTCCCCGCGAACGCGGCTGCCGCCGCGGTGACCTTCCCCTTCCCACCGATCGCGGCCTCCCGGTCCCAGACCAGCGTCTTGGACACCGCGCCGACCTGCGAGATCAGCTGCCACATTCCCGCTAGCAGATCCCCGGCCTGACGCGAGGGCAACATCACCGCGGTGAGGAACCGAGAAAACGTGAGCGTCATCACCAGAACCGGCAACATTGCCGCCTGCCCGAACCCGACCGGGATCCGCGGCTCAGGGAACCACAGGTCCATCTGCGCCGCGACGCCGGGCTCGTGCACGAGCCGGTCGGCCGGATCGACACCGACATACTCTGGACGGATCTGCCGCAGCCGGTCCTTGAGGATCGTGATCGAGTGTTCCCACCCGATCCGCTCCGCGATCACCGTCGCCGGCATCTTCGCGTCCACCATCAGCAGCTTCCGCACCTCCGGCTCCACGGCATCAACCAGCGACCCCCTCGAGGGCCGCTGATACGACGGCGGCCCCTCGGACGCCAACGCCGCACGCACCGTGTTCCGAGCGACCCCGAGATACCGCACGATCGCCTTGATCGGCATGCCCTCGGCCTTATGCAGTCGGCGGATCTCCGCCCAATCTTCCACTGAAATCACCCTCCAAGAGTGTCGGAGGGGTCAACATTCACCCGTCGCCACCGGGTCAGTATTCACGCGACG
Source organism: Microcella pacifica (assembly GCF_009371975.2). Taxonomy (GTDB): domain Bacteria; phylum Actinomycetota; class Actinomycetes; order Actinomycetales; family Microbacteriaceae; genus Microcella; species Microcella pacifica. Next base: position 5,353 of record NZ_VIKT02000007.1, read on the forward strand.
TCGACACCTGGTCCTGCCTCAATGGCTCGCCGGGTTTGGAGGAGACGGTGGGCGGGTGTTCGATGCGGTCGCGCTCGTTATTGGGCACGGTGTGCTCCTGTTCTTGGAGCACGGTGCTCCAAGTACTGATACGCCGTAGGAGCCGGAGTCACCACCTTGGTCTTCTCTGGCGCGGGGTGTTTAGCGCGCCCGCCCTCGAAGAAGGCCCGCTCCGGGCCTTCCGCGTTTAGCGCAGGCCTCGCTGTTTAGCGCGACGAGGCTTCAGCGTTCAGCGCATACGGAACACGTTTAGCGCGAACAGCGCCGAACCCCTGAGCAGGCAACTGCGCTTCGCTGATCCCGTGCCACCGGCGTGCCTTGAGAGATGGCACGACCCGGGTAAGCTGAACACTGCAAGAGGCCTGATAAATCAAGAAATAAGGCCCTTCGGGGATGTAGTTCAATGGTAGAACTTCAGCTTCCCAAGCTGATAGCGCGGGTTCGATTCCCGTCATCCCCTCTGACCCGCCGACAGTCATCTCGGCACACTGCTCGACGCGCAGACGCTCACCGCGTCTGCGGGGTTCGATTCCCGTCATCCCCTTTGTGTTTGCTTCTGGCTGCGCCGCCGCTCCTGCGGCTCAGTACGCTGCGGGCAAACCGATTCCGCGGGGGCACCGAATGACGGATGTTAGGGGAGGTCACCATGTCCAGGAGCACCGCACGCATCGTCGCCGGTGTTCTGGCTGTGCCGGCGCTGCTGTGGGGAGTCGCGCTGGTGGTGATCGTGACGGCGGACCTGCCGCCGCTCGGGGGAGCGGCCGCAGGCCTGCCGATCGCGAGCGTCGCACTTATGTCGCTGTCGGGAGCGATCGTTGCGGCCATCGTGGCGAGGCGGGGGCGTGAGCATCGGGGGGATGCTCCGCCCCGGCCCTTCGCCGCTGCGACCATCACGGCGAGCGCCGTCGTCGTCGCCTCGGCGATCGCCCTCGCGCTCGGGCCGGTGGTGACACCCGCTCCCGCCGTCGCCGACCCCGGGATCGGGACCGAGCAGCGCATCGTCTTCGGCGACCACAGCGGGCACGTCGGCTACGAGCCCTAGGCGCGAGAGTCCGCGCACGGGTCACCGCTACGCGGCGGGGCCGTCCACCGCTCGACCTATGAGGGGCTCGACGTCGGCCATGAAGCGGCGCACGTTGTCGTCGACGATGATGTCGCTCGGGCGCAGCGGGCGCGTGAGGTGCAGCCCCTCGAGCGATCGGATGCGGCTGAGCGCCACGTAGGTCTGGCCGGGAGCGAACGCGCGCGGGCCGAGGTCGACGATCGCCTGGTCGTAGGTGGAGCCCTGCGATTTGTGGATCGTGACCGCCCACGCGAGACGCAGGGGAAACTGCGTGAACTCGGCGATGACGTCCTTGCTCACCGACTTCTTCGCCGAGGAGTAGGTGTACTTGTACTTCTCCCACGTCGCCGGCAGCACCTCGTGGCTCTCGCCGTCGACTTCGACGCGCACCGTGCGACCGATGCTCTCGACCGTGCCGAGCGTGCCGTTCACCCACCGCGGCGGCCCGTCGCCGCTCGTGTCGTTGCGCAGGAACATCACCTGCGCTCCCACCTTGAGCTCGAGCTGCTCGTCCGCCGGGTAGCCGCCCGCCCCGCCGAACTCGCCGATGATCTCGGCACGGGCGGTCTTGGAGTCTCCGGGCAGGCGGCGCAGGGCATCCCGATTGATGCGCGTGACGGTCGCGTTCGTCGTCGCGAGGGTCAGCACGCCCTCCTCGGGTGCGGGGCGCGAGCCGGCCTCGTTGAGGGCGCGCCCGATCTCGGGCGTGACGGTGCCGTGGCGCACGGCGGTGAGCATGGCGCGAAAGTCGGCGTCCTGCTGACGGTGGATGGTCTGCAGCTCGACGATGCGCAGATCCGTGTACTGCCACACGGCCGCATCGAAGAACCACATCGAGCGGTAGTGGTCGGCGTAGTAGGCGCGCTCTCCCTCATCGCGGCCCGGCACGGGGGGGAGCTGGTACGGGTCGCCGAAGAGCACGACCTGAGCCCCGCCGAAGGGCTCGTGGCGACGGGCGCGCGACTGGCGCAGGCGACGGTCGATCGCGTCCATGAGGTCGGCGCTCACCATCGAGACCTCGTCGATGACGACGGTGTCGACGCTCGCGAGCAGCCGGCGCAGCTCCGGCGGATCGTCGAGGTCGTGATCCGCGATGAGCCCGATGGGCAGTCGGAAGAGTGAGTGGATCGTCTGCCCGCCCACGTTCAGTGCGGCGACCCCCGTCGGCGCGCACACGATCGCCGTGCGGTCCGTCGTCGTCAGGTAGGTCTCGAGCAGGGTCGACTTGCCGGTGCCCGCGCGGCCCGTGACGAAGACGTGGTCGCGCGTCGACTCAATGAGCTCGAGCACGGCGGACTGCTCGGGGCTCAGCGTGGTGCCGTCGGGCGAGCGCCTCGCGCCGTCCGCTACCGCGTCGGGTGCCGCCATGACGCTCCTGCCTGCGTTCGGGAGCCTCCACTGTATCCGGCGAGCTGCTGCACGAACCGTAGGCTGAGGGCATGAAGCGGGCACCCCTGGTCTGGGGAGGAGCGGTGGCGGCAGTGGCCGCAGCGGGCGCGGGCCTGCTCGCCCTCGTCATCGGCGCCACGGCCACGCCGGAGGCACACGTCGAGCGTTATCTGCAGGCGCTCGCGGCCGATGACCTCGTGACCGCCTCGCGCCTCGCCGGACTCCCCGAGGGGTCGCCCACCCCGGTCGGCGACGCCGGCGAGCCCGCCGTGCTCGCCGTGCTCGGCCGCATCGAGCGCGGAGACGACCGGGTCGCCATCATCGCGGAGTACGGGGGCCCCACGGATGCGGCCACCGTCATCCTCACCCTCGCCCCCGCCGAGCCCCTGCTCGGCATCATCCCGCAGTGGAGCTTCACGACCCCTCCCGTGCGCAGCCTCGAGGTCGGCGTGGACCAGCACGACGAGTTCCTCATCAACGACGAGCGCCTCGCCGCTGCCGCCGCGGGCGAGACCGCCCGCGTCACCGGGTTCGTGCCCGCGCGGCTCGAGATCGGCATCGCCGACCCCTACGTCGACGGTCGGTCGGTGAGCGTGCGCCTCACCGGTGCCGCGCCCCGCGTCGTCGTGCTCGAGGCCGAGCCGACCGCGCGGCTCGAGCGCGGCGTGCTGCAGGAGGTCGAGGCGTTCCTCGCCGACTGCGTCGAGCAGGAGGTCCTGCAGCCGGCCGGCTGCCCCTTCGGCCGAGCGATCGACGACCGCGTGCTCGGGCTGCCGCAGTGGGAGCTCGTGAGCGACCCGGTCGTGTCTCTCACCGCATCGTCGACTCCCGGCACGTGGGAGGTGCGTGCTCTCGCCGAGGTGGGCCTGCGCGTGACGGTGCAGCGCTTGTTCGACGGGCGCATCTCCGATGTCGACACGACCCTCACGGCCACAATCACGGGCGAGGTGGTCATGCGAGACGGCATGCCCCGGCTGACGATCGCCCCGCCGCGCAGCTAGATGATGCGCTGCTAGGAGGCGTCGAGCCTAGGAACGGGTGCGATCGGCGCGTTGCGCGAGCATGTCGTTGTAGGCATGCAGCTCGGCGTCGCCGTCGCGCTCCGCCTGCCGGTCGCGCCGCTTCGACTCGCGACTGTCGGATCGGCTCCACGACAGCATGACGAGCAGCGCGAGCGCGAGGGTCGGAATCTCGCCGACGCTCCACGCGATGCCACCGCCGGTCTGCTGGTCGGCGAGCGGCGCCTGACCCCACTCGCGGCCCATCGCTCCGTACCACTCCGGCAGCAGGAGGCCCGTGCCCGTGAGCAGGAAGAGTCCGAAGAAGGCGTGGAACGCCATGGTCGCCATGAGGATGAGCAACCGGATCGGGTACGGCGGCCGAGAGGGGGCGGGGTCGATGCCGATGAGCGCATTGACGAAGAGGAAGCCGCTCAGCAGGAAGTGCAGGATCATCCACTGGTGCCCCACATGATCGGTCACAGCCCACGAGAACAGGGGCGAGTAGTAGAACGCGAGGAGCGACACGGCGAACACGACGGCTGCGACGAGGGGGTGCCCGACGACACCGGCGAAGCGCGAGTGGACGATCGCGAGAATCCACTCCCGCGGCCCCCTCGACCCGTCGGTGCGCGCGTGGATCGCGCGCGCCGCGAGAGTCACGGGCGCGGCGAGCACGAGCAGCACGGGAATCGCCATGCTCAGCAGCATGTGCCCGAGCATGTGCACGCTGAACAGGTACGGCTCGTAGACGGCGAACCCTCCGCTCGTCACCGCGAACAGCATCGCCATGCCCGCGACCCACAGGATCGTGCGGTGCACGGGCCAGCGGTCGCCACGCCGGTGGAGTCGCCACGCGCCGGCCAAATAGAAGAAGGCGCCGAAGACGGCGAGGAGCGCCCACAGCAGGTTGAGATCCCACTCCGTCGCGAGTCGCCACGGCTCGAACGGCGGCGGCAGGGGCGAGCCCGTGAGCAGCTCGGCGGGCGTCGGGTCGGCGAGTTCCTCGGCGGGTACCTCCTCGACGGGAGGCGCGGTGCGCGCGAGCGCCGTGGCGATGCCGGAGGCCGCGCCCATGACGACGAGCTCGGCGACGACGATCGCCCACAGGGATGCTCGGGGCCGGACCGCGCGCTGCACGCGAGCGATGAGCACGCCGCGGTAGGCGGCGCCGAACGCCCCGAGTGCGACGAGCGAGACGACCTTGGCGATGAGGAGCGCGCCGTACGGCGTTGCGAGACCCTCGAGCGTGCCGACGCGGATCTGCGCGCTCACGAGCCCGGAGACCGCGACGACGATGAAGGCAATGAGGGCGAGGGTCGAGTAGCGCGCGAGCACAGCGCCGAGTCGATCGCCGAGAGCGCGGCGCGCGAGCACGAGAGTGAGCAGGCCCCCAACCCAGACGGCCGCGAAGACGCTGTGCAGGTACACGGCCGTGACCGCCGCGTCGTGGTCGGCCGTGCCGCCCGCGTGCCCCGTCTGCGCGACCGGCCACACGGCGGCGACGGCGAGCACGAGCACACCGGCCAGGAGCGCGGGCGAGCGCACGGCGAAGCACAGCACCGTGACGACGGCCGCCATGAGCGCGGTCGCGAGCCACGCCTGCCCGAGCTCGCGCTCGGTGAAGAATGAGGCGAGCAGCTGGCCGAAGCGGTCGTCGAGCGTGATCGGCTCGAGGAAGACGCTGAGGAAGATGAAGAACCCCGTGGCGCCGGCCCCGAGTGCCCACAGGGCCGCGCCCGCCGCCGCCACGTCGAGTGCGCGATCGTAGGCGGGCGTGTCGCGCGCGAGCGCGAGGAGTGACAGGAGGAGCGCGCCGATCGCGGCGGAAGCGCCGAGCGTCGTCGCGAGCTTCGCGATCGGCAGTCCGTAGCGCACGACCGGTCCGGGGTCGAGCACGAGGGGAGCCTCGGCGGCCCCACCGACGACGAGGGAGACGAGGAGGGCGAGGAGAGCGGCGGCGCCGAGGGCGACGATGGCGAGCACTCCCCACGGGAGGCCCTCGCGCTCGACAGGGCCCGAACCGGGGCCGCCGGGGGCGCGGCGCGCGGCAGCACTCTGCGTCGTGCGGGTCGCGGGTGGCGACGTCGTCATGCGGGCGGCCTTCCTACTCTCCTCGAGGCTAGACGACGCCGCTGAGGACGAGGCGAGCCGAGCATCCCGTCTCGCCGTCGTGAGCCGCCCGGCACCGCTGGCCACAGACTGCGCCCACACAAAAAAGGCGGCCCCGCGCGATGCGCGGAGCCGCCTGATCGTCAGGTACGGGGGTGAACCCTACTTGGCAGCGGCCTTGAGCTTGCTGCCGGCGCTGACCTTCACGCCGTAGGACGCGGCGATCTGGATCGTCTCACCCGTCTGGGGGTTGCGGCCCTGGCGCGCCGAGCGGTGGGTGCGCTCGAAAGCGATCCACCCGGGGATCGAGACCTTGGTGCCACTGGCGACGGCGCCGGAGACGACCGAGAACAGGGCGTCGACGGTGCGGTTGACGTCAGCCTGGCTCAGGCCGGACTCAGCGGCCACTGCGGCGACGAGCTCGGAACGGTTCATGGTGTCCTCCTCGGACCTCAGTTGTGCTGGAGACGACTCTCCAGCAGTGTGTGCTGTCGAGCCGCCTTGACGCTACCAGCTTGACTTGGTGATTCCGGGCAACTCACCACGGTGAGCCATATCCCGGAAGCGGACGCGCGAGATGCCGTACTTGGTGAGGACACCGCGCGGGCGGCCGTCGATCGCGTCGCGCGAGCGGACGCGGACGGGGGACGCGTTGCGGGGCAGCTTCTGCAGACCCTTGCGCGCGGCCTCGCGGGACTCGTCGGTGCCGTTCGGGTCGACGAGGGCCTTCTTCAGCTCGAGTCGCTTCGCGGCGTAGCGCTCCACGACGATCTTGCGCTGCTCGTTGCGCGCGATTTTGCTCTTCTTCGCCATGACTTAGCGCTCCTCGCGGAATTCGACGTGCTTGCGGATGACCGGGTCGTACTTCTTGAGCACGAGGCGGTCGGGGTCGTTGCGACGGTTCTTGCGGGTCACGTAGGTGTACCCGGTGCCGGCGGTCGACCGAAGCTTGATGATGGGACGGACGTCCTGCTGCTTGGCCACTAGATCTTCTCCCCGCGGGCGATGAGGTCCTTGACGACGGACTCGATGCCGCGCGCGTCGATCACCTTGATGCCCTTCGCCGACAGGGTCAGCGTGACGTTACGGCGAAGCGACGGCACGAAGTACGTCTTCTTCTGGATGTTCGGGTCGAACCGGCGCTTGGTGCGGCGGTGCGAGTGCGAGATGTTGTGTCCGAAACCGGGAACGGCTCCGGTCACCTGGCAGACGGCTGCCATGGCTCCTCTTTTCTTCTGGGCTACCGTGCGGCGAACGCCGCACCCAAGGTCACTTGTCGGCACGCAGATCTGAACCGGTTCCGGTCGTGTAGCGGGTGACCGGGGAACAGTGCGCACAAGGACGAGCGGATGTCCGCTCGGCACAATCGCCTAGCTTACGTCCTGCAGGGCCCGTGTCGCAACGCGGAGGCCGGGGCGCTCGGGGGCGCGGCTACTGCTGCCGGGCATCCGCGGTGCACTGCGGGCACAGGCCGAAGACATCCACGACGTGCTCGGCCGCCGTGAAGCCGTGCTCGGTCGCGACGCCGCGCGCCCACGACTCGACCGCGGCGGCCTCGATCTCGACCGTCATGCCGCAGCGGCGGCAGATGAGGTGGTGGTGGTGGCTGCCCGGCGTGCACGCGCGGTAGAGCGCCTCGCCCTCCTGCTGCAGCGAGTCGGCTTCGCCCTCCTCCGTGAGGTCGGTGAGCGCCCGGTAGACGGTGGCGAGGCCGATCGTCGAGCCCGAATCGCGCAGCGAGCCGTGCAGGGCTTGAGCGCTCACGAAACCCTCGGCCGTCGAGAGGGCCGTGCGTACTGCCTCGCGCTGCCACGTGTTCCGCTTCATGTCGCCTCCAGCGTACGCCGCGACGGTGCTGACAGGCGGCGCGAGGTCGCCGAGAGGCGACGGGAGCCGACGATGCGGCACACGACGTAGATCGCGAACGAGATGGTCGTGATGTAGGGGCTGATGGGGAGCGAGCCGCCGATCGCGAGCAGGATGCCCCCCACGGCCGAGACGAAGCCGAAGACCATGCTGAGCACGGGCACGAGCACGGGGGAGCTAGAGACGCGCAGAGCGGCGGCGGCCGGCGTCACGAGCAGGGCGAGCACGAGGAGCGCCCCGATGACCTGCACCGAGACGGCGACTGCGAGGCCCAGGAGCACCATGAAGATGAAGGAGAGCGGGCGCCCCGGCACCCCGCGAGCGTGGGCGACCTCGGGATCGAGGCTGTCGAACGTGAGAGGGCGCCACACGACGATCAGCACGAGGAGCACGAGCACGCTGATCGTGATGAGCAGTCCGAGCTGCGGGATGTCGACGCTGATGATCTGGCCCGTGAGCAGCCCGAACTTGTTGCCGCTGCGCCCCGGGTAGAGGGCGAGGAAGAGGATGCCGAGCCCGAGCCCGAAGGGCATGAGCACGCCGATGATCGAGTTGCGGTCGCGCGCCCGCGCGCCGAGGAGTCCGATGAGCGCGGCGGCGACGAGGGAGCCGACGAGGGAGCCCGCGACGACGTTGAGGCCCAGAAGGAGGGCAGCGGCAGCGCCTGCGAAGGAGAGCTCGCTGATGCCGTGCACCGCGAACGCCATGTCGCGCTGCATGACGAAGACGCCGATGAGCCCGCCGAGGATGCCGAGGACGGCGGCGGCGATGATCGAGTTCTGCACGAGCGCGAGCAGCTGCACGTACGTCTCCCAGTCGACCGTGATCATGCGATCACCTCGTGGTGGTGGTCGCCGTCGGGCACGCCCACGACGATGACACGGCCCCGCGAACGGATGACCTCGACGCTCGTGCCGTACAGGCCGCTCAGCACGTCGTCGCGCAGCACCTCGTCGGGAGTGCCGATCGTGAAGCGGCCCTGGGCGAGGTACAGGATGCGGTCGACCATGCCGAGCACGGGGTTCACATCGTGGGTGACGAAGACGACGGCTGTGCCGTGGTCGCGCCGACGCGCGTCGATGAGCTCGCTCACCTCGCGCTGGTGGTGCAGGTCGAGGCTCATGAGCGGCTCATCGCACAACAGCAGCACCGGGTCGTCGGCGAGAGACTGGGCGACCCGCAGGCGCTGCTGCTCGCCGCCCGAGAGAGTGCCGAGGGGTCGGTCGGCATAGGCGTCGGCTCCGACCGCGGTGAGCAGGGCATCCACGCGATCGTGGTCGGCGCGCGTCGCGATCGGCGGACCCCAGCGGTGACCGTTGACGCCCAGCATGACCAGGTCGCGGCCGCGCAGGGGAGTGCCCGGCGGCACGATCTTCTGCTGGGGAATGTAGCCGACGCGGCGTGCGCCACGACGAGCGGGATGCCCGGCCACGAGCACCTCGCCCGCGTCGAGCCGCTGCTGCCCGAGCATCGCGCGCAGCAGGCTCGTCTTGCCCGAGCCGTTCGCGCCGAGGACGGCGAGGAACTCGCCGGGCGCGATGTCGAGGTCGAGCCCGCTCCACAGCCCGCGGCCGCCGAAGCCGAGAGCCCCACCGCGGATGCTGAGAACCGGGGCGGGGCGTTCGGAGCCGAGAGTGTCGGGTGTCACGCGGCCGTCAGCGCCGACTCCACGGCCTCGACGTTCGCGCGCATCCATGACACGTAGTCTTCCCCCTCCGGGAGGGTTTCGACGAACGAGACCACCGCGATGCCCGCAGCCTCCGCGGCGTCGCGCACGCGCTGGGTCTCCGGGCTCTCGGTCTGCTCGTTGTAGGCGAGCAAGCGCACGTCTCCCGAGTCGATGAGGTCGAGGGTCTGCTGGAGCGCGAGCGGGGGTACGTCGGCACCCTCCTCGATCGCCTCGGAGAACTCCTCGGGCGTGCCGTCCTCGAAGCCGAGCTCGGCCAGCAGGTACACGGGCACGGGCTCCGTCGCGGCGACGGTGCCGCCCCCGAGGAAGCCGGCGAGCGCCTCCATGTCGGCCTCGAGGGACTCGAGGTCAGTCAGGAAGGCGGCGAGGTTGCTCTCGTAGGAGGCCGCGTTGTCGGCGTCCGTCTCCACGAGCGCCTCGGTGATGGCCTCGGCCACGTGCGCGATGCTGTGCACGTCGTACCAGACGTGCTCGTTGAGGCCCTCGATGTGGCCGTGGTCGTCGGCGTGATCGTCGGCGTGGTCGTCGCCGGCGTGGTCGTCGCTGTGGTCCTCGCCCGCGTGCTCCTCCTCGGCGTGGTCCTCGTCACCGTGAGCTTCCTCGGCGTGGTCCTCCTCGAGGAGTCCGCTCGCCTCGACGGCGGAGATGACGATCGCGCTCGAGCCGGAGCCGTCGACGAGCACGTCGACGAAGGGGTCGTAGCCGCCGCCGTTCTCGATGACGATGTCGGCGTTGGCGATCGCCAGCTGGTCTTGCGCACTCGCCTCGTAGCTGTGCGGGTCGATCGCGGCGCTCTCGATGATGCTCGTGACGGTCGCGAGGTCCCCCGCGAGCGACTGCGCGATGTCGCCGTACACGTTCGTGGAGGCGACGACGGAGAGGCCTTCGGCGTCGTCCGCGGGGGCGGGGCTCGCACAGCCGGCGAGGGCGACCGCGACGATGCCGCTCGTGAGGAGGGCGGGAAGGGAACGGGCGGAAGAGGTCATGGGAAGAGAGTAGGGCTTATCGAGAACGGTTGTCAAAACCATTCTCAATAGGGTTGTGCGATATTCGTCTGGGCGCTGCCTCAGGGTGCGCAGCTAGCGTTCGGGCATGTCCAACCGCCGGCTCATGCTCTCCCTGACCGGACTGCACCGCGCGCTCCTGCGCCTGACGGGCGGGCGCCTCGGCTCCAGGCTCGGCGCGATGCCCGTCATCGAACTGACGACGCGCGGCCGCCGCACCGGCGCCGAGCGCACGACGTTGCTGACCATCGCCGCGCGCACCGGCAACACGTTCGTGGTCGTGGCCTCCCGCGGGGGCGACGACGCGCATCCGGCCTGGTACCTGAACCTCGTCGACGACCCGAACGTGCGCGTCGGCTCGCCGGGCAAGGAGGCTCGCCCCATGCTCGCGCGCATCGCCGACGAGGCCGAACGCGAGCGACTGTGGCCCGAGGTGGTGCGCGCCTATCGCGGCTACGCCGAGTACCAGCGCAAGACGAGGCGGCAGATTCCGCTCGTGATCCTCGAGCCGCTCGCCCGCTCGTCGAGCACGAGCTAGTCGAGCAGCAGCGCCGGCTCCTCGATGATGCTCGCGACGTCGGCGAGGAAGCGGCTCGCGACATCCCCGTCGACCACGCGGTGGTCGAAGCTCGCCCCGAGCGTCGTCACGAAGCGCGGGCGCACCTCGCCGTCGACGACCCACGGCTTCTTCTTGATCGTGCCGAGCGCGACGATCGCGACCTCACCCGGGTTGAGGATGGGGGTACCGGTGTCCATGCCGAAGACGCCGATGTTGGTGATCGTGATCGTGCCGTCGGCCATGTCGGCGGGCTGCAGCTTGCCGTCGCGCGCCGTGAGCGTCATCTGCTCGATCGACTGGGCGAGCTCGCGCAACGTGAGATCCTGCGCGTTCTTGATGTTCGGCACGACGAGCCCGCGGGGCGTCGCCGCGGCGAAGCCGAAGTTCACGAAGTGGTGCACGATGATCTCGGTGTCGGTCCACGTCGAGTTCACGGTGGGGTTGCGGCGCACCGCCCACATCATCGCCTTCGCCATGACGAGCAGCGGCGAGACCTTGATGCCCGCGAAGTCGGGGCTGGCCTTGAGCCGCGCCACGAACTCCATCGTGCGCGTCGCATCGACGTCGACGAAAACGCTCACGTGCGGTGCGCTGAACGCGCTCTTGACCATGCCCGCGGCGATCGCCTTGCGCACGCCCTTGACGGGAATGCGATCCTCGCGGTCGCTCGGCCACTCGGGCGTCTGAATGTTGCGGAAGACGCTCGCCTGCTGCGCGTGGCGGATGACGTCGTCACGCGTGACCTCGCCCGCGAGGCCCGTGGCCGGCACCTCGGCGAGGTCGACATCGAGGTCTTTCGCGAGCTTCCTGATCGGCGGCTTCGCGATGACCGGCGCGGCGTCCGAGGCGGGCACGGAGCGCGGGCGGGGCGGTGCATCCTGCGCGGGCGGGGCGGACGCCGTCGCCGGAGCGGGTGCTCCGCTGCGGCGGCGGCGGGAGGCGACAGCACCCTTCGTGCCGTAGCCCACGAGCACGGCGCCGGGCTTCTCGTCTGCCTCGCGATCGATGGTCGAGGCGGTGTCGGCGACGGATGCTGCGCTCGCGTCGTCCGCGGGCGCTGCGGGAGCATCCCCCTCGCCCTGCGCCCCCCGCACCGTGATGATCGCCGTGCCGACCTCGACGGTCTGCCCCTCGTCGACGAGGAGCGACTCGACCGTGCCGGTGAACGGCGAGGGCAGCTCGACGAGAGACTTCGCCGTCTCGATCTCGACGAGCACCTGGTTGACGGTCACCGTGTCGCCCGGCTTGACGTGCCAGGAGACGATCTCCGCCTCGGTCAGGCCCTCCCCGACGTCGGGGAGCGGAAACTCTGAAACGCTCACGGTGCCTCCAGGGGGTTCGACGCGGCTTCGGTGCGCGGACTCGTGATCAGGCTAGTAGGCGAGCGCGCGGTCGACGGCATGCAGGATGCGATCGACGTCGGGCAGGTACGCGCCCTCGAGCTTCGCCGGCGGGAAGGGGGTGTCGTATCCGCTCACGCGCAGCACAGGCGCCTCGAGCGAGTAGAAGGCCTGCTCGGTCACGGTCGCCGCGATCTCCGAGCCGATGCTCACCGAGCCCGGCGCCTCCTGCGCGACGACCAGGCGGCCCGTGCGGCGCACCGACTCGAGCAGCGGGGCGTAGTCGATGGGGGAGAGCGACCGCAGGTCGACGACCTCGATGCTCGTGCCCTCCTCCTCGGCGAGCGCCGCCGCGTCGAGCAGCATGCTCACGATCGCGCCGTGCCCGACGACCGTGATGTCGGTGCCGACGCGCACGACGCGCGAGGCGTGCAGGGGCGCGCCCGCGTCGGAGAAGTCGACCTCGCCCTTGGGCCAGTAGCGGCTCTTCGGCTCGAAGAACATGACCGGGTCGGGGCTCGCGATGGCCTCCTGGATCATCCAGTACGCGTCGTGGGGCGTCGCGGGGCTCACGAGCCGCAAGCCGGGGGTGTGCGCGAAGTAGGCTTCGGGGCTCTCCTGGTGGTGCTCCACGGCGCCGATGTGGCCGCCGTAGGGAACGCGAATGACGATGGGCAGCTGCAGGGCTCCCTCGTGCCGCGCCGTGAGCTTCGCGAGCTGCGTCGTGATCTGGTCGAAGCCGGGGAAGATGAAGCCGTCGAACTGGATCTCGCAGACGGGGCGGTAGCCGCGCATCGCGAGGCCGATCGCCGTGCCCACGATGCCCGACTCGGCGAGCGGGGTGTCGAGCACGCGGTGCGCGCCGAACCGCTTCTGCAGGCCCTCCGTCACGCGGAACACCCCGCCGAGCGGCCCGATGTCCTCTCCCATGAGCAGAACCTTGTCGTCCGCCTCCATGGCGGCCGCGAGACCCTCGGTGAGGGCCTTCGTCATCGTGAGCGTCTGCACGGTCGCTGCGTCCTCCGCCATCACGCCTCCCCCTCGAACGAGGCCTCGTACTGGGCGAGCCACTCGCGCTGAGCATCCATGACGGGATGCGCCTCGCTGTACACGTGCGCGAACATCGACGCGGCGGCGGGCGGCTCGAGCGCGAGCGTGCGAGCCCGCGCGTCGGCGGCGACGTCCTCCGCCTCCTCGGCGACGCTCGCGAAGAAGGCATCGCCCTCGCCCTGCGCCCGAAGGTAGGTCTCGAAGCGGCTGATCGGGTCGCGCTCCTGCCAGTAGCGGAACTGCTCCTCGTCGCGGTACTTGCTCGGGTCGTCGCTCGTCGTGTGCGCCCCGATGCGGTAGGTGAGCGCCTCGATGAACCGAGGCCCGGCGCCGCTGCGCGCCGCGTCGAGGTTGGCTGCGGTCACGGCGTAGCTCGCGAGCACGTCGTTGCCGTCGATCTGCACGCTCTCGATGCCGAAGCCGCGCGGTCGAAGATACAGCGGTGTGCGCGACTGCACCCGCACGGGCACCGAGATCGCCCAGTGGTTGTTCTGCAGGAAGAACACCTGCGGCGTCTGGTAGCTCTGCGCGAAGACGTAGGCCTCGTTCACGTCGCCCTGGCTCGTCGCGCCATCGCCGAAGTAGACCATGACGGCCGTGTCGACGTCGGGGTCGCCCGTGCCGACCTTGCCGTCGAAGGCGACACCCATCGCGTAGCCGGTCGCGTGGAGCGCCTGCGAGCCGATCACGAGCGTGTAGAGGTGGAAGTTGCCGGTCTCCTCCGGCACCCAGCCGCCGTGCGTCTGGCCGCGCAGCATGGCGATGATGCGCACCGGGTCCAGGCCGCGGATGTAGCCGACGGTGTGCTCGCGATAGGCGGGGAAGAGGTGGTCCTGGGCCTTCGCGGCGAAGCCCGAGCCGGCCTGCGCGGCCTCCTGGCCGATGCTCGGCACCCACAGGGCCAGTTGGCCTTGGCGCTGCAGGTTGCCCGCCTCGACGTCGAAGCGGCGCATGACGCTCATGACGCGGTGGAACTCGCGCAGCTGGTCGTCGCCGAGCGCGTCGACGTAGGGAAGGTACTGCTCGGTGGCGTCGCTCGCGACGCGCTGGCCGTCGGGAGCCAGCAGCTGGAGGGTGTCGGCCGTGTACGACATGGATTCCACTCTAGGCCCGCGACGCGGTGCCCCGGTCAGAGGGTGCGGACAACCTCGCCACAGATTCTGAGGAGGGTCGCGACAGACTCCTCCTCGCCGATGGAGACGCGGATGCCCTCGGGCGGGAAGGCGCGCACGACGAGACCGGCGGCGCCGAGCGCCTCCGCGATGCGGGATGTTCCGTCTCCCGTCGGCAGCCACACGAAGTTGCCCTGGCTCACGGGCACGGCCCAGCCCTGCTCGCGCAGTGCCTCCTGCACGCGCGCGCACCGCGCGGCGAGCACGCCCACGTTCGCCAGCAGCTCGTCCTCCACCTCGAGCGCCGCGAGCACGGCGCGCTGCGCGGCCTCCGTGACGCTCAGGGGGATGGCCGCGCTGCGAGCGGCGTCGAGGATCGGCACCGGCCCGATGCCGTACCCCACGCGCAGCCCCGCGAGGCCGTAGGCCTTCGAGAAGGTGCGCAGCACGACGAGGTTCGGGTAGCGGCGCAGCAGCGCGGCGCCGTCGACGGCGCTGGAATCGCGCACGAACTCGGCGTAGGCCTCGTCGAGCACGACGAGCAGGCTCGGCGGCACGGCGGCCATGAGCTCGGCGAACTCCTGCGCCCCGACCACGGTGCCCGTCGGATTGTTGGGCGAGCAGATGATGAGCACGCGCGAGCGGTCGGTGATCGCGTCGCGCATCGCGGGCAGGTCGTGCCGGGCATCCTCGGTGAGTGGAACGCGCACGCCGACCGCACCTGCCACCGTGATGAGGCCCGGGTACGCCTCGAAGCTGCGCCAGGCGTGCACGACCTCGTCCCCGGCACCGGCGGCGGCAGAGATGAGCTGCGAGAGCACAGAGACGGAGCCTGCGCCCACGACGACCTCGTCGGTCGTGACGCCGTGCCGCGCTGCGAGGCGCTCGCGCACGGCGAGAGCCGAGGCATCCGGGTATCGATTGATGTCGAGGTCGCGAATCGCGGCAAGCACGGCGGGGTGCGGCGGGAAGGGGTTCTCGTTCGAGGAGAGCTTGAAGGCGTCGGCGGCGGCGGGCTTGCCCTGCTTGTAGGCGGGCAGCGCCACGATCTCGGGGCGCAGGCGCACGGCGCGCGCGGCCTCGAACAGGGCATCGGTGGGGGCGTCGGTGCGGGCGTCGGTCACGCCCTCAGCCTACGTCGCGTCGCCCGCGGTTCACCCGCTGCTCATTGCGGGCGCGGGGCGCAGGTGGGCATAGTGGAGTCATGAAGCGATTCCTCGTGCGACTGCTCATCAACTCGGTGGCCCTGTGGCTCACCACCCTCATCGTCACGGGGGTCGAGGTGGTCTCGTACGGCCCGCAGGGCGACACCCTCGCCTACGTACTCACGCTCCTGCTCGTCGCCTTCATCTTCGGCCTCGTCAACGGCATCATCGGCAATCTCATCCGCATCGTGGCCTTCCCCCTCTACATCCTCACGCTCGGGCTCATCGCGCTCCTCGTGAACGGCCTCCTGCTGCTGCTCGTCGCGTGGATCTCAGACCTCATCGGCTTCGGGCTCACGGTCGAGACCTTCTGGTGGGGCGTGCTCGGCGCGGTCGTGCTGGGTCTGCTGAGCTGGCTCATCGGCATCCTGCTGCGGCCCATCGTGGGGCGCTCGCGCTGACGCTGGCCTGACCCGCCCGGAGCCCGCGGGCCGGGAGCTCGGGGACTCCGGCGGCGCTCGCGTTCCTCGCGGTCATGACGGCGGGATGCGCGTGGCCGTGAACCGCAGGACGGTCCCCTCCGCGCCGCCCCCGCCCGAACCCGGCAGGGCATCGACGCGGGTGCGCAGCTCGTCGATCGTGGAGGCGTCCACGCGCTCAGCAGTCGCGCGGTAGCGGTCGAGGTCGTGCGCGGCGAGGGCGCCCGTCGCTCCCGCGGCGCTCGCGGTGCCGGCACGCAGCGCTTCGCTCTGCACGACGAGCGCCTCCGTCTCGCGACGCACCCCCGACAGCCCCGGCACGAGGTCTTCGCGGTGCTCGATGACGATCGCCGGATAGTCGCCGAGCACGGGCAGATCGCCGCTCGGCGAGCCGACCGTGACGAGACCGGCCGTGGTCCACTCGCCCGACTCGGCCAGTCGCGTCGCGATCGCGCCGCCCTGCGAGTAGCCGGTGAACACGACGCTCGAATCGCCCGTCGCGCCGGCCGTCGCGAGGGCGCTGCGCACCGCCTGCAGCGAGGAGGCGTCCTGGTCGGCGACGAGGGCGACGTTGCTCGCCATGTCCCACGGCTGCGCGCCGCCGAGAACCGCAGTCGAGTCGGTGCCGGCGATGTAGACCTCGAAGTGCGCCCCGTCGGGTCCTTCGTAGCGCTCGACGCGCACGGGGGCGCTGGAGTCGGGGATGCGGTGCACGCGCTCAGCGACCGAGCCCGGCGCTGCGATCGCCGTGCCCGCGGGAGCGCCGTCGGCGGTCGCACCGCCCGAGCGGCGCAGATCGGTGAGCACGGGCTCGACCCGCACGGGCGCCGTGCCGCGCACCCCCGCGAGCGTCGCGAGGCCGAGCACGGCCGTGGCCGCACCGGAGACGCCGGAGAGCCCGAGACCGGTCTCGCCCAGCGCGGCGACCAGGGGCGGGGGAACACCGACAGCGCCGAGTGCGGTGTCGTCGACGAGCGTGAGAACCCAGCGCATCGCCTCGACGAGTTGCGGTTCGCTGAGCGGGCGGTCGCCCCCGGGGGCCGCGGCGACGGCGGTCGCGACGAGCGCCTGGCGGTGCGATTCGGGCAGCAAGCGCCAGCCCGCGGCGATCATGCCCGCACCGGTGAGCACGCCGGGCAGGATCACGAGCCCGAGGCGGCTTGCGAGCCAGCCCGCTGCAGACGCATAGTGCGCGGCGAGGCTCTCGAGCCACGAGCCCAGGGTGCGCTCGGTCTGACCGGCGACCTCCGCCACAGACTGCACCGCGGCGGCGAGCCACGCCAGATCCTCCGCGAGGACGAGCAGCGCGTGCTCGTCCTGCTCGAGCTCGAGCGCGAGGCTCGCGTCGACGCTCGAGCGCACACCCCGCACGCGCACGGCCTGATCGCTGCAGACCGAGGAGGCCGCTCGCAGGGCATCACGGCGCGCGAGAAGCGCCTCGGGCGCGACGACAGTCGTGCCGCCTCCGCGGATGATGAGCGGAGCATCCTCGGTCGTCAGTGATGGCTGAGGGTGCGGCGCTCTGCCCGTCCTGTCCTCCTGCGGCCAGGCCGTCTCGGTCACGGGGCCGCCTCGAGGCGCCCGGCAGCACCGAGCAGGGCGTCGCTCGCGACCTCGCACGATGCCGCGACCCGGCGCACGCGCCCCAGCTGCACCATGAGGGCCTCCTCGAAGGCGCGCTGCGCGGGCCCGCGCCAGTCGCTCGCGACCTCGCCGGGCGGGAGGCGGGGCACGAGCTCGCGCAGGCTCGCCGCGACGTCGGCCATGATGCGCGATCGTGCGCGCAGAAGCTCTGCCTCGAGGGCACTCACGGGCTCTCCTCCCTGCCGGTTTCCGGTGCCGAGCGCGGGTGCGCCCCGCCATGGTGCCGAGCACGTGCGCTCCACGATCGCCACCCCGAGCGATGGGGAGGCGACGGCGGGCAGGGCCCGCGTGTGGAGGAGGGGGAACTGGGACACAATGGGGGCATGAGCTTCGACCGGGTGCAGCGGGAGCCCGGTCTGTTCTGCATCTGCTTCGTATGCACGGGCAACATCTGCCGCTCGCCCATGGCCGAATCGGTCTTCCGCTCCCTCATCCAGGCGCGCGGACTACAGAACCGTGTGAGCGTGCGCTCCGCTGGCACGGGGGAGTGGCACGTCGGCGAGCACAGCGACGATCGCACTCTCGCCTCGCTGCAGGCTCGCGGCTACGAGGGTCGCGGCCACCGCGCGCGGCAGTTCGACGTCGACTGGTTCGACGACCTCGACCTCGTGATCGCCTTCGACCGCAGCCAGGAGCGCATCCTCAAGAACTGGGCGCCGAGCGATGAGGCCCGGTCGAAGGTGCACCTCCTCATGAGCTTCGACCCCGACAACGGCGGCGTGCTCGACGTGCCCGACCCCTACTACTCCGACGCCGCGATGTTCGACACGGTGCTCGGCATGATCGAACGCGCGTGCGAAGCGCTGTTCCGCCAACTCGAACCCGGACTTCGACAGGGAGCCTCATGAGCCCGCTCAGCATCCAACCCCTCAGCCCGCTCGACGGCCGCTACCGCGAGCAGGTCGCGGGGCTCGGCGAGCACCTCTCCGAGGCGGGCCTCAATCGGGCGCGCATCCAGGTCGAAGTCGAGTGGCTCATCCACCTCACCGACCACGGGCTGTTCGGGGCGCGTCGACTCACCGCCGACGAGGCGCGCCAGCTGCGCCACATCGTCACCGACTTCGACGACGCTGCGATCGACGACCTCGCGCGGCGAGAGGCCGTCACGCGGCACGACGTCAAGGCTGTCGAGTACTACGTGCGCGACCGCCTCGCCGACCTCGGGCTCACCGAGATCGCCGAGCTCACCCACTTCGCCTGCACGAGCGAAGACGTCAACAACCTCGCCTACGCCCTCACGATCCGCGCCGCCGTGCGCGACGTCTGGATGCCCCGCGCCCGCGAGGTCGTCGCCGCGCTGCGCGAGCGCGCGCTCGCGCTGCGCGAGACGCCCATGCTCGCCCACACGCACGGTCAACCGGCGACGCCGACGACCGTGGGCAAGGAGCTCGCGGTGACCGTCCACCGCCTTGAGCGCCTGCTCGCCTCGGTCGACGAGGTCGAGTACCTGGGCAAGTTCTCCGGTGCGACCGGCACGTTCTCGGCGCACCTGGCCGCGGACCCCGAGCACGACTGGATCGGAGCATCCCGCGATTTCGTCACGGGGCTGGGCCTCACCTGGAACCCGCTCACGACCCAGATCGAGTCTCACGACTGGCAGGCGCAGCTCTACCAGCGCATCGCGCACACGGGTCGCGTGCTGCACAACCTGTGCACCGACGTGTGGACGTACATCTCGATGGGCTACTTCCGGCAGATCCCGCAGCCGGGTGCGACCGGGTCGTCGACGATGCCGCACAAGATCAACCCGATCCGCTTCGAGAACGCCGAGGCGAACCTCGAGCTCTCGGCGGCGCTGCTCGACTCCCTCGCCACGACGCTCGTCACGTCGCGCCTGCAGCGCGACCTCACCGACTCGACGACGCAGCGCAACATCGGCGTCGCCCTCGGGCACTCGGTTCTCGCGCTCGACAACATTCTCAAGGGGCTCGGCGAGATCGCGATCGATGAGGATGCCCTGGCTCGCGATCTCGAGGGCAACTGGGAGGTTCTCGCCGAGGCCATCCAGACCGTCATCCGCGCCGAGGTGACCGCGGGGCGCAGCTCGATCGCCGACCCCTACGCGATGCTCAAGGAGCTCACGCGCGGCCATCGCGTCGGCGGCGATGAGCTGCGCGCCTTCATCGAGCGGCTCGACATCCCCGCCGAGGCGAAGGCTCGACTGACCGCGCTGAGCCCCGCCACCTACGTGGGCCTGGCCTCGCAGCTCGTGGACTACATCGAGCCGGCAGGCGGGTAGCGACGCGCGGGAGTCCTCGCTGCGGAGACTGCTCTAGTCGTGCGGGGTGTCCGGCGGCGCCTCGCCGTCGGCGGGCTTGTTGGGCGTGACCGCAAGCATGAGCATCGCGAGCACGACGAGGTCGAACACGAAGGTGCCGCCGAAGAACAGCAGCGACAGCACGAGGTCGCGCGTGACGAGGAAGATCACGCCGCCGAGGAAGACGGCGACGAGCGCGGCCAGGCCGACGAGTTCGGCGGGGCGCAGCTTCTCGCGCCGGCGGGGTTCAGTCATGACGCGGTGTGCTCCTTCAGCTGTGTAGACCACCGCGCGCTCAAGCCCGCGATGACGAGGAAGACGCCGAGGACGACGGCGTAGGCGCCGAAGAAGCCGACGGCGCTCACGGGGTCGCCGACGAAGGCGAGCACGACGGCGAGCGCGAGCGTGCCCGCTCCGATCACGACGGCATCGCGGGCGAGCGCGCTGCGGTCGCGGTGACGGATGCCCCACACGAGTTCGAGGCCCCCCGCGAGCACGGCGAACCCGCCGACGAGCAGCACGAGCATGCCGAGCCCCGCGGTCGTGGTGGTCGCGACGACGAGGAGCGCGAGGAGGCCCGCGATACCCGTGATCACCGCGAGTCCGCGGTGGAGGAGCTTGAGGGGCTCGCCCCGCCGCATGCGCACGTCGGTGAGGACGAGGACGGCCGCCGTGGCGAGGCCGAAAGCGCCGAGCATGATGAGCCCGATGAGCGCGGAGTGGTCGGC
Organism: Microcella pacifica; assembly: GCF_009371975.2. Taxonomy (GTDB): domain Bacteria; phylum Actinomycetota; class Actinomycetes; order Actinomycetales; family Microbacteriaceae; genus Microcella; species Microcella pacifica. Next base: position 25,828 of record NZ_VIKT02000007.1, read on the forward strand.
GATGAAGGTGATGCTGAGCCCGACGATGAGGGCGGGGACGGCGCGTAGGACGGGGGCCAGCCAGAGAGAACGGGGGGCGGCGCTCGCGTCGGCGGAGGGCGCGGTGGTCATGGGCCCATCGTAGAGCCGCGCGCCGAGAGGCACCTGCGCGTGCTTCCGGGTTCAGGCGGGCCGCAAGCGCTCTACACGCGAGGCATGTCGGCGAAGCGCGACAGGTGGCCCTGGAAGGCGACCGTGATCGTGTTGGTGGGGCCGTTGCGGTTCTTCGCGACGATGAGGTCGGCCTCGCCGGGGCGGGCGCTCTCCTTCTCGTACGCGCTGTCGCGGTGCAGGAGGATCACCATGTCGGCGTCCTGCTCGAGCGATCCCGACTCGCGCAGGTCGCTGAGGGCGGGCATCTTGTCGGCACGCTGCTCGGGCCCGCGGTTGAGCTGCGAGAGAGCGACGACCGGCACCTGCAGCTCCTTGGCGAGGAGCTTGAGTGCACGGGAGAACTCGCTCACCTCCTGCTGGCGAGACTCGACACGCTTGCCGCTCGTCATGAGCTGCAGGTAGTCGATGATGACCATCTTGAGACCCACGGTCTGCTTGAGGCGACGGCACTTGGCGCGAATCTCGGGCAGCGTCATGTTGGGGCTGTCGTCGAGGTAGAGCGGGGCATCCGCAATGCGACCGCGCGTCGCGGCGATCTTCGTCCAGTCGTTCGTCTCGAGCGTGCCCTTGCGCATGGAGTGCAGCGGAATGGCCGCCTCGGCCGAGAGCAGGCGCATCGCGATCTCGCTGCGCCCCATCTCGAGGGAGAACACGATCGTGGGCAGGTCGTGCTTGATCGCGGAGGAGCGCGCGAGGTCGAGCGCGAGCGTCGACTTGCCGAGCGCGGGTCGGGCGGCGATGAGCACGAGCTGGCCGGCGTGGAGGCCGTTCGTGAGGGCGTCGAGGTCGTGGAAGCCGGTCGGCACGCCCGTCATCTTGCCGTCGAGCCCGCGAGCGGCCTCGATCTCATCGATCGCCTCGCCGACCGCCTCGGTGAGCGGCACGTAGTCCTCCGACTGCGAATCGCCGGAGACGTTGTAGATCTCGGCCTGCGCGCTGTTGACGAGGTCGGTGACCTCGCCCTCGCTCGCGTAGCCCATCTGCACGATGCGGGTGCCGGCCTCGACGAGTCGGCGCAGCACCGCCTTCTCGGCGACGAGAGAGCCGTAGTAGCCCGCGTTGGCGGCGGTCGGCACGATGCCCGTGAGGGTGTGCAGGTAGTCAGCGCCGCCCGCCTTCGTGAGCGACGCGGTCTTCGTGAGCTCGTCGGTGACCGCGATGACGTCGGTGGGCTCGCCGTGCGAGTACAGCGAGAGGATCGCCTCGAAGATCACCTCGTGCTTGGGCAGGTAGAAGTCGAGGCCGCGCACGGCCTCGATGACGTCCGCGACGGCGTCCTTGCTCAGCAGCATGCCGCCGAGCGCGCTCTGCTCGGCGAGGAGGTCGTGCGGCGGGACGCGATCGGCGGATCGATACTCGGCGGTGCCCCGCGACTCGGAGGAGCCGCGACCGTCGGTCGCGGTGGAGATGTGTGCGATGGACACTGCTTCCCCTCCCCGGTGCGACGCAGGGCCCTCGTCAGGAAGGGCCCGTCGCGCGTGACGTGTCGTGTGGTGGACACCAGTGTGCCCAGGTTCGTTCTACTCCCCGCCGCCGACATTCCGATCGCGGAAGAAGAGTGGGAGGGGGAGAGACGGTTCACTGTAGGGACGGGCGCGGGAACCCCTCAAATCGGCCTGTGGATAACTCTGTGGAGGGATTCCGCGAAACGCCGGTGATGATGTGAGCAGTCTGTGGACTGGCCTGTGGAGTATCCGTGGATTTTTTCGAGCAAATGCCACTTGATCAGGGTTTTTTCTCTCACACCTCTGTGTGCAGAAAGAGGTCTCAACCCCCACCTGAACCTTCGGGCGGTCGCCGTCCCTACTGTGCACAAACACGCCGTTGCACACTTGACAGCGGGCATGCAGAAGGGGTACCCGCCACCAGGCGGATACCCCTTCGAGGTCGTGCTGCGGCGGCTAGGACGCGGCGACGACGCGCAGAGTGATCGTCGCGACGATGCCGTCGCGCAGCTTGAGGATCGCCTCGTGGTCTCCCGTCGACTTCACGGGGGAGACGATCTCGATCATGCGCTTGTCGACCTGTCCGTGGCCGGCAGCGGCCACGGCATCCGCGACATCGCCGGTCTTGACCGAGCCGAACAGGCGACCCTCGGAGCCCGCCTTGACGGCGAGCGTCACGGGGTTGGCCTCGAGCCGTGCCTTGAGATCCTGAGCCTCCTCGATCGTGGCGTGCTCGCGCGCGGCGCGAGCGGCCTTGATCGTCTCGATCTGCTTCTCGCCACCGCGCGACCACGCGACGGCCAGACCCTGAGGGATGAGGTAGTTGCGGGCGTACCCGTTCTTGACCTCGATGACATCACCGGGGGCGCCGAGGCCCGTGACGTCCTGCGTGAGGATGAGCTTTGACATCGTGTGCTCCCTAGCGTCCCGCGCCTGCGTACGGCAGCAGGGCCATCTCGCGCGCGTTCTTGACGGCGCGGGCGATGAGGCGCTGCTCCTGCACGGAGACTCCGGTGATACGGCGGGCGCGGATCTTCCCGCGCTCCGAGATGAACTTGCGGAGGGTGGCGACGTCCTTGTAGTCGATGATGCCGACCCGGATCGCCTTCGCGGGCGCGGCGTTCTTCGCGCCCTTGCCACCGCGTGGCTTGCGGCGGTCGCCGCTGCTCTTTCCTGCCATGGTGTTGTTGTCCTTCGGTACTAGTCGTGAGGTTGTCGGTAGGCCGCCGTCGAGGCACGCGGCCTAGAAGGGGGTGTCGTCAGAGAACGAGCCGGGCGTGTTCCACACGTCGCCGCCGGACGCCGACTGCTGACCCGAGTTCGCGGGAGCATTCGATGATGCGCCCCACGGCTCGTCAGCAGGAGCGCCGCTGCGCGCGCCGCCGGCGCCGCCGCTGCCACTGCTCGTGCGCGTGACCTGAGCCGTCGCATAGCGGAGGCTCGGGCCGATCTCGTCGATGTCGAGCTCGATGGAGGTGCGCTTCTCGCCCTCCTTCGTCTCATACGAGCGCTGCTTGAGGCGGCCCTGCGCGATGACGCGGCTGCCCTTCGTCAGGGTGCTCGCGACGTGCTCGGCGAACTCGCGCCAGACGCTCGCGCGCAGGAAGAGGGCTTCGCCGTCCTTCCACTCGTTCGACGCGCGGTCGTAGGTGCGAGGAGTCGACGCGATCGTGAAGTTCGCCACCGCGAGCCCGCTCTGCGTGTACCGCAGTTCAGGGTCGGCCGTGAGGTTGCCCACGACGGTGATGATCGTCTCGTTCGCCATGACTACTCCGCTGCCTTGGCGGCGGGCGCCTTCCCCGCGGCTGCGGCGCGTGCCGCCTTGGCCTCGGCGCGCGCGGCGTTCTCAGCGTTGATCGACTCGGCGCGCGCGGCGGCCTCCTCGGAGCGGAGGACCTTCGTGCGCATGACGGCCTCGCTGAGCTTGAGCTGACGATCCAGCTCCTGCGTCGTGGCCGAGGTCGCCGTGAAGTTCACGACGGCGTAGATGCCCTCGTTCTTCTTGTTGATCTCGTAGGCCAGTCGGCGGCGGCCCCAGATGTCGACGTTCTCGACCGTTCCGCCGTCGTTGCGCACGACTCCCAGGAACTTGTCGAGGCTCGGAGCGACAGTGCGCTCATCGATCTCGGGGTCGAGAATGACCATCAATTCGTACTGATGCATGACTCACCCACCTCCTTCGGACTCGAACGGCTGCAGACGGTCTGCAGCAGGAGGGTATGGCATCGTGTCGCCGGGCAGAGCCCGGACAACCTTCGCAGTCTAGTCCGATGCCTCTCGGGACTCAAACCACCGGCGCAACCGCCGCTCCGCCTCCTCCTCGCCGAGCGGTCCCTCGTCGAGGCGCAGCTCGAGCAGGAACCGGTAGGCCTCACCGACGAGGGGCCCGGGGGGCACGTCGAGAACGGCCATGATGCGCTCGCCGTCGAGGTCGGGCCTGATCGCGGCGAGCTCCTCCTGCTCCGCGAGCCGCGCAATGCGCTTCTCGAGCTCGTCGTAGGCGCCGCGCAGTCGGGCCGCCTTGCGCCGATTGCGCGTCGTGACGTCCGCACGGGTGAGGATGTGCAGTCGCTCGAGCTCGTCCTCGGCGTCCCGCACGTAGCGGCGCACACCCGAGTCGGTCCAGGGCGCATCGCTGTACCCGAAGAACCGCAGGTGCAGTTCGATGAGCCTGCTCACGCGCTTGATGGTGTCGTTGTCGAAGCGCAGCGCCGTCAAGCGCTTGCGCGCGAGCTTCGCGCCGACGACGTCGTGGTGGTGGAAGGTCACGACGCCGCCCGATTCGACTCGCTTGGTCGCAGGCTTGCCGATGTCGTGCAGCAGAGCGGACAGCCGCAGGACGAGATCGGGAGGTGTCACGGAGCCGGTCGTCGCGCCCGCTCGAGCACCCTCGAGCTCGATCGCCTGGTCGAGAACCGTGAGCGAGTGCTCGTAGACATCCTTGTGATGCGCGTGCTCGTCGACCTCCAGGCGGAGGGCGGGCAGCTCGGGCAGCACGACCTCCGCGATGCCCGTCGCCACGAGCAGTTCGAGTCCCCGTCGCGGGGCCGCTGTCAGGAGTAGCTTGGTGAGCTCGTCGCGCACGCGCTCCGCAGAAATGATCTGCAGCCTCTCCCGCATGCTGTGCATGGCGACCACGACCGCGTCGTCGACGTCGACCTCGAGCTGCGCGGCGAATCGCGCTGCACGCAGCATGCGCAAGGGGTCGTCCCCGAATGACGACTCGGCCGTGCCCGGTGTCGCCAGCCGGTGCTCGAGAAGGTGCTCAAGGCCCCCCGTAGGGTCGACGAGGGTGAGCTCCGGCAGGCGCAGGGCCATCGCGTTGATCGTGAAGTCGCGACGCCCGAGATCCCCCTCGAGGGTGTCGCCGAAGGCCACCTCGGGCTTGCGCGAATCCGCGCCGTACGCATCGCTGCGGTAGGTCGTGATCTCGACGGTCGTGCCGCCCAGGCGCGCGCCGATCGTGCCGAAGGCCCGCCCGATGTCCCAGTGGGCATCCGCAACGGGGCCCACGATCCTGACGATGTCGTCGGGGCGCGCCGAGGTGGCGAAGTCGAGATCGTTGACCGGTCGCCCGAGAAAGGCATCGCGCACGGGGCCGCCCACGAGCGCCAACTCGTGACCCGCCGACTGGAAGCGCTCGGCGAGAGCCAGAATGGCGGGATCCGAGGCCAGGGTCTGCAGTCGGGTGACGGCCGCAGCCACGCTCTCCATAGTCACCAGAGTCTAGACTTCATCGCATGTCGGTCGAGCGGGGGCACAGGGGCTCCCGCGCGACATCTCCCCGAATCGCGTCGAGCGCTGTCACCCTTCTGCTCGCGGTGGGCGTCGCCCTCGGAATTTTTCCTCTCCCCCCGGTTGCTCCCGCAAGTGCGACGGTGTCAGATGCCGAGGCCGACGGCATCGCGGTCGTCGCCGCGCCGGCCGAGGCAGGGCTCGTGCGCCAGGGCACGATGCTCACCGTGCGCGTCACCGTGCGCAACGACACCGCACAGACCCTCCCCGCCGGCGAGGTCGTGCTCTCCGTCGACCCCGCGGTGGCGACCGGCCGGGAGCTCTCGGCGTGGTTCGATGAGGATGCTCCGCCCGCGCTCGACCGCGCGGTGGCCCGCGACACGGTGAGGGCTCTCGAGCCCGGCGCGGTCGCGGTGCTCGATCTGCGGGTCGGGGCCGGTGAGCTCGGCGTCGACGATCGCTCGGGACCGCGCCGAGCCCTCGTCGAGCTGCGCGCCGATGGCGCCGTGCTGGGTTCCGACCCGACCTCGGTCGTGTGGCTGTCCGCAGCAGAACCTCTTCCGGTAGGACGGTCGGCGATCGTCCTGCCGCTCACGACTCCTGGCATCGAGACGGCGCTCCTCTCCACGGAGCAACTCGCACGGCTCACGGCGGAGGGCGGTTCCCTCACGAGAACCCTCGACGCGGCGGCCGAGCATGACGTCACGCTCGCACTGGACCCGCGCATCGTCGCCTCGACGCGCATCCTCGGCGAGGACGCACCTGAGAGCGCGAGCGCGCTGCTCGAGCGGCTCGAGGCCAGCGAGGGGGACTCCTTCGCCCTCGCCTGGGCCGATGCCGACCCCGCGCTCCCCGTCCTCGCCGGTGCCGCGCCGCTCGAGGCCCCTGATCGCGCTCCCGAGGGGGACGCGCAGTCGTCACGCGAGGATTTCGCCGCGTGGACGCACGCGACGACCGCGGTCGCCTGGCCCTCCGCGCCCACCACCTCCGATGAGGCCCTCGCCGCACTCGTCGAATCCGGAGCGCAGACGATCCTCGCGCCGAGCTCTCGCCTCTCGAGCGGGGGACCGCTGCTGACCGTCGAGGGCTCCCGCGTGCTCTCGGTCGACAGTGCCCTGTCCACCGCGCTCGCCGACGCCGCGTCAGCGCGATCCTCCCAGGCCTGGACGAACGCGGTCGCTCGCGCGAGTGCGCTGCTCGCGGCCGCCGCCGCCGAGGAGCGGGACGTCATCGGCGCCGTCGACCGCGACGCGAGGAGCGCCCTGCGTCTGACCGACCTCCTCGACGCGCTCGACGCGCTGCCGTGGCGCACCTCCGCGTCTCTCTCGACCCTCCTGCTAGGCACACCCAGTGGCGCGGCCGACGTGAACGACGAACCAGCCGACGACGCACTCACCGAGGCCATCGCGAGCGCACTCGCCGCCGAAGAGGCCGATCGCGCTTTCGCGAGCATCACGGCTGATCCGGCAGCACTCATCGCGGAGCGGCGCCTCGAGCTGCTCGCCGCGTCCTCGCCCGGGTGGGCCCACGAGCGCATGGATGCCCTCGCCGGCTTCGTCGCGTCCTCCGAGCGACTGAGGTCGTCGGTTCAGGTCGTCGACAGCAGTCCGATCCTGCTGCTGACTGACCGCACCTCCGTGCCGATCACGATCCAGAACGCGCTCGATACAACGGTGACCGTGTTCGTGAGCGTTGCCCCCGCCACGGGTCAGCTGCGCGTGCTCGACCAGCGCGTCGAGGTCACGCTCGAGCCCGACTCGAGCGCTCAAGCGCTCGTTCCTGTCCAATCGCTTACCAACGGCACCGTCGACATCACCGTATCGTTGCGCGACTCCGAGGGCCGCCCTGTCGGAGAGTCCACGAGCTTCGAGCTCAATCTGCAGGCCGGATGGGAGACCGCGGGCACCATCGCCATCGCCGCCGTCATCGCCCTGCTCTTCGCGATCGGCATCATCCGCAACATCCGCAAGCGCCGCCGCCGCCGCGCGGCGAATGAGCGGGAGACGGAGGACGCGTCGTGAGCGCGACACCGTCCCCCGGGGAGCCTGGGCCCGGGGAGCCGGGACCAGAGGCACCGGTGTCAGGGGAGCCGACACCCGGCCCACCCTCGGAGAGCTCGAGCCTTCGACGGGCGAGTCTCATGCTCGCTTCCGGCACGGTCGTCTCCCGTCTCCTCGGCTTTGTGAGCGCCGTCATGCTCACGCAGACGATCGGCGCGCTCGGGTCGGGGGCGAACACCTTCGCTCTCGCGAACCAGTTGCCCAACAATATCTACGCGATCATCGCGGGCGGCGTGCTGAGCGCCGTTCTCGTGCCGCAGATCGTGCGAGCCCACAGCCACGCCGACGGGGGTCGCGCCTACCTGAACCGCCTCATCACGGTCGGGCTCGTGGTCTTCCTCCTCGCCGCCGTCTTCGCGACCCTCGCCGCGCCCGCCCTCGTCGCGCTGTACGCGAGCCCCGCCGACGGCGCGACCGGTCGAGGATTCACCGAGCAGGAGCTCGCCCTCGCCACAGCCTTCGCCTACTGGTGCCTGCCCCAGGTGCTGTTCTACGCCCTGTACACGCTGTTCGGCGAGGTGCTCAACGCCCGCAAGGTCTTCGGCCCCTTCACGTGGGCCCCGGCGCTCAACAACGTCGTCACGATCGCGGGCCTCCTCCTGTTCGGCGTGCTCTTCGACGCCGACGTGCGCGATGCAGCGCAGTGGACCCCCGACATGATCGCCGTCCTCGGAGGCTCCGCCACGCTCGGCGTCGTCTGCCAGGCTCTCGTGCTCCTGCTCTTCTGGCGACGCGCGGGGCTGACGTTCCGCCCCGACTTCCGCTGGCGGGGAGTGGGGCTCGGGGCCACGGGGCGCGCCGCCGGGTGGGTCTTCGCGATGATCGTCGTGATGCAGCTCGGCGGGCTCGTGCAGACGCGCGTCGCCTCCGAGGCGGCCACGGCCGATGATGCCTCGCTCATGGTCATGCGCACGGCGTGGCTGCTGTTCATGCTGCCGCACTCCGTGGTCGTCGTCTCGATGGTGACGGCGTACCTCACGCGCATGAGCGCTCGAGCCCGAGACGGCGACATCGCGGGCATTCGCGAGGACACTCGCACCGCGAGCATCCTCACCGTCCTCTTCATGGCCCTCGCGGCCACTGGCCTCATCGCTCTCTCCGTGCCCATCGCCCGCATCTTCAGCGCCCCCGCCGTCGACCAGATCGCCATCGTGATCGCGGCCTTCGCGGTCGGGCTCGTGCCCTTCAGCGCCTACTTCGTCATCCAGCGCGTCCTCTACGCGCTCGACGACACCCCCCTCGCGTTCTGGCTGCAGGCCGCCCACACCGGCTTCTTCGTCGCCGGAGCGCTCGCGTGCCTCGCGCTGCCCACCGCGTGGATCGTTCCCGGAATCGGTCTCGTCACCTCCGCCGCGGGGGCCTTCCAACTCGTCCTCGGCGCGAGCGCCCTCTCCCGGAGGATCGGCGCCTTCGGCATGAGGACGGTGTGGCTGCGTGTCCTGCAATCGACCGGCGCGGGCGTGCTCGCCCTCGTCGTCGGGCTCCTCGCGAGCGGCGCGCTCGGGGCCTTCGCGCCGGGAGGGTTCGCGCGCGAGACGATCCCGGGTGCGATCGTCACGATCGCGGCCGTCGGCCTCCTCATCGTCGTCGTCTACGCGCTCACGCTGTGGGTGCTGCGGGTTCCGGAGGCCACGCGTCTCGTCCGTCACGCTCGAGAGCGAGCTCGTCGCCGCCGCTGACATGGCCATCCGGTGAACAGCGCCGGGGCCGGAATAGCGCCGACCTAGACTGTGTTGGCACGGATAGCGTGTCGCACAGCGCGCACGAATCGGCAGTCGAGGGGAATCATGCGTCAGGTCATCATCATCGGGTCCGGCCCCGCCGGCTACACCGCGGCCATCTACGCGGCGCGCGCCAACCTCGAGCCCTTGCTCATCGCCTCGTCCGTCGAATTCGGCGGCGAGCTCATGAAGACGACCGACGTCGAGAACTTCCCCGGCTTCCCCGAGGGCATCATGGGCCCCGACCTCATGACGCGCATGCAACAGCAGGCGGAGCGCTTCGGCACCGAGATCGTCTACGACGACGTCACCGAGCTCGAGCTCGGCGGCGACGTCAAGGCCGTCACCCTCGGAAACGGCGACCGCCACGAGGCGCTCGCGATCATCTACGCGACCGGCTCGGCGTACCGCAAACTCGGCCTCGAGGACGAGGAGCGTCTGAGCGGCTACGGAGTCTCGTGGTGCGCCACGTGCGATGGTGCCTTCTTCCGCCAGAAGACCGTCGCGGTCGTCGGCGGCGGCGACTCGGCCATGGAGGAGGCGACCTTCCTCACGCGCTTCGCCGACAAGGTCTACGTCATCCACCGCTCCGAGACGCTCAGGGCCTCCCCGGCGATGCAGGATCGCGCCATGAAGGACCCGAAGATCGAGTTCCTCTTCAACAAGAGCGTTCAGCACATCTACGGCGGCGACCTCGTGACGGGTGTCGGCCTCGTCGACACGATCACGGGGGAGGAGTCGACTCTCGATGTGAGCGGACTCTTCATCGCGATCGGCGCCGACCCGCGCACTCACCTCGTGCACGGCTCCCTCGAGCTCACCGAGCACGGCACGATCGCCGTCGAGGGCCGATCCTCGAGGACGAGCCTTCCCGGCGTCTTCGCAGCGGGCGACGTTCTCGACCCCACCTACCGGCAGGCGGTCACCGCCGCGGGCAGCGGCACGGTCGCGGCACTGGATGCCCAGCACTACCTCGAGGGACTGACCGACGAGCTGCGCGCTCCCGTCGAGTCCGTTCCCGCCTGATCAGCGCACCACGACACCGAACCCCGCACGAGCTAAGGAGATCCCATGTCCACACGAGACGTCACCGACGCCACCTTCGAGTCCGAGGTCCTGCAGAGCGAGAAGACGATCATGGTCGACTTCTGGGCGGAGTGGTGCGGCCCGTGCCGCGCTGTCTCGCCGATCCTCGACGCCATCGCGACCGAGAACTCGGAGAAGATCGATATCGTCAAGCTCAACGTCGACGACAACCCCGAGACGGCGATGAAGTACCAGATCACGTCCATCCCCGCCATGAAGGTGTTCCGCGGAGGCGAGGTCGTCAAGACCGTCATCGGTGCGAAGCCCAAGCCGGCGCTCGAAGCCGATCTCGCCGAGTTCCTCGCGTAGAGCGCGCTCCTCGACATCGCGACGCGTCCGCGCGCACCGAAGGCCCGCCCCCGATCCAGGGAGCGGGCCTTCTGCGTGTCTGCGCCTATCCTGGGGAGGGAGCACGACACCTGACGTCGGACCGAACGGGATGCACGACCATGACCATTTCGCGTGAGGGCACGAACCTCGACCCCTGGTACGGGCACTATGCCGAGCGCACCGCCGGCCTGAGCGCCTCCGAGGTGCGCGCACTGTTCGCGGTGGCCTCACGGCCCGAGGTCGTCTCTCTCGCGGGCGGGATGCCCGCCGTCTCGGCCCTGCCGCTCGACACCGTCGCGGCCTCGATGGAACGCGTCATGACCGAGCGCGGCCCCGCGGCCCTGCAGTACGGCTCGGGTCAGGGGACCCCCGAGCTGCGCGAGCACATCCTCGAGATCATGGCCCTCGAGGGAATCCGCGCCGGCGTCGACGACGTCGTCGTCACGACGGGCTCCCAGCAGGCCCTCGACCTCGTCGCAAAGCTCTTCCTCAACCCCGGCGATGTCGTCATCGCCGAGTCGCCCTCCTACGTGGGAGCGATGGGCATCTTCCGCTCGTACCAATCGGAGGTCGCCCATGTACCGATGGACGACGACGGGATGATCCCCCACGCCCTCACGGAGCGCATCGCCTCCCTGCGCGCGGCCGGCCGGTCGATCAAGCTCCTGTACCTCATCCCGAACTTCCACAACCCTGCCGGGGTGACTCTGTCGGCCGAGCGCCGCCTCGAGATCCTCGATATTGCGCGCAAGAATGACATTCTGATCATCGAGGACAACCCATATGGGTTGTTGTGGTTCGATCGACCGGCTCCGCAGGCGATGCGCTCCGTCGACGACGAGGGCATCGTCTACCTGGGCTCGTTCTCGAAGACCTTCGCGCCGGGGTTCCGGGTGGGGTGGGCGCTCGCACCGCACGCCATCCGCGAGAAGCTCGTCCTCGCCGCCGAGTCGGCCATCCTGAGCCCGAGCTCGCTCAATCAGATGATCATCAGCGACTACCTCGATCGTGCCGACTGGCGCGGCCAGGTCGACGTGTTCCGCGGGCTCTATCGCGAGCGCCGCGACGCGATGCTCGATGCCCTCGACCACTACTTGCCCGACCTCACCTGGACCGTGCCCAACGGGGGCTTCTACGTGTGGCTCACGCTGCCCAGCGGTCTCGACTCCAAGGGCATGCTGCCCCGCGCCGTCAAGGAGCTCGTCGCCTACACACCCGGCACGGCGTTCTACGCCGACGGCTCCGGCCGCGAGGCCCTGCGTCTCGCCTTCTGCTATCCCGAGGCCGACCAGGTGCGGGAGGGCGTGCGTCGACTCGCGACCGTCGTGCGCAGCGAGACGGAGCTGCTGCAGACGTTCTCGCCCACCGGTCCCATCGAGACCGTGCACCGACCGCACGCGAGCGCGCCCGCTCCGCAGTCAGAGCCCCTGCACCCGGCCGAGCGGGGCCCGCGATGACGGGGGGCGGCCCGCGGGCCGAACGCGTCGTCGTGCTGGCAGGAGGGATCTCCCACGAGAGAGACATCTCGTTGCGCTCCGGCCGACAGGTCGCCGACGCTCTCGCCGCCCACGGTCTGCACGTCGAGCTGCGCGACCCTGACGCCTCCCTGCTGCCGAGCCTCATGGCGGAGCCGCCCGACGTCATCTGGCCGACGCTGCACGGAGCGAGCGGCGAGGACGGCGCTCTGCGCAGCCTCCTCGAATTCCTCGGCCTGCCGTACGTCGGCTCCTCCGCGAGCGCGACGCGACTCGCCTGGGACAAGCCCACGGCCAAGTCGCTCGTCGGCCGGGTCGGGGTGCCCACACCGCACTCGATCACTCTCACGCGGGACGCCTTCCGCGAGCTCGGTGCCGAGAGCGTGCTCGACGTCGTGCGCGGCGAGCTGCCGCCTCCTGTCGCCGTCAAGCCGGCCCAGGGCGGCTCGGCGCAGGGCGTCAGCCTCGTCGACACCGACGAGGAGCTGAGGCGGGCCATGGTGCTCGCGTACACGTACTGCGACGTCGCCCTCATCGAGCAGCGCATCCGCGGCACCGAGGTCTGCATCGGCGTCATCGACACGGGGGATGGCCCCGTGGCGCTGCCCCCCGTCGAGATCGAGCCGCTCTCGGGCTTCTACGACTTCGAGGCGCGCTACAACGCGGGAGCGACGCGGTTCTACGCCCCCGCCCGCATCGACGGCGCCGTCGCAGAGCGCGCCACCGAGGTAGCCCTCGCCTCGCACGAGGCTCTCGGCCTGCGCCACCTCAGTCGCATCGACCTCATCATCGACGGCACGGGCACGCCGTGGTTCCTCGAGGCGAGCGTCATGCCGGGGCTCACCGAGACCTCGACCCTCGCGCTCGCGCTCGACGCCGCCGGGCACGATGTCGGGTGGGTCTACGCAGAGCTCGCGCAGGCAGCGGTGCGCGACGCGCGGCGCTGAGCGAGGGTCGCCGCGGTTCAGCGGAAGCCGGGTTCGCCCAGCTCGCCCAGGATGCGATTGAGGTCGGCCACGGTCGCGAAGTCGATCACGACCGTGCCCTTTTTCTGACCGAGGGAGATCGCGACCCGAGTGTCGAGCCGATCGCCGAGGCGCTCCGCGATCTCATTGAGCTGACCCTGGCGGCCGCCGGCCGCGGGCTTGCGCTTCGCCGCGCCTCCCGCCGCACCCTTGCCGGTGACCGCCTGGGCGGCCGCCTCGGCTTGACGCACCGAGAGCTCCTCGTTCACGATCTTGTCGGCAAGGCGAGCCATGGCATCGACCGACCCTGTGGAGAGGATCGCGCGCGCGTGACCCGCCGAAAGCACCCCGGCGGCGACGCGGGACTGCACGGCCTCGGGCAGGCGCAGGAGACGCAGGGTATTGGTGATCTGAGGGCGCGAGCGGCCAAGGCGCTCCGCCAGCTGCTCCTGCGTGATACCGAAGTCCTCGAGCAACTGCTGGTACGCGCTCGCCTCCTCGAGCGGGTTCAGCTGAGCGCGATGGAGATTCTCGAGCAGAGCATCCCGCAGCATGGCGTCGTCGGCGGTATTGCGCACGATCGCGGGGATCGCGTCGAGACCGGCGAGGGTGGATGCTCGCAGTCGACGCTCGCCCATGATGAGCTCGTAGCGCGGCTCGCCGGCACCCGCTCCCGTGCGCTCGCGCACCACGATGGGCTGCAGCACCCCGAACTCGCGCACGGAGTGCACGAGCTCCTCGAGCGCTTCAGGGTCGAACTCGGTGCGCGGCTGCTGCGGGTTGGGCACGATGTCGGCCGGCGCGATCGCCGCGAGGCGGGCCCCGGGAACGGCGGAGAGATCTCCCTCCGCCGGTGCTGGCTGAGGGAAGAAGACGTCGACCGGCCGATCGCCGTCGGCCATCGGAATGAGCGCGCCGATGCCGCGGCCGAGCCCCGTTCTCTTGGTCGCCATCAGGTTGCCGCGCCTCTCTGTGCGATCTCGGCGGCCGCCTCGAGGTACGAGAGGGAGCCGGGGGAGCTGGTGTCGTAGCTGATGACGCTCTGCCCGTAGCTGGGCGCCTCGCTGATGCGGACGGAGCGGGGGATGAGGGTCGTGAGCACCTGGTCGGGGAAGTGCTGGCGCACGTCGTCGGCGACCTGGTTCGCGAGGTTGGTGCGCGAGTCGTACATCGTCAGCAGGATCGTCGAGACGCGCAGCTCGGGGTTGAGGTGCTTCTCGATGAGTTCGATGCTGTTGAGTAGCTGGCTCAACCCCTCGAGCGCGTAGTACTCGCACTGAATGGGGATGAGTACCTCGCGAGCCGCGACGAACGCGTTGATCGTCAGGAGGCCGAGCGAGGGGGGGCAGTCGATGAAGACGTAGTGCACGGGCTCATCGAGCTGAGCGAGGTACGCGTCGAGCGCGGTGCGCAAGCGCTGCTCGCGTGCGACGAGGGAGACGAGCTCGATCTCCGCCCCTGCGAGATGGATCGTGGCCGGCACGCAGTAGAGGTGCTCGAACTCGGGGCTCTTCTGCACGACGTCCTGCAGGGCAGAGTCGCCCACGACGACGTCGTAGACGCTCGCGGTGTCGGCGCGGTGCTCCACACCGAGAGCCGTCGAGGCGTTGCCCTGGGGGTCGAGGTCGATCACGAGCACTCGTGCACCCGACCGGGCGAGGGCCGCCGCGAGGTTCACGGTCGTCGTCGTCTTGCCGACACCGCCCTTCTGGTTCGACACGGTGATGACGCGCGTCGACTCGGGCAGCGGAAAGGCGCGAGCCTCGAGCGCCATGCGCCGACGGGTGATGTCGGCGATCTCCCGTGCCAGCGGCGTGGTGTCGTCGTAGGTGCCGTCCGTCGTCACCGATGAGCCTCCCGCTCGAATGTTTCACGTGAAACGGGCGCTGTCCTCAGCGCCCGTCCTGATCCCTGGGCGATGCGCCTCAGGATGCCCCGACCACTGTAGCCCGAAACAACCGGGTCGCCTCCGGCAGGAGGTCCCCGCCGAGCTCGAGCACCTCGTGCTCGTGAATGCCGTGCCGTCGCAGCACGGATCGCGCCGCCGTGATCTCCTCGTGGATGCGCGCCCCCTTGAGGAAGAGCAGCTGGCCACCGGGGGGGAGGAGCGGAACGGTCAGGGGGACGAGCTTGGTCAGAGCGCTCACCGCTCGGGCGGTCACCTGGTCGAACGGGCCGGCTTCCACGGCGTCCTCGGCGCGCGCTCGCAGCACCGTGACGTTGCGCAGGCCGAGGCGTTCGGTCTCCGCGAGGAGCCACGTCGTGCGCCTCTCCATGGGCTCGATCAGCACGAGCTCGACATCCGGTCGCGCGATCGCGAGCACAAGACCGGGCAGACCGGCGCCGCTGCCGACGTCTGCGACCCGGGCGCCGGCGGTCAGCAGAGGGGCGACGAGCGCGCAGTTGAGGAGGTGGCGCGACCACAGTCGAGCGGCCTCCAGCGGTCCGATGAGACCGAGCTCGTCACCCTCCTCCGCGAGGTGCTCCGCGAACTCGCGGGCGTGCTCCAGACGATCGCCGAGGATCTGGCGTGCGCTCTCCGGTTCAGGCTCGAGATCAGTCGTCATGTTTCACGTGAAACATGCGCGCTAGGCGCGACGGATGACCGTGTGCCGCTCCGCGCCCTCGCCCTCGGACTCCGAGGTGAAGCCGCGCTCGGCGACGAGATCGTGCACGAGCTTGCGCTCGTAGCTCGACATCGGCGGGAGGGCGGCTGAGGAGGCCCCCTCCTCGATGCGCTCGACGGCACGATTCACGAGACGCTGAAGCTCTTCCGCGCGGGCATCGCGCGAGCCGGCGATGTCGAGGATGAGACGAGAGAACTCGCCCGTGCGCGCGAGCACCGCGAGTCGCGTGAGCTCCTGGAGGGCGGAGACGGTCTCGGGCTTCGAGAGCGTGCGCAGAGCATCCGGCTCCTCGGCCGCGACCGAGAGGTACACCCGACCCGCACGCTCCTCGATGTCGAGGTCGCCGTCGAGGTCGGCGATGTCGAGAAGCTCCTCGAGATAGTCGGCTGCGACCTCGCCCTCATCGAGCACGGGGTCGATGGTCGTGGGGGTGGCGTCGTCGCTCATGACTTCTTCTTCTTCGCTCGTTGCTTGCTCACGGGTTGCTGGCGCTGCGGCTTCTTCGGCTCCTCGACGGCGACCGTGCCGGGTGCCTCATCGTCGGGGTCGGGGATGCCCTTGCGCTGGCGCTTCCGTGCCAGCCGTGCCTCGCGGGCCTGCGCCGCCTCGCTGCCCGGGGTCGGCATGTTCCTGATCACGATGAACTGCTGCACCATCGTCCAGATGTTGGAGGTGAACCAGTAGAACATCACGCCGATCGGGAACGCGAAGCCGGAGAAAACGAAGACCAGCGGCAGCAAGTAGAGCATGATGCGCTGCTGCCGGTACATCGGCGACGCCTTCATCTCGGGCGACTGGTTCTTCGACATGATCTGCAGCTGCGTGATGAACTGCGATCCGGTCATAAGGATGACCAGGATGACGGCGATGATGATGACCGCGACGTTGCCCTCGGAGCTTGCGATCGAGCTGCCCAGGGGTGCGATGCCGAAGAGCTCCGCACTGCCGAACTCGGCCGAGAGTCGTGCATCGAGCAGGCCGACGCCCGGACGGTCTGCGTAGGCGTCATTGAGGACGGAGAAGAGACCGAAGAAGATCGGCATCTGCAGAAGAAGCGGCAAGCACGATGAGAGCGGGTTCGTGCCGTGCTTCTTGTACAGGGCCATCGTGTCGCGCGACATGGCCTCGCGCGAGAACTGGTCCTTCTTGCCCTTGTACTTGTCTTGGATCTTCTTGAGCTCGGGAGAGATCTCCAGCATCTTGCGCTGGCTCTTGATCTGGCGGACGAAGACCGGGATGAGCGCTGCGCGCACGACCACCACGAGACCGCAGATTGACAGTACCCAGGTGATGCCTGCCGCCGATTCCATGCCCGCCATCGTGAGGAGGGAGTGGAAGCCGACGAGGATCGCCTCGATGACCCACTTGATGGGCCAGAGGATGCCACCGATGATGTCCATGCGGAGGGCTACGCCTTTCTCTCGAGAGTGATGAAGCCGAACCGGGTGCGCCGGTAGGGGGAGTGTGCGGGAAGGGGGACGTCATCGATGCCGCCCTCCGCCCAGGGGTGACAGCGAGCGAGCCGGCGGGTCGTCAGCCAGGCGCCCTTCAGGACGCCGTGCTCCTGCACCGAGCGCAGACCGTAGGCGGAGCAACTCGGGTAGTACCGGCAGACGTCGCCATAGAGAGGAGAGATGACAGCCCGGTAGACGTGCAGCACGGCGACCACCGCGTTGCGGGGGATGAGCGCGATCACCCGGAGCACGCGCAGCACGCCCGTACTCCTCACGTCATCACCACCCGTCGAAGACCACCCTCGATGTCAGAACGCAGGGTATCCCAGCCAGCGTCGACAGCCCCTGGGAGTGCGCGGATCACGATGTCCGCCGTGGTCGGCACGAAGGATGCCGCCGCGCAGATCGCGCGCAGACGACGACGCACGCGATTGCGGTGCACCGCGTTGCCGACCTTCGAGGACACGATGAAACCGAAGCGGGGGCCCGCCTCCTCGTCGCTCGGAGCGCAGTAGATCACCGCGACGGAGGAGGATGCGCGACGACCACGACGCACGATGCGGCGGAAGTCCTCACCGCGCAGAATGCGGTGCGCGCGCGCGAGCACCCCGAGGGCTCGACTAGGCCGAGAGCTCGGTGCGCCCCTTGCGGCGACGAGCCCCAAGGATCGCCCGACCGGCGCGCGTGCGCATACGGAGGCGGAAGCCGTGCACCTTGGCGCGACGGCGATTGTTGGGCTGGAACGTGCGCTTGCTCATGATCTGATCTCCTCGGCCCGCGAGGGCTGCGACGACGGAAGGGAAAGCTGTCTGCCACGGTCGACGACGAGCGCAGACAGAAGTCAACCGGTTAACAATAGGTCCGCCGGGTCGGGCGGTCAAACCGTACAGCGCGAGGGCGAACATTATCCCCATGATCACGCTGATCGTTGGTCACGACATGCCCGGTCGAACTACAGTAGGCAGACGGTCCGCAACTCGCCCGCGAGCAGCCCAGGCTGCACGCCTCCTGCCGGCCAGCCCCCTTCACGACCACACCAGAGATGAGGACATCCGTCATGACGGACGACACTGAGTCACCACAGGAGCTGTGGAACTCAGTGCGCACCGCGCTGACAACGGATGAGCGCATCACGCCGCAGCTGCACGGGTTCATCAACCTCGTCGAGCCGCGCGGCATCATGGCGGGCACCCTCTACCTCGAAGTGCCGAACGAGCTCACGCGCGGCATGCTCGAGCAGCGCATCCGGTTGCCCCTCCTCACCGCCCTCACGACCGTCGCCGGCGACAACGTCTCGAGCTTCGCGATCGTCGTGAACCCCGAGATCCAGAACGAGGGCCTCGAGGCCTCCCTCGAGACGACCGACTCCTCGGCCCCCTACATCGAGCAGTCGACCACCCCGCCGCCGAGCGAGGCGGGCGGGCGCCGCGGTGACAGCCGGCTCAACCCCAAGTACAGCTTCGACAACTTCGTCATCGGCGGCTCCAACCGGTTCGCCCACGCCGCGGCCGTCGCCGTCGCGGAGGCCCCCGCGAAGGCGTACAACCCCTTGTTCGTCTACGGGGAGTCCGGGCTCGGCAAGACCCACCTCCTGCACGCGATCGGGCACTACGCCGAGAGCCTCTACCCGGGCATTCGCGTGCGGTACGTCTCGAGCGAGGAGTTCACGAACGACTTCATCAACTCGATCGCGAACAACCGGGCCAGCGTCTTTCAGTCGCGCTACCGCGAGATCGACATCCTGCTCATCGACGACATCCAGTTCCTGCAGGGCAAGGACTCGACGCAGGAAGCGTTCTTCCACACCTTCAATACGCTGCACGACCACAACAAGCAGGTCGTGATCACGAGCGACCTGCCGCCCAAGCACCTCACGGGGTTCGAGGACCGCATGCGCAGCCGCTTCGAGTGGGGTCTCATCACCGACGTGCAGGCGCCCGACCTCGAGACCCGCATCGCGATCCTGCGCAAGAAGGCGCAGAACGACCGCCTCCAGGTTCGCGACGACGTGCTCGAGTACATGGCCTCGAAGGTGTCGAGCAACATCCGCGAGCTCGAGGGCACGCTGATCCGCGTCACCGCGTTCGCCAACCTCAACCGCACGCCCGTCGACCTGCAGCTCGTGCAGACCGTCCTCAAAGACCTCATCACTCTCGATGAGGACAATGTCATCGCGCCGGTCGACATCATCAACCACACCGCGGCCTACTTCAAGCTCACGGTCGACGACCTCTACGGGTCGTCCCGCTCGCAGGCCGTCGCGACCGCGCGCCAGATCGCGATGTACCTGTGCCGTGAACTCACCAACCTCTCCCTCCCCAAGATCGGTCAGCTGTTCGGCAACCGAGACCACACCACGGTCATGTACGCGAACAAGAAGATCAGCGAGCTCATGAAGGAGCGCCGGTCGATCTACAACCAGGTCACCGAGCTCACGAGCCGCATCAAGCAGAACAACCGCTACAGCTGAGCGCACATCGCAGCGACGTGTGTCTGCCCTTCGCCCGCCGGGGCGTCTGCCGAGCACGTACCAGCGTGGTGATGTGACGCACAGCCGCGCCGCGTCAGTGACTTTTCGCACACTGGGGACAGCCTGTGGATAACTGCCCCGGTAGTGGGGAGCGATTGTTGAATGACAACGCGAGGCTGTGGGCTCCCGCTCTGCGCCACCCCGCGGAGTGCACGGATTCCCTCTCCCGTTCCCACTACTCCTCCACAAGTTACACACATGTGGTTCAGCCAGCCCCCGCGGCCCCTGCAGGGTTATCCACACTGTGCACAGTGGTTAACACTGTTGTTCTTGATTCTCTTCAGGGAAATGGCGAGAGATAACTTTTCCCCGCCCGCCGAACGACACATCCGCTGTGCCAGTATGGGAGACCCGGGATTCCGGTGAGGGACGACCGAGAGGCAGCCGCGTGAAGTTCCAGGTCAATCGCGACGTTCTGAGCGACGCCGTGTCGTTCGCCGTCAAGCTCCTTCCCCAGCGCACTACTCTGCCGATCCTGAGCGGTGTTCTCGTGCGGGCCGAGAACGGCGCCGTCACCCTCTCCTCGTTCGACTACGAGGTCTCGGCGCAGACGACGATCGCCGCCGACGTGACAGAGGAAGGCACGATTCTCGTCTCGGGCCGGCTGCTCGCCGACATCGCGTCGCGGCTCCCGGCCGCGCCCGTGGAGTTTGTCACGACCGAGTCGAAAATCGCCGTCACGTGCGGCTCGGCCCGCTTCACTCTCTCGAGCATGCCCGTCGAGGAGTACCCGAGCCTGCCCGATGTCGACGGCCCGAGCGGCATGCTGCCGGGCGAGGACTTCTCCGACGCCGTCGGTCAGGTTGCCGTGGCCGCCTCGCGCGACGATGTCACGCCCGTCATCACGGGAGTGCAGCTCGAGATCGTCGAGAACCGGCTCTCGCTCGTCGCCACCGACCGCTACCGCGTCGCCGTGCGCGAGATTGACTGGGAGTCGACCGCCGTGGACGTCGGTGTCACGGCTCTTGTGCCGTCGCGCACGCTCTCGGAGATCGGCAAGATCTTCGCTCACAGTTCGGCTGTGACGGTCACGATCGTCACGGGCGGAGACCGTGAGCTCATCGCGTTCTCCGCCGACAAGAAGACCGTCACCTCGTTGCTCATCAAAGGCAACTTCCCGCCCGTCAAGCGGCTCTTCCCCGAGACCGTCGACAACTACGCCGTCATGAACACCGCTGAGCTCGTCGAGGCCACACGCCGCGTCGCCCTCGTGCTCGAGCGCGACGCCGCACTGCGGTACTCCTTCAGCGATGACGGTCTGACCCTCGAGGCCATCGGCTCCGAGAACGCTCAGGCCTCCGAGACGATCGATGCGCACGTGACGGGCGGCGAGACCACCGTCTCCCTCAAGCCGCAGTTCCTCATCGATGGACTTGCTGCCGTGCACAGCGAGTTCGTGCGACTGTCGTTCACGAAGACCGACAACCCCAACAAGCCGGGGCCGGTGCTCATCACGAGCCAGTCGTCGAAGGATCAGCCCGGGTCAGACAACTACCGCTACCTGCTGCAGCCGAACCTGCTTCTGCGCTGAGTCGCGTGCACGTCACGCACCTCACGCTCGTCGACTTCCGCAACTACGCGCGGGCCGATGTCGAGCTCTCACCCGGCACGACCCTCTTCGTGGGGCGCAACGGGCAGGGCAAGACGAACCTCATCGAAGCCATCGGCTATCTGAGCACGGTCTCCTCCCACCGGGTGTCGACCGACCAGGCACTGGTGCGAGCCGGTCAGGAGTCGGCGATCGTGCGCATGCGCGTGCAGCACGAGGAGCGCGCGCTCGTCATGGAGCTGCAGCTCAACCGCACGGGGGCCAATAAGGCCCAGGTGAATCGCGGCGCGGTACGCACTCGAGAACTGCCGAGATATTTCGCGAGCGTACTCTTCGCACCCGAGGATCTCTCGCTCGTGCGCGGCGAGCCCTTCGGTCGCCGCGCCTATCTCGACGCCCTCGTCGTGCAGCGATCGCCGCGGTTCGCGGGCATCATCTCGGACTACGAGAGGGTTGTGCGGCAGCGCAACTCCCTCCTCAAATCGGCACGTGCCTCTCGGCTGCCCGCCGACTCCCTCACGACGCTCGACGTGTGGGACGACCGTCTCGTGGAGCTCGGCACCGCTCTCATGGTGGCGCGGCATGAACTGGTCGAGCAGCTGCGGCCGCGCATCTCTCAGGCGTATCGCGCGGTCGCCGGCGATGAGCACGACACCGGCGTGAGCATCCAGCGCAGCATCGATGCGGATGCTCCCACCGACGCTGCGACGACAGCCCCCGTCGAGGCTGCCGAGGCCGGGGGAGACCCCGTGATCGTCGCCGCGGCCTTCCGGGAGCGCCTCGCATCCCGACGCCGCGACGAACTCGATCGTGCGGTGACGCTCGTGGGGCCCCACCGCGATGACCTCGTGCTCGACCTCAACGGGCTGCCCGCACGCGGCTACGCGAGTCACGGCGAGAGCTGGTCGTTCGCCCTCGCCCTCAAGCTCGCCTCGGCGGAGGTGCTGCGCGTGGATGCTGTCGCCGGCGATCCCGTGCTCGTGCTCGATGATGTCTTCGCCGAGCTCGATGAGGGGCGCCGCGAGCGTCTTGCCGATGCGATCGTCGACTACGAGCAGGTGCTCATCACCGCCGCCGTCGGCCGCGACGTGCCGGAGCGACTGCGCGCGACCACCGTGCGCATCGCGGCGGGCGCGATCGTGGAGCCCGATGCGGAGGTGGCTCCTACCGAGGGGGCTGCACACGGCGGGCGCGATGAGTGACGACGCACCACCCCCGGAGTCGGAGGCGAGTGCCGTCTACCGGCGCATGCGGCGCGTCTTCGGCGACCCCTCGATGCGGTCGTCGGATGCTCGCAAGCGTGCGGCGGGGGCGCGCACGCGAGGAGCGTCATCACCGTTCGGTGCGGGGCGCGAGCCCGCGGGACTCGACGACGTCATCGATTCACTCACGCGCGTCATGGGGTGGACCTCCCCGCTCGCTCGCGGCGAGCTGCTCTCGGCGTGGTCGAGCATCGTGGGGGAGGACGTCGCGGCGCGGTCGCAGCCCGTGGGCATCGAGGAGGGTGTGCTGAGCATCCAGTGCGATTCGACCGCGTGGGCGACGCAATTGCGCATGATGCAGGGCGATATCCTGACCTCGATCGTGCGCACGTTCCCCGACGCCGGCGTCGCGAGCGTGCGGATTCTCGGCCCGGGCGCGCCCAGCTGGAAGCGCGGCCCGCGGTCGGTGCCCGGTCGTGGCCCACGGGACACGTACGGCTAGGAAGGCGAATCACTCCACCACAGCGTCAAAATCTCCCCAGAGGGCCTTTCTGGCGCCTCTGAGTACGCGTTTCTTGGTAGGATGGACACGTCGTCGGGGACCCAATTCTTGGGCCCGTGATCGGCCACCACGATCGACTCGGCGGGAGCACCCACACGCACATGACAGCCTCGACTTCGCACTCGGACAACGGATACGGCGCCGGCGACATCCAGGTACTCGAGGGGCTCGAGGCGGTACGCAAGCGGCCGGGCATGTACATCGGGTCCACCGGGCCGCGCGGTCTGCACCACCTCGTGTACGAGATCGTCGACAACTCCGTCGATGAAGCTCTTGCCGGCCACTGCGACACGATCCACATCACCCTGCTCGAGAACGGCGGCGTGCAGGTCGTCGACAACGGCCGCGGCATCCCCGTCGACGAGCACCCTGTCGAGAAGCGGTCGACCGTCGAGGTCGTACTGACGATCCTCCACGCGGGCGGCAAGTTCGGCGGCAGCGGCTACGCCGTCTCGGGCGGACTGCACGGCGTCGGCAGCTCCGTCGTCAACGCGCTCTCCTCGCGTCTCCAGGTCGAGGTGCGGCGGCAGGGCTCGATCTGGCGGCAGAGCTATCAGCACGGTGTTCCGGATGCCCCGCTCGCGCAGGGCGAGGCGACGACCGAGACCGGCACGACCATCACCTTCTGGCCGAACGACGAGATCTTCGAAACAGTGCAGTTCGACTGGGACACGCTGCGCACGCGATTCCAGCAGATGGCCTTCCTCAACAAGGGTCTCCGCATCACCATCACCGATGAGCGCGTCGCGACCGAGGGCGAGACGATCGTCGCCAAGGAGGCGGGCGACGAGCCGCTGCGCGAGGAGTTCTACTACGAGCAGGGGCTCGTGGACTACGTCGAGTTCCTCAACTCGGCGAAGAAGACCGAGGTCGTGCACCCCGAGATCATCTCCTTCGAGTCGGAGGACACCGAGCGCCGCATCGCGCTCGAAGTCGCGATGCAGTGGACCAACGGCTACAGCGAGTCGGTCCACACCTACGCGAACACCATCAACACGCACGAGGGCGGCACCCACGAGGAAGGCTTCCGCGCTGCGTTGACGACACTCGTCAATCGGTATGCGCGCGAGAAGGGCATCCTCAAGGAGAAGGACGAAAACCTCTCGGGCGATGACGTGCGCGAGGGCCTCACCGCGGTCATCTCCATCAAGCTCGGCGAGCCGCAGTTCGAGGGCCAGACGAAGACCAAGCTCGGCAACACCGAGGCGAAGTCGTTCGTGCAGAAGGTCACGGGCGAGCACCTCTCCGACTGGTTCGAGCGCAACCCCGTGCAGGGCAAGGACGTCATCCGCAAGGCCATGCAGGCCGCGGCGGCGCGACTCGCGGCGCGAAAGGCGCGCGAGCAGACTCGCCGCAAGGGCCTGCTCGAGTCGGGCGGCATGCCCGGCAAGCTCAAGGACTGCCAGTCGAAAGACCCCTCGCTCAGCGAGATCTTCATCGTCGAGGGCGACTCCGCTGGCGGCTCGGCTGTCCAGGGGCGCAACCCCGAGACTCAGGCGATCCTGCCGCTGCGCGGCAAGATCCTCAACGTCGAGAAGGCGCGACTCGACCGCGCGCTCGGCAATGCCGAGGTGCAGGCGATGATCACGGCCTTCGGCGCGGGCATCGGGGAGGACTTCGACCCCGACAAGGTGCGCTACCACAAGATCGTGCTCATGGCCGATGCCGACGTCGACGGCCAGCACATCACGACGCTCCTGCTCACGCTGCTCTTCCGCTACATGCGGCCGCTCATCGACCTCGGCTACGTGTACCTCGCGCAGCCGCCCCTGTACCGCCTCAAGTGGACCAACGCCGATCACGAGTACGTGTTCAGCGACCGTGAGCGCGACGTGCTTATGGAATCCGGGCTCGCGAGCGGCAAGCGCATCCCGAAGGACAACGGGGTGCAGCGCTACAAGGGCCTCGGCGAGATGAACCACCAGGAGCTGTGGGACACGACGATGAACCCCGTGAGCCGCACCCTCCTGCAGGTGACGCTCGACGACGCCGCCATGGCCGACGCGGTGTTCTCCACCCTCATGGGGGAGGACGTCGAGTCGCGCCGCACCTTCATCCAGCAGAACGCGAAGGATGTGCGGTTCTTGGACATCTGACCGCGCCGCGCGTGATCGAGCAGCGCGAACCGGCACCCCCACTCCACCACCACCGAAGGCAGCAGCACCATGGCAGACGACAGCACCGGCACCGGGCCGATGGACGCTGAGGCGACCGACCCCATCGACTACGGACCCGGCGGCCGGGTCAACCAGGTCGACCTGCAGCTCGAGATGCAGCGCTCGTACCTCGACTACGCGATGAGCGTCATCGTCGGGCGCGCCCTGCCCGACGTGCGCGACGGCCTCAAGCCCGTGCACCGTCGGGTGCTGTACGCGATGTTCGACGGCGGCTACCGGCCCGACAAGGCCTTCTCGAAGTGCTCGCGCGTCGTCGGCGACGTCATGGGTCAGTTCCACCCGCACGGCGACTCGGCGATCTACGACGCCCTCGTGCGCCTCGTGCAGCCGTGGTCGATGCGCTACCCGCTCGCCGCCGGCCAGGGCAACTTCGGCTCGCCCGGCAACGACGGCGCCGCCGCCCCGCGGTACACCGAGACCAAGATGGCCCCGCTCGCCATGGAGATGGTGCGGGACATCGAGGAAGACACCGTCGACTTCCAGGACAACTACGACGGCCGCACGCGCGAGCCGAGCATCCTGCCCTCGCGGTTCCCCAACCTCCTCGTCAACGGCTCCGTCGGCATCGCCGTCGGCATGGCGACCAACATCCCTCCCCACAACCTGCGCGAGGTCGCCTCCGCGGCGCTGTGGCACCTCGAAAACCCGGAGGCCGACCGCGAAGAGCTGCTCGAGGCGATCCTGCAGCGCGTCAAGGGCCCCGACTTCCCGACCGGCGCGCAGATCCTCGGCGTCAAGGGCATCCAGGACGCCTACCGCACGGGCCGCGGCTCGATCACGATGCGCGCCGTCGTCACGGTCGAGGAGATCCAGGGGCGCACGTGCCTCGTCATCACCGAACTGCCGTACCAGGTCAACCCCGACAACCTCGCGATCAAGGTCGCCGACCTCGTGAAGGAGGGCAAGCTCGCGGGCATCGCCGACATCCGCGACGAGTCCTCCGGCCGCACCGGCCAGCGCCTCGTCATCGTGCTCAAGCGCGACGCCGTCGCGAAGGTCGTGCTCAACAACCTCTACAAGCACACGCAGCTGCAGGACAATTTCGGCGCGAACATGCTCGCGATCGTCGACGGCGTGCCCCGCACCCTGCCGATCGACGGGTTCATCCGCCACTGGGTGACCCACCAGATCGAGGTCATCGTGCGGCGCACCGCGTTCCGGCTCGCGAAGGCGGAGGCGGACGCCCACATCCTGCGCGGGTACCTCAAGGCACTGGATGCTCTCGACGAGGTCATCGCGCTCATCCGACGCTCGCAGACCACCGAGGAGGCGCGCGACGGGCTCATGCAGCTCCTCAGCGTCGACGAGCTGCAAGCCACTGCCATCCTCAACCTGCAGCTGCGCCGCCTCGCCGCGCTCGAGCGGCAGAAGATCCAGGAGCAGGCGGAGGAGCTCGAGCGGCTCATCGCCGACTACCAGAGCATCCTCGCGAGCCCCGAGCGTCAGCGCACCATCGTCGGCGAGGAGCTCACCGAGATCGTCGACAAGTACGGGGACGACCGCCGTACCGAGATCATGTTCGGCTTCGACGGCGACATGAGCGTGGAAGACCTCATCCCCGTCGAGGAGATGGTCGTGACCGTCACCCGCGGCGGCTACATCAAGCGCACGCGCAGCGACAACTACCGACCTCAGCACCGCGGCGGCAAGGGAGTGCGCGGAGCGCAGCTGCGCGCCGACGACGTCGTCGAGCACTTCTTCGTCACGACCACGCACCAGTGGTTGCTGTTCTTCACGACGACGGGGCGCGTCTACCGGCTCAAGACCTACGAGATCCAAGAGGGCAGCCGCGACGCCAAGGGCCAGCACGTCGCCAACCTTCTCGCCCTCCAGCCGGACGAGCAGATCGCCCAGATCCTCGACATCCGCGACTACTCGGTCGCCCAGCACCTCGTGCTCGCGACTCGCAAGGGCCTCGTCAAGAAGACCGCGCTCACCGAGTACGACACCAACCGCACGGGCGGCATCATCGCCGTCAACCTGCGCGACGGTGACGAGCTCGTGTCGGCCATGCTCGCCGACGAGTCGGACGACATCCTCCTCGTCTCACGACTGGGCATGTCGCTTCGGTTCACCGGCGACGACAGCGCCTTGCGACCCATGGGCCGCTCCACCTCCGGGGTCACCGGCATGAAGTTCCGCGCCGGTGACGAGCTGCTCGCCGCCGCCGTCGTCGGCGACCGCGGCTTCGTCTTCGTCGTGACCGGCGGAGGCTACGCCAAGCGCACCGCCGTCGACCAGTACCGCATCCAGCAGCGCGGCGGCCTCGGCATCAAGGTCGCCAAGCTCAACGACGACCGCGGCTCCCTCGCCGGCGCACTCATCGTCTCCGAGGACGATGAAGTGCTCGTGGTACTCCAAAACGGCAAGGTGGTACGCTCTGCCGTGGCTGAGGTGCCTGCCAAGGGGCGCGACACCATGGGAGTCGTGTTCGCTCGGCCGGACGACGACGACCGCATCATCGCCATCGCTCGCAACAGCGAGCGCCATCTGGTGGATCCCGATGCCGACCCGGCGACGGAAGCCGATACTGACAATGCCGCTCCGGCCGCGACCGCGACCGAGGCCGGGAAGGACCACAGCTCGTGAGTACAGTCGCCGAGAAGCTGCAACGCAAGTCGCAGCGCAGCGCCCCCGTCAAGCAGGTGCGCCTCAAGCTCGTCTACATCGACTTCTGGTCGGCGGTGAAGCTCTCCTTCCTCGTCGCCATCTGCCTGTCGATCGCGCTCCTCATCACGACACTCATGATCTGGGTCGTGCTCTCCTCGCTCGGCATCATCAACGACCTCGACGCGCTCTTCGCCGAGATCCTCGGAGAAGATGCCCTGAGCCTCGCCGAGATCCTCTCGCTCGGGCAGGTCATGTTCTTCGCGAGCATCGTCGCCGTCCTCAACGCCGTCGGCGGCACCGTGCTCGGAGCCGTGAGCGCGCTCATCTACAACCTCAGCGTCAAGCTCACCGGCGGCCTCCTCGTCGGATTCACCAACAACTGAACGACCCCTCCCCGCATCGCCTCGGCGCGAATTGGGGGAGGGTGACCGGGTGCTGTACAGTCGTATCCGGTCTCACGGGGATATAGCTCAGGCGGTTAGAGCGCTTCGCTGATAACGAAGAGGTCCGAGGTTCAAGTCCTCGTATCCCCACGCATTGTCTGTCACGCCGCCGCTTCTGCGGCGTGACGTCGGTTCCGCGAGGCGCGTGCGAGCGCCTCGCTTCGCGAATCGGCGCTCATGGGCCGACGAGAGCGGCGCGACAGGTTCGCTAAACTGAAGACCGCGGGGCCTTAGCTCAATTGGTAGAGCGCCTGCTTTGCAAGCAGGAGGTCAGGAGTTCGATTCTCCTAGGCTCCACGTTTTTTCTGTCACGCCGCCGCTTCTGCGGCGTGACGTCGCTTCCGCGAGACGAGCGCGGTCGTCTCGCTTTGCGGTGCGGCTCACCCTGCTGGGGCACAGCGCGCTCATGCTCGACGCGCGACCGCATGCTTTGCGGTGCACAGGCACTGCTCACGGAGGCGTGCCACTCTGGGGCGCGAGCCCGAGCGGGGCTCCCGGACGAGGCATCCCGTACCCGGACAGCGACAAGACGGGTCGAGGAGACTGCGTCATGTCGTGGATCATTCTGGTGGCATCGGGGATGCTCGAAGCCGTCTGGGCAACGGCCCTCGGCGAGTCGAAAGGCTTCACCCGGGTTGGGCCGACCATCGTGTTCGGCGTTGCCCTCGCCCTCAGCATGGTGGGCCTGGCCTACGCGATGCGCGAGATACCCACGGGCACGGCCTACGCCGTGTGGGTAGGCATCGGCGCAGGGCTCACCATCATCTGGGCTATGCTCACCGGCGCCGAGACCGCCTCGGTCATCAAGATCGTGCTCGTGCTCGGCATCGTGGCGTGCGTCGTCGGGCTCAAGTTGGTGAGCGACGCCGGAGCCTGAACCGAGCCGGTGCGCGGGGCCCCACCACGCAGAAGCGGCGCCGACCCGGAGGGCGGCGCCGCTCGTCGTGCAGCAAGACTCAGGGCTTGGCGGAGGTCTCCACGGGAACACCATCGTCTTCGGCCTCGACCCACAGGTCGTCGTCGGCGCGCAGCGTCTGCCACGCGGCGTAGGCGATACCGGCGGCGGCGACGACGCCGAGCCCGATGAGGATGTAGGTGCCGGGGCCGGGCTTGGGCTTGACCTCGATGAGTCCGACGCGCTGACCGGCCTTGGTCGCGAGCTCGCGACCGGACGCGGATGCTGACTTGAGGGCATCCCGCAATTGCTTGTTGCGCGCGATGTCGAGAACCGCGATCGCCGACCCGAGGGCGCCGGAGACAGCAGGGAGAACGTCGTCGGTGAACTTATCGCGAGTCGCGCTCGCAGCGGAGCGCACCGAGCCGACGCCGGCGTCGATTCCCGGCTGCACGCGCTTCTCGTAGGCGCTCTTCACGCGGGGCGCGACATCATCGCGCGCGACGGTGGCAGCTTCGCGGCTCGCAGCACGCAGAACCTTTGCGGCGTGCTCGAGGACTTCGCGCTGCTCACTCCAGACATCCGACGCCGACCCACGGAGCTTCTTGATGTCGCGACGGCGCTTGCGTGACAGTCCCATGGTCTTCATCCTCCAGCAGGTGGCGATCGGTGACCTGTCCATCCTGGCACTGATGCGGAAGGCTCCCCAACGGCACAGACCGAATGCTCAGGATTCCCCCCGAGTCGAGCGTGGAAGAATAGACGGCATGACGATCCACACCGCTGTCGCGACCATTCACACCAACCACGGCGACATCGTCGTCAACCTCTACGGCAACCACGCGCCCAAGACCGTCGACAACTTCGTCGGTCTCGCGACCGGAACCCGGGAGTGGACCCACCCGCAGACCGGCCAGGCCACGACCGAGCCGCTCTACAACGGGGTGATCTTCCACCGCATCATCACCGACTTCATGCTGCAGGGCGGCGACCCGCTCGGCCAGGGCATCGGCGGCCCCGGCTACGAGTTCGACGACGAGATTCACCCCGAGCTGCAGTTCACCGAGCCCTACCTGCTCGCCATGGCGAACGCCGGCAAGCGCGGCGGCCGCGGCACCAATGGCTCGCAGTTCTTCATCACGACGGTGGCGACGCCCTGGCTCAACGGCAACCACACGATCTTCGGTGCGGTGGCCGACGATGCCTCGCGCAAGGTCGTCGACGCCATCGAGGCTGTGCCGACCGGTGCCGGTGACAAGCCCCTCGAGGACGTCGTCATCTCGAGCATCGAGGTGGCGCAGGCCGCGTGAGCGACCCGGGCGCCGCGACCGGCGCGACGGTCTGCTACCGGCACGCCGATCGGCGCAGCCTGATCCGCTGCCAGCGCTGCGGCCGTCCCATCTGCCCGGAGTGTCAGACACCCGCTCCCGTCGGCGTCCACTGCCCCGAGTGCCGTGCCGCCGCGGCGGCGGCCGCTCCGCGTCGCCCCTCGCGCATTGCGCGCGCCTTCCGCCGCGGCAGCAGCGTGCCGGTCGTGACCTACACGATCATCGCCGTCACGACGCTCGCGTTCCTGCTGCAGTGGCTCACCCAAGGGCTGCTGACGCAAGCGTTCGCCTACTTCCCGCCCCTTACGGTGCCAGAACCGTGGCGAATGCTCACCGTCGCTCTCGTGCACAGCGAGCGCTCGGTCTTCCACATCCTCGTCAACATGTACTCGTTGTTTGTGCTGGGGTCCCTGCTGGAGCGGCTCATCGGACGATCCCGGTTCCTCGCGGTGTACGGGCTCTCGATTCTCGGCGGGTCGGTGGCTGTGCTCTGGCTCGCCCCCGACTCAGCCGTCGTCGGTGCCTCCGGCGGCATCTTCGGGCTGCTGGGGGCTCTCTTCGTGATCCAGCGTCGACTGGGAGGGGGGAGCATCCAGCTCATCGCCCTCATCGTCATCAACCTGGGGCTCGGCTTCGTCATCCCCGGCGTCTCCTGGCAGGCCCACGTCGGCGGGCTCGTCGTGGGGGCGCTGACCGCGCTCGTCCTGCTGCGTACACGACGGGTCGATCAGCAGAGGCGTCAGGCTCTCCTGCTGGCCGGCGTCGGGGCGGTGCTCATCCTCGCGACGGCGGCCCGGTTTGCCCTCGCCTAAATCGGTCGAGTATTAACTGAGGGAAAGTTATCCACACCTGATTCCACACTGGGGATAATCACAGACGTGTAGTTCCACCCCCGGTCGGGGGGCGTGTTCGCAGAAGCCCCGATCAGCGCCAGCGTGTCGTCATGAGGAAGCCGATGAACATGATGCCGAAGCCCACCATGATGTTCCACGGGCCGATGCTCGGCACCGGCCACGAGCTCTGGCTCACGTAGTAGATGAGAATCCAGACGAGGCCCACGAGCATGAAGCCGAACATGACCGGCTTGAACCACACCGGGTTCGGAGTGTCCTTGCTGCTCGGAGTGGGCGTGTTCTCGGAATCGCTCGTCGTCCAGGCCATGGGGCGATTCTAGCCCGACCCGCCACCCCAGCACCTTCGCCTACAATGAGCGCGTGGCCAAGAGCACGCAGTCGACGTCCCCCGTGAGCATCACGGGCATCCTCGGCGAGCTCCTCATCACCGCCGGAGTGCTCGTCATGCTCTTCCTCGGCTGGTACGTCTGGCTCAACGACATCGTCACAGGGTCGGTGCAGCAGGGCGCTGCCGTGGACGTTCAGCGCGAGCTGCAGCAGGAGTGGGAGGACGACCTCGCCACCCAGCCCGAACCGGAACCCGAGGAAACGACCGAGCCCGGTACTCCACTCGACCCGCCGGTCGCCGTCGCGCCCGCAGCGGGGGAAAGTTGGGGTGCGCTCATCGTGCCGCGCTTCGGCGAGGACTACGTGCGCGCCATCGGCGAGGGCGTCGACCCGGCCACCGTGCTCAACAGTCGCACCCTCGGCGTGGGGCACTACGCCGAGACGCAGATGCCGGGTGAGCTCGGCAACGTGGCCCTCGCCGCCCACCGCAATACCTGGGGCGGGGCCTTCAGCGAGGTGGGCGAGCTGCAGCTCGGCGACAACCTCTACGTCGAGACGCGCGACGGCTGGTACCAGTACGCCTTCCGCGGGCTCGAGTACGTGTGGCCGAGCGGTGTCGAGGTACTGCTGCCCGTGCCGCAAGCGCCCCAGGTGGAGCCGGGCGAGCACATTCTCACCCTGACCACGTGCAACCCGCGCTTCTCGACTGCGGAGCGCATGATCGCCTACGCCGTGCTCGAAGACTGGCACCCCCGATCGGGCGGCGCGCCTGCGGAGATCTCCGGTCTCGTCGAAGCGTCGAGCCGGTAGGGACGAGAGGACAAGCATGTACGCAGCACTCTGGCGGGTACTCCCCGGCCCCCTCGCCGTGCGCGTGCTCATCGTGCTCGTGCTCGTGGCGAGCATCCTCTTAGCTCTCGTGACGTGGGTGTTCCCATGGATCGCGGAGACGTTCCTCCAGCAGGAGTCTGTCGTGGAGTCGATGTCGTGAAGGTTCTCGTCATCGACAACTACGACAGCTTCGTCTACACCCTCGACGGGTACCTGCAGCAGCTCGGTGCGCACACGACGGTCGTGCGCAATGATGTTGTCGACGCCGATGGCGTTGCCGAGCTGATCGGCGGGTACGACGCCGTGCTGCTCTCGCCCGGGCCCGGCAACCCTGCCTCGGCCGGCATCTCGATCCCGGTCGTCCACGCCGCCATCGCCTCAGACAACCCGCTTCTGGGGGTGTGCCTCGGGCACCAGGCGATCGCCGAAGCGCTCGGCGGGGTCGTCACGCATGCCGAGGAGCTCATGCACGGCAAGACCTCGCTCATCGAGCACGACGAGAGCCCCTTCTTCGCGGGCGTGCCGCAGTCGTTCCGAGCGACGCGCTATCACAGCCTCGCGATCGTCGACGGCACCGTGCCCGAGTCGCTCCTCATCACCGCTCGCACCCCCGGCGGGGTCATCATGGGCGTGCGGCACCGTTCCGCACGCGTGCATGGCGTGCAGTTCCACCCCGAGTCGGTGCTCACCGAAGGCGGGTACCGGATGCTCGGCAACTGGCTCGCGGAGGCCGGGCTCGCCCAGGCCGCCGTGACCGCACGCGACCTCACGCCGCTCGTGAGCTCGGCCACGCTCGAGGGCTGAGCGGGCTCGCCCGCGCCGCGAGGCGCCTAGTCGTCGTCGCCGGAGCCGTTGCAGTACCGCAGCGTGACGGCGGAGTTTTGCGGATGATCGCCGGGAGCCAGTGACTGACCGGTGACCGTCTGGCCCGTGCAGCTGGAATCGCCCTGCACCGTCACGCTCAGCTGCAGCGCGCTCATCTGCGAGGTCGCTTCACCGATCGTCTCGCCGCGCACGTCGGGCACGGTCACGAGCCCGTTCGAGATGACGAGATTGACCGAGTCGCCCTCGCGCAGCTCTGCCCCGAACTCCGGGTCGGTGCGGATCACGACGTCGGGCCGCACGTTCGGCGAGTTCTCGCTTGCGACCGTGCCGACCACGAGACCGCGCTCTTCGAGCTCGGCCTCCGCTTGCTCGAGCGTGAGAAGAGTGAGGCTCGGTACGTCGACGAGCGGGGCGCCCGAGGAGACGTACACCTCGATGTCCTGACCAGGGCTCACCGCGATGCCCGCCGGCGGCTCGGTGCGGAGGATCTGCCCCTCGGGGATGTCGGGAGTCGACTCGGTGAAGGGCACCGGCTCGAGGCCGAGGTCGATGAGCTCCTGGGCGCCATCCTCGTACTGCTGGCCGACGAGTTCGGGAACCTCGATGGCGACCGAGCTCGTGAGCGGTGTCTGCTCGAGGTTGAAGACCCAGTAGAGGACGGCCGCGACGATGACGATCATGACGGCGATGCCCGACCAGATCCAGGCGACCGGGGGTCGCGTCTGGCTGCGGCTGCGGCGCTCCTCGTCGTCGACGCTCAGCTGTCGCATGGCCGACTCGGTGCTCGCGGTCGCCTGCGGGTTGACACCGAACAGGGTGGAGCTGAAGTCGGGACCGCTCTCGGGCCGCATGACGGGCGCGCTGCCGCCGAGTGCGGCGGCAACCTCTGTGCGGAACTCCGCTGCCGACTGAAACCGCGTGAAGCGGTCTTTCGAGAGCGCGTGCATGACGACGGCGTCGAGCGCGGGAGTCACCTGCGGTGCGAGAGTGCTCGGCGCTACCGGGGGCTCGCTCACGTGCTGATACGCGACCGCGACCGGAGAATCCCCCTGGAACGGCGGACGCCCCGTGAGCATCTCGAAGAGCACGACACCGGTCGAGTAGAGATCGGTGCGGGCATCGACGGTCTCGCCGCGCGCCTGCTCGGGCGAGAAATACTGGGCGGTGCCCAGGATGCTGCTCGTCTGCGCGACCGTCGCCGCCGAGTCGGAGATTGCACGAGCAATGCCGAAGTCCATGACCTTCACCTGGCCGGTGGGGGTCACCATGATGTTGCCCGGCTTGATGTCGCGATGCACGACGCCCGCGCGGTGCGAGTACTCGAGCGCCGTGAGCACTCCCTCGATGATGCGTGCGGCCTCGGCGACGGGCAGCGGACCGTCGGCGATGATGTCCTTGAGCAGGCGACCCTCGACGTGCTCCATGACGATGAACGGAACCACCGTCTCGCCGGCCCCCGACTCCGTGACGACCTCCTCGCCCGCATCGAAGACGCGCACGATGGTGGGGTGGGCCATGCGCGCCGCGGCCTGCGCCTCCTGGCGGAATCGCGTGCGGAAGACCGGGTCGCTCGCGAGGGCGGACTTCAGCAGCTTGACGGCGACGCGCCGGCCGAGCTTGGCGTCCGTTGCCACGTGCACGTCGGACATGCCGCCGCGGCCGATGAGGGCCCCCAGCTCGTAGCGGCCCGCGAGCACCCGCGAACCCTGCGCGACATCGTCCATCGTCACCGTATCCTCACTGCTGCGTCTGACTCGATCACAGTGTAGGTGGTCGCGGTGCACGGCCACCCGATGATCGGGCGGGAAGCTCTCACTCCTCGGCGATGGGTACGGCGAGCTCGTTGGAGCGCTCGGACTGCAGGGAGCCGCACTGCGCCACGTAGGTGACGCGCAACTGGCCGCTGTCGGCGAGGGTCACGATGAGGCTTGTCGCGGAGGCGGGGAGCGGGTTGCCCTGCGCGGGGGTTCCGCCGACGATCGTCACGTTGTAGCCCTCGAGGCTGTAGCCGGCGGGGCAGTTGTCGTAGCGAGGCCAATTCAGTGTGACGTCGCTTCCCGCGGGGTACGGCCCTTCCCCCGGTGCGATCGCGAGATTGCTCGGTTGCGGCGGGGTCGGGATGTTCGTGTAGAAGTACACCGTGAGGAGCGTGCCGGTCTGCACCTCGCCGCGGATCGGCGTCGTGCGATACGAGCGGCCCTGCTGATCCTGGCTCGGGGCGATGTTGCCGTCGACCTCTTCGATGCGCAGGTCGAGGCCGGCCGCCTTCTCCTGCACCTGGGCGCGCGTGAGGCCCACCCACTCCTCCTCGACGATGTGCACGGTGTCGACCGTGGGCTTGGGAGACGGAGTCTCGATCTCGGTCGGCTCGACGCTCGATGTATCGGTCGGCACGGGAGTGGGTTCGTTCGGCTCGGCGAAGACGGCGATGAGCACGCCGACCAGGGCGAGCAGCAGCACGCTCGACAGGGCGATGAGGGGCCACGTCCACGGACTGCGCTGCGCCGGAACCGGTTGGGGCGCGGTCGTCGTGGCTGCGGAGCCGGCCATGCTCGGCAGAACCCTCGTCGCATCCTCCGAGGCGACGGCGCCGAGCACCTGGGTCGCCTCGGTTGCCGCCCCACCCGTGATGGCGGGCACGATCGCCGCCGCCGCGCCCACATCCCCACGGCGCAGGGCCTGCGCCGCGCGGGCGAAGGCCTGCGCGGAGGCAGGACGCTCGGAGGGCTTCTTGGCGATCGACGCGAAGATCAGGTTGCGGACGGGCTCGGCGACGGTCACCGGTAGCTCGGGCGGCGCCTCGTTGATCTGGGCCATCGCGATCGCGACCTGCGACTCGCCCGTGAACGGCCGGCGGCCGGCGAGGGCCTCGTAGGCGACGATGCCGAGGGAGTAGACGTCGGTGGAGGGTGAGGCGGAGTGCCCGCTCGCCTGCTCCGGTGACAGGTACTGCACCGTGCCCATGACCTGCCCGGTCGCGGTGAGCGGCACCTGGTCGGCGATACGAGCGATGCCGAAGTCGGTGATCTTGACCCGCCGGTCGGGGGTGATGAGCAGATTGCCGGGCTTGATGTCGCGGTGCACGAGCCCCGCCTGGTGCGCCGCGTGCAGAGCCGACGCCGTCTGGGCGATGATGTCGAGCACCTGATCGGCGGGCAGTACCCGCTCGCGCTCGAGGATCGTCGAGAGCGCCTCGCCGGGCACGAGCTCCATGACGAGGAAGGCGCTCCCCTCCTCCTCGCCGTAGTCGTAGACGTTGGCGATGCCCTCGTGGTTGACGAGCGCTGCGTGGCGGGCCTCGGCGCGGAACCGCTCGAGGAACCCGGGGTCGCCCATGTACTCGTCTTTGAGGATCTTGAGTGCGACGGTGCGGCCGATCACGAGGTCGGTCGCCTGCCATACCTCGCCCATGCCGCCGATCGCGATGCGGGAGAGCAACTGGTAGCGCCCACCGAAGGTGAGCCCGCTCGTAGGCCTCATCTGCTCAGCACCGCCTCAAGAACTCTCTTCGCGATCGGAGCCGCGATCTGGTTGCCGAACGCGGACTGCCCCTGCCCGCCGCCGTTCTCGATCACGACAGCGATCGCGACCTGCGGGTTGTCGGCGGGGGCGAAACCGGTGAACCACAGGGTGTAGGGCTCGGTCTCACCGTTCTCGGCCGTGCCGGTCTTACCCGCCACGTCGACGCCTTCTATTCTGGCATTAGACGCGGCCCCGTTGGCGACCCCCTCGACCATGAGTGCCGTGAGCTCCGTGGCGGTGGATCGCGCGATCGGCTGACTCAGCAGTACGGGCTCCGGGGCGTCGATCGTCGCGAGGTCGGGGGCGACGATGCGCTCGAGCAGGGTCGGTTGCATGAGGTTGCCGCCGTTCGCGATCGCGGCGCTCACCATGGCCACCTGCAGGGGCGTCACGCGCACGTCGTACTGCCCGAACGACGAGAGCATGAGCTGGGCCTCATCCATTCCCGTGGGAAAGGTGCTCGGGGTCGCGGTGAGCGGAATCTCGTGCGCGGTGCCGAATCCGAACGCGGTCGTGTAGTCGGCGAGCGTCTGCTCGCCCAGCTCGCGGCCGAGCTCCGCGAAGGGGATGTTGCAGCTCAGACGCAACGCCGTCTCGAGGGTCGCGGTGTCGCCGGGGCCGCACGTGCTGTTGTTCGAGTTGGTCACGATCGACGAACTCAGCGGCAGGGTGAGACTAGCCGGGTTGGGGAACTCGTCGTCGGCGTCGAAGGCGCCGCTGTCGAGCGCCGCTGCCGTGACGACGAGCTTGAAGACCGAGCCGGGAGCGTAGAGGTCGCCGGTGATCGCGCGATTGATGAGCGGGTCACCGTCGGCAGCGAGCAACTCGTCGTAGACCTCCAGCACTTCGGAGGTGCTGTGCGAGGAGAGCCGGTTCGGGTCGTAGCTCGGCGTCGACACGAGCGCGAGGATGCGCCCGGTCGCCGGCTCGATCGCGACGATCGAGCCGGTCAGGTCGCCCATCGCCTCGTAGGCGGCCTGCTGCACGACCGGGTCGACGGTCAGCTCGACCGCGGCCCCCCGCGGGCTCTGGCCGGTGACGATCGCGCTGAGCTGGTCGAGGAACTGCTCGTTGGCTGTGCCGGTGAGGAAGTCGTTGAAGGCCGATTCGATGCCCGTGACGCCCTGGTTGAGCGTGAAGTAGCCCGTCACGTGGGCGTACGGGAAGGGCTCGGGATAGGTGCGCAAGAACTCGTACTCGTCGTCCACCCGCACCGACTCGGCGATCGGGGAGTTGCCGACGAGGATCGGCCCGCGTTCTGCCGAGTAGCTCGCGTAGAGCGTGCGCACGTTGCGATCATCCGCCTGAAGATCGTCGACCGCGAACACCTGGATGACGCTCGTCGACACGAACAGGGCGAGGAACATCGCGAGCGTCGCGACGCTCACTCGGCGCAATTCCTTGTTCATCAGTCCTCCACCACCAGTCGCGGTTGGTGGCGCACGCTGTCGCTCAGCCTCAGAAGGAGGGCGATGATGATCCAGTTGGCGACGAGCGAGGAGCCGCCGGCGGCGAGGAACGGGGTCGTGAGGCCGGTGAGGGGGATGACGCGCGTGACGCCGCCGATGACGACGAACACCTGCAGGGCGATCACGAAGGAGAGGCCCACAGCGAGCAGGCGACCGAAGTCGTCGCTGCCGTTGAAGCCGATGCGGAAGCCGCGGGCGACGAGGAGCAGGTACAGCGCGAGGATGCCGAACAGACCCACGAGCCCGAGCTCTTCGCCGAGGCTCGCGATGATGTAGTCGCTCTCGGCGAGCGGCACGATGTCGGGCCGCCCCTGGCCGAGACCCGTGCCGATGAGCCCGCCGTTGGCGAGCCCGAACATGCCCTGCACGAGCTGATAGCTGCCGCCGACCGCCTCGTAGACCTCGGGGTTGAACGAGTCGAGCCACGCGTCGAAGCGGCCGCCGACGTAGCCGAGCACCCGGCTGGCGAGGAGGGCACCGCCCACGAACAGGGTGAGGCCGAGCAGCACCCAGCTCAGGCGGCCGGTCGCGACGTAGATCATGACGAGGAACAGGCCGAAGTAGAGGAGGGAGGTACCGAGGTCGCGCTGGAACACGAGAACGCCCATCGCGGCGATCCAGATGATGACGATCGGGCCCAGATCGCGACCCCGGGGCAACTGGATGCCCAGCACGCGTCGCCCGACGATTGAGAGCGACTCGCGCGCCGTCACGAGGTACCCCGCAAAGAACACCGCGAGAGCGATCTTGCCGATCTCACCGGGCTGGAAGGAGAACGGCCCGAGCTGAATCCACAGCCGTGCACCGTTGATCGTCTGGCCGATGCCCGGCAGGAGGGGCAGCAGCAGGAGGCCGATGCCGACGACCATCGCGACGTAGCGGTAGCGCGCGAGGACGCGGTGGTTGCGCACGAGCACGAGCACGCCGATCGCGGCGACCATGGCGATCGCGGTCCACACCATCTGGCGGATGCCCGCGCTCTCCCAGCCCGCGAAGCCCTCTGCGATATCGAGGCGGTAGATCATGGCGACGCCGAGCCCGTTGAGGGTCATGCTGATCGGGAGGACGAAGGGGTCGGCGTCGCGCGCGACGATGCGCAGAACGACGTGCACGCCGAGGCCGAGCACGCCGAGCCCCGCGCTGTACAGCAGCACCTGAGGGTCGAGCGCGCCGAGCGCGCCGAGCTGCACGAGGGTCACCGCCGCACCCGTGATGGCGATGGCGATGAGGACGAGCCAGAACTCGAGGGTGCGCAGCGGCGAGGGCGTCCGCAGACGGATCCTGATGGATTGCGTCGCGGGCGCGAGCGGAGCATCCCCGTCCACCACGGGGCCAGCCAGCGGCACGGTCGGCTCAGTCGACGACATCGGTGAGCCTCTCGATGATGCGGTACGCATCGCTCAGACTGTCGGCGTTGATGGTGGCCTCGACGCTGCGCCGCGTGAAGTCGGGCAGCTCGTCGACCGCGATGGGCGTCTCGACGACGACGCTCGAGAGCGGGAAGGGCCCGAGATCCTGCTGCACGCCCTGGTAGATCGCCACGTTGCCGTCGGCGGTGCCGACGAAGTACCGCGTCTGGGTCCACTGGTAGCCGGCCGTGAGGGCGGCCACGATGATGCCGACTACGAGGACGATGCCGACCGACCAGGTGATGCGGCGCCGGATGCGCCGCCGCCGGTCCTCGGCGATGAGCTCGCGCAGGAACTCCTCCGACTCCGGCTCGAAGTGCTCGTCCTCCGGGTCGGTGATCGCGGCGCGGATGGGGTGCAGCAGCATGGCCGGGATGCGCAGCGAGCGCTTGGCGGCGACCGGCGAGTAGCTCAGCGGCGCGCCGGCGGCCCCGACAAGGCTCGGTTGCGGCACCCCGCTCGGCCGGCCGGCGTCGACGCCGACGATGACGATCGTGACGTTGTCAGGGGCGCCGTTCTCGAGCGTCGCCTCGATGAGCTGCTGGCCGGCTTCCGCGGCATCCGGCTGGCGCGAGAGCACGCTCGCGATCTCTGACTCGGGCACGTAGCCGGTGAGACCGTCGGAGCACAGCAGCCAGCGGTCTCCGGGCTGCGTGTCGACGACCATCGTGTCGATCTCGGGCGTGATGTCGACGTCGCCGAGCACGCGCATGAGCACCGAGCGCCGGGGATGCGTCGCGGCCTCCTCCTCGGTGATGCGCCCGCTGTCGACGAGGCGCTGCACGAAGGTGTGGTCCTTCGTGATCTGCGTGAGCTCGTGGTCGCGCCACCGGTAGATGCGGCTGTCGCCGATGTGGGCGAGGGCGAGCTGGTCGCCGACGCGCACGAATCCGCTGACGGTCGTGCCCATGCCGGTCAGCTCCGGATGCTCGAAGACGGTCTCGGCGAGCTCCTTGTTGGCCTCGAGGAGCGCGGAGGCGAGCGCCTCCTCAGCCTCCTCGGGGCTGTCGAACTCACGGTCGATGTGGGCGATGGACTGGATCGCGAGCGCGCTCGCGACATCCCCTCCCGCGTGCCCGCCCATGCCGTCGGCGACCACGAAGAGGTGGGAACCGGCGTAGCCGGAATCCTGATTGTTGGCGCGGATGCGACCGACGTGCGATCCCGCCCAGGAGAGCGTCGTCACGGGCGCTACCGCCGCAACTCGAAGGTCGTCGTACCGACACTCACGGGCGTGTTGAGCGGCACGGGTGTGGGGACGCTCACGCGGTTACCGGCGAGGAAGGTGCCGTTCGTCGAGTCGAGATCCTGCACCATCCACTGGCCGTCCCACAGCATGAGGCGCGCGTGGTGGGTCGAGGTGTAGTCGTCGCGGACGACGAGGGCGGAGTCGGAGGAGCGACCGATCGTGAGCTGCTCCTCCGTGAGCTCGATCTCGAGCCCCTCCTTGGTGCCGGAGGTGATGACGAGCCTCTTGGCAGGCGGGTCGTCGACCTTCGGCTGGGGAGCGGGAGTGGGCGGCGTCGGGGGGAAGGAGTCGGCCTCCCGAGGCGCGGCGGGCGTCACGGGGGGAGCGACCCGCCGCACCTTCTGCCCGAACAGGTCGGAGCGGAGGGCGTAGACGATCGCGAAGACGAACGCCCACAGGAGCAGCAGGAATCCGATGCGGAGCACCAGGAGCGTCAGTTCACTCATCGCTGGCCTCCTCGGGGTGGGGTCGGGCCGGCGCCGCGACCGGTCTGCGCCAGCACGCGGAAGACGATCCGCGTGCGGCCGATCTCGATCACGCTATCGGGAGGCAGCACGGCACGCGACACCGGCGCACCGTTGAGGTGCGTACCGTTCGTGCTGCCGAGGTCGGTGAGCTGCGCCCGCT
Organism: Microcella pacifica; assembly: GCF_009371975.2. Classification (GTDB taxonomy): domain Bacteria; phylum Actinomycetota; class Actinomycetes; order Actinomycetales; family Microbacteriaceae; genus Microcella; species Microcella pacifica. Next base: position 67,288 of record NZ_VIKT02000007.1, read on the forward strand.
CCCCATCCCACAAGATCTCGATGTGGGTGCGGCTCGTGCCCGTGTCGGCGATCGTGATGTCGGCCTCGCTGCCGCGGCCGATGACCGTGCGCGAGTGGGTGAGGCGGTGGCGCTCGCCGTCGATCTCGACGATGGGTGACCACACGACCTTGTTCTTGACCGACTCGGAGTCGACGACGACGACGCCCTCGGCGAGACCGTCGTCGACGGTGAGGGTGATGCTGATGCCGCCGGGGAAGGTGTAGCGCTGGGCGGCCGCGTGCTGCTGCAGCAGCTGCGTGAGCTCGTCGATGAGGGCCTCACCGAGGGAGGCCATGCGCGCGTGGTCGGCGGGCGAGAGGCGCACCGTCAGGATGTTCGGCACGAGAATCCGCTCGCGCGAGACGACCGCCGCCTTGGTGTCGAGCTCGCGGCGCAGGGCCGCGGCCACCTCGAGCGGTTGCACGCCGCTCTTGAAGGTCTTGGCGAACGCTCCGCCCACGACCCGCTCGAGACCGCGCTCGAAGCTGTCGAGAAGCCCCATCGCCGCCTCCTTCGATGATCGTGGTGGAAGCACCTGCATGGGCGCCGACGACCCTCTGATGGTAGTCGGCGCAGGTAGCAGGGGCCGAACGGAGAGGTGGGTGTGCGCTGTGATAATGTCACCTGGTTGACGGCACGGCACTCATCCTCTCGGGGAAGATGCTCGCGGCCGTTGCGCGCGAGTGGCGGAATTGGCAGACGCGCTGGCTTCAGGTGCCAGTGTTCGAAAGGACGTGGGGGTTCAAGTCCCCCCTCGCGCACCACAGGGTTTTCTTCTCGTAGGCTCGGCCTCATGGCAACGGGCGCAGTGGTGCACACCTTCACGGGGTCGCTCGCCGATGTCGATCGGGGCGTGTACGAGGAGCTGAGCATCCGCGTCGCGCGGCACCCCTCCGAGACCGACGCCTACATGGTCACGCGCGTGCTCGCGTACTGCCTCGAGCACACCGAGGGCATCGCCTTCAGCGAGGGGCTCTCCTCGACCGAGGAGCCCGCCGTCGTCGTACGCGATACGACGGGTCGGTTGACCGGGTGGATCGAGGTCGGTGCTCCGGATGCTGCGCGCCTGCATCACGGCAGCAAGCTCGCCGAGCGCACCGTCGTGTACACGCACCGCGACCCCGTCAAGGTTATGGCGCCGTGGGCGGGCAAGAAGATTCACGAGGCGTCAGCGATCGTGCTGCACAGCTTCGACCCCGGGTTCATCGACGCTGCGGTCGGGGCCCTCGAGCGGCGCAACACCCTCACGGTGTCGGTCACGGAGCGGCAGCTGTACCTCGAGCTCAACGGGGCGACGCTGAGCTCGGCGGTGCATGAGCACCCGGTGGCCTGATACTGGACCCCTGACTCGGTGTGGAGCATGCGGCATGATGCTCGCATGGACGTCGTCACCTTCGACCGAGTGTTCTCGGAGAGTGACGCGCTGACGCCCGGGTGGTGGGGCATCGACCTCATAGTCAACGGCGTGCGACTCGCGGACCTGGCGCGAGTCGTCGAGACGCCTAGCGCTGTCGCGGCCGGCCAGCCGGACCTGGCGGGCAGCTACGCCGGACTCGACGGACCATGGTTGTGGCCATCGCGGCACTACCTGGGCGAACCAGAAGAGCAGTGGTTTTTCGACGGTGACACGACGCTTCTCGGTTGTACCTGCAGCGTTGCCGGATGCTGGCCGCTGACCGCGAGAGTCGAGGTCGACGAGACCACCGTTCGCTGGTGCGGCTTCCGTATGGGGCACCGTGACTGGGATCTCCGCGCGCTCGGGCCCTTCGAGTTCGACCGTGACCAGTACGAGCGGGCGCTCGGGCGACCCGCGTCGGACCCTGCGAAGTGAGTGCCATCGACACTCTGCTGGAGCTCTCCGCAGGATGCACCGATTCGTGGGACCTCTACCTGCGCACGCGCGGGATAGATCTGGACGTGGAGGCTCACGAATGGGGTGAGGTTGCTGGAGGGATCGAGCTCTCGCGCCGATCCGACCCGCTCGTCGCCTGGGCGGCTGCGCGCCGTGCACAAATCTGCTGGCTGGTTTCCGTCGGCCGCGAGTGGCAGATCCCGCCTCACCTCTACCAAGGCCCGACGCACACCGACGACGTCGAGGGTGCGACACGGTTCCTTCTCGACGAGGCGCTCCAGGACGAGCGCGACGTGCGCTGCCTGGACGACGACTCGCTGCGTCGGCTGTGGGCAGACCTGTCCCTGATCGTCGACGGCACGGATGATGCCGGAGGCGAGGGGGATGACTCGTCGCTCCGGGAACGGTGCGCCGCCGCTGAGCAGGAGTTGGACGAGCGAGGCCTCGTACCTCGTGTGCTGGAACGACCGGCCGACTACCGAGGCCAGTCGCGGTTGTCGGTGTCCTGCTCGGCATGGGAGGCGGGCGACGGCGCTCCGCGCAGTCGCTCGACGGCGCGCGAGTGGATCACGTTCTTCTCGGAACCGAGAGGGATCGTGCACCTGTCATTTCCGTTTCGCCTGCCCAAAGCGGTCTTCCGTGCCCTCGCCGCGCAGACGGAGCTCCGCTCACTGGTGTCGACCTGGAGCGACATCGACACGCTGGAACCTCTGCGCTCGCTCACTCGACTGGAGCGCTTGACTCTGGCACCTGGTCCCGCCACGACGAGCCTGGAGCCGATCGTGTCACTGAACAGCCTCCGGTACCTCGACCTCTCGATCCGTCGTGGCGTCCGTGACCTCAGTCCTGTGGGTGGGCTCGAGGTGCTGGAGACTCTCCGACTCAGCACCGAAGGTGCTATCGACTCGCTCAGCTTCCTCCGTCAAGCACGGTCGCTACGGCATCTAGAGTTCTTCGGACGCGTCAGCGGGAAGGACTACTCGCCCCTCACGGAGAGACCCGATCTCGACTGGGTGCGCATCCGACCCGAGCGAGGCATGACCCCCACTGCCGACGAGCTAGCGGCGTCGGTTCCCGGACTTGTCCTGGGTGCCTAGAACCACCAGCTCGACGAGCCCTTGCGTACCCCTAGGGGGTATGCGACAATGGGGCGCATGGACACCAACGGCATGCCCCAGAACTCCCTCAACCTTCTCGGCGACCAGAGCGCCGCCGGCGGATGCTGCGGTGGCGGAGCCTGCATGTGCGGGCACGGCGACGGCGGCGCTGACGCCGCAGCCACCGAGACTGCGACCTCGGAGGCACGTGTCTCCAGCATCGGCAACGGCACGGCCCCCGGCGGTCTCGCCGTCGAGTACCTCGTGACCGGCATGACGTGCGGTCACTGCGTCTCCTCGGTGAAGGAAGAAGTCGGTGCGATCGAGGGCGTCGACGCCGTCGAGATCGTGCTCAAGAAGGACGGCGCTTCGCGCGTCACTGTGCGCTCGAGCGCCTCGATTAGCCCGGAGAGGGTGCGCGCAGCGGTCGACGAGGCCGGCTACGCACTGCTCTAGACGATGAGCACCACGGATGCCCGGCCCGCGGTGGGCGCCGAAACCGAGCCCGCCGGCCTGCAGCTCGAGCTGACGGGCATGACATGCGCCTCGTGCGCCAACCGCATCGAGCGCAGCCTCAACAAGGTGCCCGGCGTGGAGGCCACGGTCAATTACGCGACCGAGAAGGCGAGCGTGCGCGCGGCCGCGGGGGCCGCAGAGCAGCTCGACGTAGACGCGCTCATCGCGGCGGTCGAGAAGGCCGGGTACTCGGCGACGCTCGTCGTTCCGCGCGAGGTGAGCGCAGCATCCGGAGATCAGGGCGGGAACGGTTCAGCGCCGAGCGCGCCCGACGAGCTCGGCGCGCTGCGGCAGCGGCTCCTCATCTCCACCGTGCTCACGGTGCCCGTGCTCGTGCTGACGATGATCCCGACGCTGCAGTTCACGAACTGGCAGTGGCTCGCCCTGACCCTCGCGGCACCCGTCGCGGTGTGGGGGGCGTGGCCGTTCCACCGCGTCGCGTTGCACAACGCGCGCCGCTTCATCGCGAGCATGGACACCCTCATCTCGGTGGGCGTGACGGCGGCCTTCCTGTGGAGCGTGTACGCGCTCTTCTTCGGCGAGGCCGGCATGCCCGGCATGACTATGCAGCTGCAGTTGCTCGGTACGCCCGAAGCCGGCGCCCACGAGATCTACCTCGAGGTCGCCGCGGCTGTGACGGTGTTCATCCTGCTCGGCCGCTACCTCGAAGCGCGCGCCAAGCGCTCCTCGCGCGAAGCCCTCGACGCTCTGCTCGACCTCGCTGCGCGCGAGGCGACCGTGCTGCGCGACGGTGTCGAAGTGCGCGTGCCCGTCGACGCGCTGCAGGTCGGCGACCGCTTCGTCGTGCGCCCCGGCGAGACCATCGCGACCGACGGTCTCGTCATCGAGGGAGCCTCGAGCGTCGACCAGTCGCTGCTGACCGGCGAATCCGTGCCCGTTGACGTCACGGTCGACGACCGCGTCGTGGGCGGCACCCTCGCCGTGGGCGGGCGCCTCGTCGTCGAGGCGACGCGCATCGGCGCCGACACCGAGCTCGCGCGCCTCGCGCGCCTCGTCGAAGAGGCGCAGACCGGCAAGGCCGATGTGCAGCGGCTCGCCGACCGCGTCTCGGGCATCTTCGTGCCCATCGTCTTCCTGCTCGCGCTCGTCACGCTTCTGGCCTGGATCGTCTTCGCTGACTCGGTCGAGATCGGCTTCACGGCGGCGGTCGCGACGCTCATCATCGCGTGCCCGTGCGCGCTCGGCCTCGCGACGCCGACGGCGCTGCTCGTCGGCACGGGTCGCGGCTCGCAGCTGGGCATCCTCATTCGGGGCCCGCAGGTGCTCGAACGCACCCGCCGCATCGACACGATCGTGCTCGACAAGACCGGCACCGTCACGACGGGGCACATGGCGGTGCGCTCGGTCACGGCGGCGGGCGGCATCGATCGCGACCGGATGCTCGTGCTCGCCGCCTCCGCCGAAGACGGGTCGGAGCATCCCCTCGCCCGGGCGGTCGTCGACCACGCGCGCTCGTCCGGCCTCGAGCTGCTGCCGGCCGAGAGCTTCGAGGCGCACGCCGGGGCCGGTGTCACGGCCGTCGTCGACGGGCACGCGCTCGCGATCGGCCGGGCATCGTGGCTGCGCGAGGAGTGGGCTGTGCCCGTCGACGATTCAGTCGTGACGGATGCTGAGTCTCAGGGTGCGACGCCGATCGTCGTCGCGATCGACGGAGCCGTGGCCGGAGTCATCGTTCTCGGCGACACGCTCAAGCCGACCTCGGCTCTCGCGCTCTCGCGGTTGCGTGCGCTCGGGCTCACGCCCGTGCTGCTCACGGGCGACAATGCTGGAGCCGCCGCGGCGGTCGCGGCCGAGCTCGGCATCGACGACGTGCGCGCGGGCGTGACGCCCGCCGGCAAGCTCGATGTGATTCGGCAGCTGCAGGCCGACGGGCGCGTCGTCGCCATGGTCGGCGACGGCGTCAATGACGCGGCGGCGCTCGCCGCCTCCGATCTCGGCATCGCGATGGGCGGCGGCACCGATGCGGCGATGGCGTCCTCCGACCTCACCGTCGTGAGCGGCGACCTACTCGTCGTCGTCGACGCGATCCGGCTCGCTCGACGCACCCTGCGCACCATCATCGGCAACCTGTTCTGGGCCTTCGGCTACAACGTCGCCGCGATTCCGATTGCCATGCTCGGGCTGCTGAACCCGTTGCTCGCCGGGCTCGCGATGGCGTTCTCGAGCGTGTTCGTCGTGACGAATTCGCTGCGGTTGCGCGGGTTCCGCCCCCAGCCTCGCTAGTTCGAGCACCGTGCGGTACTCTACTTGCTAAATGCAAGTGGATTCTCGACCGGGAGTCCTGCGCTCGAGCAGAGGGATGAACCATGAAGGCAGTAGCAGTACTGGGAAGCGCCGGCTTCGTCGGCGTCATGCTCACGATCGGGTTCGGTCTCGGCGCGTTCTTCGTGCTCAGTGAGCCGGCCGTCTTCGAGCGGTGGTTCGCCGACTACTTCGTCTTCCTGCTCGTCCCGGTCTTCATCACGAGCGTGCCCGCCTTCGTCGGCACGATCGTCATGCTGCGCCGATCGGAGAAGGGCTCCGCGACCCGCCGCTCATGGTTCGTTGCACTGGTGGGTCTCGTCCTGGCGTACGGCATCACCTCGGTCGTGAGCCTTCCGCTCAACATCGCCTTCTGGTCGTTCACCTTGAGCGACGAGGCCATCACCACGGCCCTCGCCTGGTGGATGGTCGCCCACGTCGCGCGCACAGTCGCTGCACTCATCGGTACGGTCTACGCCTTCCGGGCCGTGACGAGCGCCTAACGCACCTGTGCGGTGAGCCTCGCCATGACCTGCGAGACCGCCGCCTCACGGGTCTCGGGGTTCACGAAGGCCGCGAAAACCGGATTCTCGGGAACGGCGGTGTGGCGGCTGCCCCAGGCGACGAGCTCGGCCAAGACGGGTATCAGGTCGATCGCGGGAAGCAGAGGGCGATAGATCACCCGCCTGCCGTCATCGGGGTCGGCCGTCTTCTCGACGAGGCCGCCCTCGACGAGCCGGTGGAGCCGGTCGGTCAGGATGTTCGTGGCGATCGACTCGTCGACGGCGAGCTCGGAGAATCGGGTGCGGCCGCCCAGGAGCACGTCGCGCAGGACCACGAGAGTCCACCGATCGCCGAGGATGTCGAGGGACGCCGCGATCGGGCATCCGGAACGAAGCTCATGAGTCATGGGCAGATGATCCCCCTATCGGGCCACACTGTGGCACACGCTCGTTGCACATCGCAAGCGGCCCACCCGTACTCTACTTGCGAAAAGCAAGTCACAGCCGCGGCCGGGATTCTCTGCGAGGTCCTCTAAGCGGGGCGGCCGACGCGCGGGATGCCCAGCGGCACGGGCAGGCGCAACTCGGCGGGCGCGCCGGGCGGCACCACGGGCGACCGGGGCGTGACCGGCGGAACGGGGTGGTAGGGCTCGCCGAGCGCGGGACGAGCATCCCGTTCGCCGCGATTCGGCCACAGGGCGAAGGCGCGCTCCGCCTGCGCGGTGATCGTGAGCGAGGGGTTCACGCCGAGGTTCGCCGAGATCGCCGAGCCGTCGACGACGTGCAGGCCCTCGTGCCCGAAGACTCGGTGGTACGCGTCGACGACTCCGCTCTCGGGCGAGTCGCCGATCGCGCAGCCGCCCAGGAAGTGCGCCGTCATGGGCACGTCGACGACCTCGCTGATGCCCGACTGCGGGAACCCGTTCATGTGCTTCGCCATGAGCGCGTAGGTCTCGTTCGCCTGCGGAATGTAGGTGGGGTTCGGTTCGCCGTGGCCCTGCGCCGACCGCAGGCGGAAGCGCCCGAAGGCGCCACGGCTCGCGCGCACCGTGAGGGAGTTGTCGCGCGTCTGCATGACGAGCCCCACGATCGAGCGGCGCGACCAGCTGCCGAGCCCGACCACCATCGAGGCGACGCGGCCGGGGTGCCGGAGCAGTTGGCCGATCCACAGCAGCCAGCGCGGGGTGCGGCGGCCGACCGGGACGGCGAGCGTCGCGAGCAGGGCGAGCGCGTTGGAACCGTGGCCGTAGCGGCACGGTTCGACGTGGGTGTGGTCGTCGGGGTGGATCGACGAGGTGATCGCGACGCCCCGCGTGTAGTCGACGCCGCGGCTGCGGCGCAGGGCCGTGGATGCTCCGCCGAGGGCCTCCGAATTGGTGCGGGTCAAGGCGCCCAACCGGTCGGAGATGCCCGGCAAGTGCCCTTCGGCCTTCATGCGGTGCAGCAGCTGCTGCGTGCCCCAGGCCCCCGCGGCGACGACCACCTGGTCGGCCGTCCAGCGTCGCTCGCTGCGCCGCCCTCTGCCCGTGGCACGTGTGGTGACGACGTACCCACCCTCCTCAGCTGTGCCAGATCTGGCGCGAATCGGCGCTGGGGTGGGGGGCACGCGCCCCTTTGCGTCAGATCTGGCCCGTTCGGGGTGGGTGCGGGGCTCGAGGCGGGTGACGGTGGTGCGTTCGTGCACCTCTGCGCCCGCCGACTCGGCCAGGTGCAGGTAGTTCTTCACGAGCGTGTTTTTCGCGTTGTGGCGGCAGCCCGTCATGCACTCACCGCACTCGCGGCAGCCGGCGCGGGCCGGGCCGGCGCCTCCGAAGTACGGGTCGGGCGACTCGACCCCGGCACCCTCGCCGAAGAACACGCCCACGGGCGTGCGGCGGAAGGTGTCGGAGACGCCGAGGTCGGCGGCGACCTTCTGCATGACCTCGTCGGCGGGCGTGATCGTCGGGTTGGTGGTGACGCCGAGCATGCGCGAGGCCTGGTCGTAGTAGGGGTCGAGCTCAGCCCGCCAGTCCGCGATGTGAGCCCACTGGCGGTCGCGGTAGAACGCGTCGCTCGCGGGTCGGTAGAGCGTGTTGGCGTAGACGAGGGAGCCTCCGCCGACGCCCGCACCGGCGAGGATCATGACGTCGTCGAGCAGGTGGATGCGCTGAATGCCGAGCAGGCCGAGCGCGGGAGCCCAGAAGTATTTGCGCAGACTCCACGAGGTGCGCGCGAACTCGTCGTCGGCGAATCGGCGACCGGCCTCGAGCACGGCGACCGAGTAGCCCTTCTCGACGAGGCGCAGCGCGGCGACCGCGCCGCCGAACCCCGAGCCGATGACGAGCACGTCGACGTGCCGCTCGTGCTCGGGCGCGGTCGCCACGCTCAACCTTTGCGGTAGCTGTCGAGCGCGGCGGCACCGATCGGGGCGGCGATCGCCCACGAGTCGATGCCCGCGAAGCGCGTGAGGCGGCGGGCGGTCACGTGCGCGGTGCGGTTGCCGACGTACCAGAGGGGGGTGGGATGCGCGCGCCACGGCCCCTCGGCGACGGTGCGCTCCACGTGGTCGGGGTCGAGCAGCAGGGCGTTGTGCACGATGCCGAGACCGCTGCCGACCTCGGCGAGGGTGTGGCCGGGGAAGGCGCCCCACGTGCCCCCGGGCATCCCGAAGACGGTTCCGCCCCACGCGTTGATGCCGATCGTGCCGTAGCGCAGCTGGGCGACGAGGTCGTCGAAGGCGCCCCCGAGGGCCTCCCGCGTCGACGGATGAAGGTGGATGCTCGCGCTCAGGGTTCCTGCGAGCTTCTCGTTGGCGAAGGCGACGGCGGCAGCCAGGTACGGCTCGGGCTCTCGCGTGCCGGGCAGCCGCACGACGCCGAGCACGGGCCCGAACGCCTCCTGCGTGAAGAGGTGCTCGTCCGCGTCCTGCGGGTCGAGGTGATCGACGAGGGTGCGGGGCACGTTCGGGTCGCCGCCGAGCACATTGGCGTGCGGGTGCACGGTGACGACCGCGAGCTGCCGGCTCGACGCCCCCGGGTAGTAGGCGGGCCGCGTTGGGGCGATCGCCAGGTGGTGGCGCAGCCGGTCGACGAAGGCATCGGCTTTGCCCCAGGCTTCCGGGATCACGACGATCTGGGTTGCCACGCAATTGAACCCCGAATTGTGCAGGCGCTGCGTCGCGATGTCGCGGGCGACGGCGTCGACGTTGTCGTCGCTCCAGGTCTCCTCGGGCACGATGATCGCCGGGCCCACGCCGCCGAGCTCGCTCGTGACGGGCGTGGAGAGCCGGGGCTCGCCCGCCGCGCGGCGGCGGGCGGCATCCTCACCGTCACCCCACACGATCGCGTCGTGAGTGTGTCGGCTACCCGTGAGGTGGACGCGATCCACGCGATCGTCTGTGACGAGAGCCTCGCCGAGGTCGCGGTCGCCCGAGACGACCGCCACGATACCGAGATCGATGAGCGGCGCGAAGGCGGCCTCGAGCGCCGGCCGCAACGGGTCGGTGATCGGGTTGAGCTTGACGAGGACGGCCGAGTTCTCCTGGTAGAGCGCGCTCAGCACGTCGAGGGCGGGGATCGCCGTGATGTTGCCGGCCCCGAGGACGAGCGTCAGGCGCGGCTGCGGGTCGCGCCGACGCAGCTCGCGAGCGATGCCCGCACGAACCTCGTCGAGCGAGACGCCGGGTCGCAGCCACACACGCGCCTCGTAGTCCTGCAGGACGGCGTCCTTCGCCACATAGGGGAAGACGCGCAGGGTCGTGCGGCCTCCGGGAGCCCGGCCGATCTCGACCTCGGACACGGGGGAGCGCCCCGCGTCGAGCAGCTTGAGGGTCTTCTCCATCGCGCTCGTCGCGGTGATGAGCGAGTAGGGGCCCGTCGACCACTCCTCACCCGCGGCCGGAGAATCGGGGTCGATGCCCTTGATCTCGCAGGCCGCGCGCACCCAGTCGGGTGCGGCGGCGAGAGTGGCGGCTCGCACGCTGCGCAGGAGGTCGCGCTTGCTCGCGAGGGGCAGCTCGACCCACCGTTGCGCTCCCGCGCGCAGCGCATCCACACGGGGTGAGTGATCGGCGTTCGACGGGGGCACACAGACTCCTTCGAGGGCGCGTTCGTCGGTGAAGGCGGGGCGCGTCGAGCCTAACCGCTCGGCACGGTTCGAGGGTCAGGGCTGGGGATGCTCGGCGCTAGTCAACCGGAGCCGACGACGCGACGGGAGCACGCACGACGATCGCCGCGATGAGAATGCTGAACGGCAGGAGCGCGGAGACGAGAGCGGTCTCGATGTAGCTGCCCGTGGCCCCGAAGCCGAGAGCGAAGACGAGAGGGCCGAGCGCCGTCGAGGCGAGACCGATCGAGGTCGCGACCCCGCGGATCGTGCCGATGCGACGACGACCGTAGTAGCGCACGAAGGCCGCAGCCTCGATGCCCCGCAGCCCGCCGCCGGCGGCGCCGAGCATGAGCCCGTAGAGGATGCCGAGCACACCGCTCTCCACGAAGGGAAGGAAGAGGAGCGTGCCCGCCATCATCGCCATCGAGAACACGACCCCCCAGCGCGGGTCGATGCGGTCGGCGAGAGAGCCGACGGCGAGCGTCGCGAGTAGGGCCGTGATGGTCTGGTACGCGAAGTTCGCGGCCGCTTCTACGGTCGAGAAGCCCTGCTGCCCGAGGATGGAGATCTGGTGGAACGCGAGCGCCGTGGTGAGCATCCCGGTGCAGAAGATCGCGCCTGTGAGCACCCAGAACATGCCGGTGCGCAGGGCCGGCCGAAGATCCCAGCCCTCGACGGGGGCCTCGGTGGGCCGCTCGGCGCCCTTGCGTCCAGGGGCGTCGCGGGGGAGCAACAACGAGATCGGCAGCACGATCGCGAGCACCGCGAGCGATTCGATGCGCCACGTCGTCGCGACATCGCTCGCGGCGACGAGCCGCTCGACGCCGAGGGGCGCGAGCGAGATGCCGGCAGAGCCGATCGCGCTCGTGATGCCGAGCGCGAGGCCAGATCGGTGGGTGACTGTGCGGGCGACGATCGTGACCGCCGTGAGCGAGAGGGCCCCCTGGCCCGCCATGCGCAACCCTGCGTAGGCGCCCGTGAGGCCGAAGATGTCGGTGACGAAGCTCGCCGCGGCGAGGAGGAGCGCGAAGACCACGCCCACGATCATCATGACCGAGCGGGCACCCCAGCGGTCGAGGGCGCGGCCTATGAACGGCAGGGCCACCGCACCGGCCAGAGTGCCGATGAGGTACGCCGTGCTGATCTCGGTGCGCGTGATGTCGAGAGTCGTGATGAGCGGGTCGACGAGCGGGCTGAGGCCCGCGGTCTGCCCGGGAGCCGTGAGCCCGGAGACGATCCCGGCCCCGACGACGACTCCCCACCACCACAATCGACCGCGCGGCCGACGTCGGGTGACCGGCACGGGCTCGGTCGAGGGGTTCAGCGGCAGCGGGATCTCTGTCGTGCTGGGCGGACTGCCGATGAGGGTCTCCTGATGCGAGGCGGGTGCGTCGGGACGGACGATCATCGAGCCTACGGTGTGCTGAATACGCGGCCGAATCCTCACCCTGCCCTGCTAGCGTGCGCGGATGGCGCGCATCCTCTCCGTGGCCGCGGCGCTGCCGGATCATGAGCACGCCCAGGAGGAGATCACGGCGGCGCTCGCCGCAGGAATGGCCGAGGATGACCGCACGCGCTCGGTCATGGAGCGCATCCATGCCTCGAGCGGCATCCGCACCCGGCACCTCGCGCTGCCGCTCGACGAGTATCGGGGCCTGAGCGGCTTCACCGAGACCAACGAGCTCTTCGTCGAGCACGCTCTGCCGCTCGCGCAGCGCTCGGTGCGGGTCGCTCTCGAAGAGGCCGGACTCAGTGTCGACGATGTCGACCACCTCTTCTTCACGACCGTGACGGGGCTCGGCGCCCCCTCGCTCGACGCGCTCCTGGCGACGAGCATGGGCTTTCGCTCCGACCTGCGGCGCGTGCCGAGCTTCGGGCTCGGCTGCGTGGCGGGAGCCGCGGGCATCGCGCGCGTCGCCGACTACCTGGCCGGCCATCCCGAGGGTGTCGCCCTGCTCGTGAGCGTCGAGCTGTGCTCGCTCACCCTCCAGTGGGACGACCACTCGATGGCGAACGTCGTCGGCACGGGCATCTTCGGTGACGGCGCGGCAGCCGTCGTCATGGTCGGCGACGAGCATCCTCTCGCCACCGGGCGCATCACCGCCCTGCCGCGCGTCGTCGGCAGCCGCAGCGCCCTCTACCCCGACAGCGCCGAGATGATCGGCTGGCAGATCGGCAGCGCAGGCTTTCGCCTCATGCTCGCCGCGGGCGTGCCCGCGCTCATCGGCGGCCACTTCGCGGCCGGCGTCGATGAACTGCTCGCCGAGCAGGGCTGGAAGCGCGACGACGTCGACGTGTGGATCGCCCACCCGGGCGGGCCCCGCGTGCTCGAGTCGTTCGCCGACTGCCTCGAGCTCGCGCCCGCGGCGCTCGACATCAGCTGGGGTGTCATGGAGCGCACCGGCAACATGTCCTCGGCCGCGGTGCTGCACGTGCTCGCCGCCGTCGGCGAGCGGCCCGCCGGAGATCGGGCGCTGCTCTTCGCGCTCGGGCCGGGCGTGACCGCCGAGCTCGTGGTGCTGGAGTGGTCGTGACGGTGGAGTGGTCATGAGACGGGAGCTGTTGTGAGCGTGATCCTGTACGTCGGCCTCGTTCTTCTCACGGGTGTCGAGCGCCTCATCGAACTCGTCATCTCGAAGCGCCATGCCGCCCGCGCCTTCGCGCGCGGCGGCGTCGAGCACGGCCTCCGGCACTTTCCCGCCATGGTCGTGCTGCACACGGGCCTGCTGCTCGCGTGCATCGCGGAGGTCGTCCTCCTCGACCGCCCGTTCCTCGGCGCGCTCGGCTGGCCCATGCTCGTCATCGCCCTCCTGTGCCAGGCCGGTCGCTACTGGGTGATCTGGGCGCTCGGCGAGCAGTGGAACACGCGCGTCATCGTCGTACCCGGAGCGACTCGTGTGACGCGCGGCCCCTACCGCTGGCCGTGGCTGCGCCACCCCAACTACTGGATCGTCGCGATCGAGGGCATCGCGCTGCCGCTCGTGCACTCCGCGTGGATCACGGCGCTCGTCTTCACGGTGCTCAACGCGATCCTGCTGCTGGGCTTTCGCATCCCCACCGAGAACCGCGCGCTCGCGGCCCTGCGCGAGAACTGAATGCACGCCGACCTCGCGATCGTGGGCGGCGGGCCGGTGGGCCTCGCCCTCGCGCTCGAGGCACGCGCGCGCGGCTTCACGCCGGTCGTGCTCGAACCGCGCGAGGGGCCGATCGACAAGGCCTGCGGCGAAGGGCTCATGCCGGGCGCGCTCGCGGCCCTCGGCACGCTCGGCGTCGACCCGGCGGGGCACCCGATCGCGGGCATCCGGTACCGGGACGCGCGCCGGGAGGTCGCCCATCGCTTCGCGGGCGCACCCGGGCGCGGAGTGCGCCGCCTCGTGCTGCACGCGGCGCTGCGCGAGCGCGTCGATGCGGCGGGCATCGAGGTTCGGGTCGAGAAGGCGGAAGAGATCGCGCAAGACGATACGGGAGTGACGGTCAACGGGATGCGCGCCCGTTGGCTCGCGGGGGCCGACGGCCTGCACTCCCGCGTGCGAGAGCTCGCCGGCCTGCAGCCGGGCGCGCCTCGGGGGCGTTCGCGCGCACCGCGCTTCGGGCTGCGGCGCCACTACTCGATCGCCCCGTGGAGCGACCTCGTCGAGGTCACCTACCTCGACGACGCCGAGCTCTACGTGACGCCCGTCGACGAGCGCACCGTGGGCGTCGCGGTGCTGGGCGGGAAGCCCGCCGACCTCGACGCGACGATCGCGCGGGCGCCGGAGCTGCGCGCGCGACTGGACGGGGCCGCCCCGGCGAGCGACCTGCGCGGGGCGGGAGCGCTGCGGCAGCGCAGCACGGCGCGCACGGCGGGGCGCATCGCTCTCGTAGGAGACGCCTCGGCCTACGTCGACGCGCTCACCGGGGAGGGCCTGCGCGTCGGTTTCGCGCAGGCGAGCGTGCTCGCCGACCGGCTCGCCGCCGACGATCTGCCCGGCTACGAGCGGGCGTGGGCGCGCGCGACGCGCGACTTCCGCGTGCTGACTGCGGGGCTGCTCGCGGCGGCGACGTCACCCGCGCGCGGCCTCATCGTGCCGACGGCCGCGCGCCTGCCGCGCGTGTTCGGCGCGGTCGTGGAGCGACTCGCGCGCTGAGGTGCCCGCGTGCTCCGCCCCGCGGGTCAGAGACCGAGCAGGCTGCGCAGCTCGTCCGCGTCGTGGGCGATCGCGCGGGCGTTGCGGCGCTCCTCGTCGTCCCCGTAGCCCCACGTCACGGCGATCGTCGGGATGCCGTGCACCGCGGCCCCCTCGATGTCGTGGATGCGGTCGCCGATCATGACGGGGCGGCTGAGGTCAGCACCCATACCGCGCAGGCGCACGAGCGCCTCGGCCACGACGTCGGCCTTCGCGCTGCGCACCTCGTCCTCGGACGCACCCGTGATGATGTCGAAGTGCTCGGCGATCGTGAAGTGCTCGAGCATGAGCGTCGCGGGAGTCTCGGGCTTCGAGGTCGCGAGACTGAGGGGGATGCCCGCTGCGGCGATGTCTCGCACGAGGGGGCCCATGCCCGGGTAGAGCGTCGAGTCGTAGGCGCCGCGGTCGAGGTAGCGCTCGCGGTACACCTCGAGGGCGCGCTCGCGCTCCTCGAGCGTGAGGCCGGCGCGGTCGCGGAACGAGTCGAGCAACGGCGGGCCGACGTACCGGAGGAGCTCGTCGGGCGGGGGCACGGGCATCCCGAGCTGGGTGAAGGTCCACGCGAGCGTGTCGGTGATGCCGGGGGCGGAGTCGGTGACCGTGCCGTCGAGATCGAGCAGGATCGCCGAGTAGGGGAGCATGCTCTCGAGCCTACGGGCCGTCAGAAGAGCCTCGGCACCCCGTCGTCGAGGCCGCGCATGGCGTCGTAGTCGAGCAGCAGGCAGCGGATGCCGCGGTCTTCGGCGAGCGTGCGCGCCTGGGGCGTGATCTCCTGCGCCGCGAAGACACCGGCCACGGGCGCGAGCAGCGGGTCGCGGTTCATGAGCTCGAGGTAGCGCGTCAGCTGCTCGACGCCGTCGATGGCGCCGCGGCGCTTGATCTCGACGGCGACGGATGCTCCGCGCGCGTCGCGCGCGAGGATGTCGACCGGGCCGATCGCCGTCATGTACTCGCGGCGCACGAGCGAGTGGCCCTCGCCCAGCAGCTCGATGTGCTCGGCGAGGAGCTTCTGCAGGTGCGCCTCGACGCCGTCCTTCTGCAGACCGGGGTCGACGCCGAGGTCGTGCGCGGTGTCGAGCAGCACCTCGTGGATGCTCACGACGAGCAGGTCGGCGGTCTTGGCGTGCGTCACGCGCCACAGTTCGACGACTCCCGCCTCGGCGAGGTCGTCGTCGGGCTGCTCGATCGCGAGGGTGCACGGCGGGCTCATCCAGTTGAGCGGCTTGTAGCTGCCGCCGTCGGCGTGCACGAGCAGACTGCCGTCGTTCTTGAGCATGAGCAGTCGCGTGGCGAGCGGCAGGTGCGCGCTCAGTCGGCCCGCGTAGTCGACGGAGCAGCGGGCGATGACGAGTCGCATCAGCCCAGCCTACGGTCGCCAGGGGTACAGGCCGGGGCGGCGCTCCTCGATGACGGACCCGCCGCCGTCGACGACGATGAGCTGCCCGGTGACGTAGCTCGCGCCCGGGGAGGCGAGCCACGCGATCGCGCTCGCGACCTCCTCGGCCGTACCGCTGCGGCCGAGCGGCACGAGCTCGCCCTCCTCGACCTCCTGCCGCAGCTGCGACCCCGTCGCGATCCAGCCGGGAGCAACCGCGTTGACCGTGATGCCGCGACGCGCCTCGTCGACCGCGAGCGCGCGGGTGAAGCCGAGCACGCCCGCCTTCGCGGTGGCGTAGCCGAGGTCGTCGCGCGCGGCCTGCACGGCACCCGTCGTCGAGGCGACCGACACGATGCGGCCCCAGCCAGCGTCACGCATCCCCGCGACGACCGCGCGCGTCACGAGGAAGGCGCTCGTGAGGTTGACGTCGACCGCGCTGCGCCACTCGTCGATGCTCATGCCGATGTCGCCCCGCGGCATCTCCTCGCCGGTCGCGACCATGCCGGCGTTGTTGACGAGGATGTTCGGCTCGCCCACACGCTCGACGACGGCCCGCACGGCCGCAGTCGCGGCGGCCTCGGTCTCGAGCCGTGCGACGACGCCGACCGCGTCGAGGCCATCGTCGTGCAGCTCGGCGACCCGCGCCTCGATGCGCTCGGTCGTCGCCGTCATGGCGACGCGGGCACCTCGTTGCGCGAGCGCGCGGGCGGTGGCGAAGCCGATGCCGCTGGATGATCCGCACCCCGTGACGAGCGCCGTGCGGCCGCTCAGATCGAGGTCGAGCGGCAGGGCGGGGCGCGAGCTCGGCGAACCTGTCATGGGCTGAGGCTAGTGCGGGGCATCCCGAACCGGTGTCGCGTGCCGGGATGCGCCGCGCTCGCGCGCGGCCGGGGTCGCGATGAACGCGACCGCGATGAGCACGAGCACCACCCAGAAGGCGTTGAGCAGGCCGAACTGCTCGCCCAGGAAGCCCAGGAGGGGCGGCCCGACGAGGAACGCGAAGTAGCCGACCGTCGCGACCGCGGCCACGCGCGCGGCAGCTTTCGAGGGCTCGTCGGCCGCCGCCGACATGCCCACCGGGAAGCCGAGTGACGCCCCCAGGCCCCACGCGAAGATGCCGATGCCGGCAGCCACCGGGTGGTCGACGAGGATGAGAAGCGCGAGACCGACCATCGCGAGGAGCGCGCTCGCGCGCAGCACCGGCACCCGTCCGAAGCGGTCGAGCACCCACACGCCCGCGATGCGACCGGTCGTCATCGCTGTCGCGAAGACGCCGAAGGCCAGGGCGCCCGTCGCCTCGTCGGCGCCGCGGCCATCGACCATCGCGAGGGCGAGCCAGTCGTTCGCGCTGCCCTCCGCGAACGCCATGCCGAGCACGATCGCGCCGATGATGAGGGTGCGCGGCTCGCGCCAGATCGCCATGCGCTCGGCGAACGTCGAGCGCTCGGGGCCCGGGCCGTCGTCGTCGAGCCCCGGCAGTGCGCGATGGCGGGGAAGATGCCGCACGGCGAGGATGCTCGCGATGAGACCGAGCGCGGTCATGCCGAGCAGGTGGGCGTCGAGGCCCACACCGATCGCCGCGAGCCCGGCCGCCGCGGCGGCACCGACGATCGTGCCGAGGCTCCAGGAGGCGTGGAACCAGGGCATGATGCTGCGACCCTGCGCCTGCTCGACGCCCGCGCCCTCGACGTTCATCGCGACATCGATGATGCCCGTCGTCGCCCCGAACACCACGAGCGCCACGAGGACGAGCGGGTAGGAGCCGAAAGTCGCGGAGCCGATGCCGAGCAGGGCGATCGACCCCATGCTCACGACGAGGCCGACCAGGAGCGTCGCACGCGTGCCGATGCGGGCGATCACGTGAGACGAGCCGAGGAGGCCCGTGATCGAGCCGACCGCCATGCCCGCGATGAGCACCCCGAACTCGTCGGTGCGCACCTGCAGGGCATCCCGAATGGCGGGCGTGCGCGCGAACCAGCTCGCCATCGCGAGGCCGTTGATGGCGAAGACCACGAAGACCGCGAGTCGCCAGGCGGCGAGGCTCGGGCGACCCGAATGGGTCGTGCCGGGAGAGGAAGGGGTGGCGCTCACTGCGACCTTTCGTGGGACGGACTGCGGTGCTGAGGTGCGCAGGTCGAGAGATGACGCTACCAGCGCTGCCCCTGCGCGCGCCCTGCGGGACACGTAGCCCCTCCAGTGTCAAGGGGGTGCCGCGAATCGAGGCCCGGTGGAAACGTACAGGGCATCCGCACGAACGCTCCACGAGAAGAAGAGAGGTTCACCATGGGTATCGACGACAAGGCGCAGAACAAGGGCGAAGAGCTCGGCGGCAAGGCCAAGGAGACCGCGGGCAAGCTCACCGACGACGAGCAGCTCGAAGCCGAAGGCAAGGCCGACCAGGCGAAGGCCAACCTCAAGCAGGCCGGTGAAAAGGCGAAGGACGCCTTCAAGAACTAGGTCGTGGCTCCCGTCACGATCCAGCCTGAGCCGCGCGCCCTCAGTCCCAGAGTGAGGGCGCGCGCGCCCAGGTAGACGAGCGTGAAGGCGCCGAGCAGCAGCTCGAGCGATGCGGCCCGAGTAAGCACCGCCGCGTAGGCCCCGAGGTTGAGCACGCCCGTGAGGGCGAGGTACCGGCCATCTCCGGCGCCGATGAGCACGCCGTCGAGCACGAACACGACTCCGGCGAGGGGCAGGCCGAGCGCGAGGATCGCGACGGCGAGCGGCAGGGCATCCCGCACCGCCGCATCGGAGGTCATCGCGACCTGCAGAAGCGGGATGCTCGCGAGGAGCACCGCCGTGAGCGCGAGGCCCACCACGACGCCCCAACCGACGAGCCGACGGGTGATCGCGTGGACGCGGGGAACATCGGCCGCGCCGAGACCGCGCCCGATGAGCGCCTGGCCCGCGATCGCGAGAGCGTCGAGAGCCAGCGCGAGAAGCGCGTAGAGGGCGAACCAGATGTGGGTCGCCGCGAGTTCGACCGTGCCGAGCGAGGTCGCGACGACGACCGTGACGACGAGGGCGATGCGCAGGCTCAGCGTGCGCACGAGCAGCCACGACCCCGCGCGGGCTGCCGCGACGAGTCCCGCGCGCCCTGGCCGGAGGGGAGCGCTCGCTGCCCGGGCCCGGCGCACCACGACAGCGACGAGCACGATCGCCATGCCCCACTGCGCGATGACCGTGCCGATCGCTGAGCCGGCGAGCCCCCAGCCGAGACCGTAGATGAGCACGGCGTTGAGGGCGATGTTCGCGCCGAAACCGACGGCGGCCACATAGAGGGGAATGCGCACCTCCTGCAGCCCGCGCAGCGCCCCCGTCGCGGCGAGCACGAGGAGCATGCCCGGGATGCCCCACCACGCGATCGAGAGGTACTCCTCGCCCGCCGCCGCAACCTCGGGCTCCGCGCCGAAGAGACCGAGCAGCCACGGGCTCAGCGGCAGCATGACCAGCAGCAGCGCCACCCCGAGCCCGAGTGCGAGCCACAGGCCGTCCACGCCGGCCGCGTGCGCGCCGCGCTCGTCTCCCGCACCGATCCTGCGCGCCACGATCGGCGTCGTCGCGTAGGCGAGGAAGATGAGCAGCCCGATCGTCGTCTGCAGGATCGTGCTCGCGAGCCCGAGACCCGCGAGCGGCTCGGCACCGAGGTGGCCGACCATGGCCGTATCGGTCAGCACGAAGAGCGGTTCGGCCACGAGCGCGCCGAGCGAGGGGAGTGCGAGCCGCACGATGTCGCGGTCGAGAGCTCGGGCGGCGGGCACTCCCTCACGCTACCGACCGTGAGATTCGTCATGGTCTGCCAAGGCGAGCGCGACTACGCTCAATCCTCGTGACTGACGCCTCCTCCAGCGGCATCGACCGCGCAGAACTCGACCCCGACATCCGACCGCAAGACGACCTGTTCCTCCACGTGAACGGCCTGTGGCAGGCGCGCACGCCCATTCCGGCCGACAAGGCGCGCTACGGCTCGTTCATGATCCTCGCGGAGGAGGCCGAGAAAGCGGTGCGCACGATCATCGAGGAGGCGCAGCTCGCCGAGGCGGGCACTCCTGAGCGCAAGGTCGGCGACCTGTACGGCAGCTTCATGGACGAGGAGCGCATCGAAGCGCTCGGCGCCGCCCCGCTCGAGCCCCTGCTCGCGCGGGTCGATGCAGTGGCCGATCTCACTGGCCTCCTCGCGACGACGGGCCGCCTCGAGCGAGAGGGCGCCCGCGGCTTCGTGCAGCTGTTCGTCGATAACGACCCGGGCGACCCCGAGCGCTACGTCGTGCTCGTCGAGCAGGGCGGGCTGGGGCTGCCCGACGAGTCGTACTATCGCGTCGACGCGCACGAAGCCACGCGCACCGCCTACCTCGCGCACATCGAGAGGATGCTCGCGCTCGCGGGCCTCGACGACGCGGCTGCCCGTGCCGAGCGCGTGATGGCGCTCGAGACCGCGCTCGCGAGCCACCACTGGGACAACGTGCGCAACCGCGACGCCCAGGCCACCTACAACCTGCGCACCTGGGCCGAGTGGTCGGGCGCGGCGCAGGGAGTCGAGCTCGACGCGTGGCGCGAGGGCTACGGCATTCCGGCGTCGGCGCTCGCCGAGGTCGTCGTCCGCCAGCCCGAGTTCACTCCCGGTGTCGCGGCGGAGCTGACCGGCCGACCGCTCGAGCAGTGGCAGGACTGGCTGCGCTGGTCGATCGTGCGGTCCTTCGCCCCCTACCTCTCGGCGGCGTTCGTCGAGGCGAACTTCGACTTCTACGGCCGCACCCTCACGGGAGCGCAGGAGCAGCGGGCGCGCTGGAAGCGCGGCGTCGGCCTCGTCGAAGGAGCGATGGGCGAGGCGGTCGGCGCCGCCTATGTCGAGCGGCACTTCCGCCCCGAGGCGAAGCAGGAGATGGACGCCCTCGTGGCGACGCTCGTGGAGGCCTATCGGCAGAGCATCACGACTCTCGAGTGGATGACCCCGGCCACGCGCGAGAAGGCTCTCGAGAAGCTCGAGCGCTTCACCCCCAAGATCGGCTACCCCGTGCGCTGGCGCGACTACGGCTCGTTGGAGATCTCACCAGACGATCTGCTCGCGAACGTGCGTGCTGCGGGCGAGTTCGAGTTCCAGCGCGAGCTCGGCAAGGTGGGCAAGCCCATCGACCGTGACGAATGGTTCATGACCCCGCAGACCGTCAACGCGTACTACAACCCCGGCATGAACGAGATCGTCTTCCCCGCTGCCATCCTGCAGTACCCCTTCTTCGACGCCGAGCGGGATGCTGCGGCCAACTTCGGCGCGATCGGCGCGGTCATCGGGCACGAGATCGGGCACGGCTTCGACGACCAGGGCTCGCGCTACGACGGCGACGGCCGGCTGCTCGACTGGTGGACGGAGGAGGATCGCGCCGCCTTCGAGAAGAGAACCGCCTCCCTCATCGGTCAGTACGACGCGCTCGAGCCGCGGGAGACCCCCGGCCACCACGTGAACGGCGCCCTCACCATCGGTGAGAACATCGGCGACCTCGGCGGTCTCGGCATCGCATGGAAGGCCTACCTGCTGTGGCTCGACGGCGCGGAGCCCCCGGTGATCGATGGCCTCACGGCAGCTCAGCGATTCTTCCTCTCCTGGGCCCAGGCGTGGCAGATCGCCATCCGGCCGGAGGAGGCACTGCGCCTGCTCTCCATCGACCCGCACTCTCCGAACGAGTTCCGCTGCAACCAGATCGTGCGCAATATCGACGCCTTCTACGACGCGTTTGAGGTCACGCCCGCGGATGCTCTGTGGCTCGCCCCCGAGGAGCGTGTGACCATTTGGTAGATCTGCCCATGACGCGCACGCCGGGAGCCCACGCGGGCTCCCCTCCGGCGGCGCGCCACCGGGCAGAGAAGCGCGAGCCGGGGTTTCGGGCGTCGTACCGGGCTCTCGGGGCCATCGCGCTCGAGGGCGCACGGGTCTCGGTCGCCGTGAGTGATCTCGCAACCGGCAGCAGCATCTTCGCCGTCGACGAGCGCATCGTGCTGCCGACCGCCTCCGTCGGCAAGATCTTGCTGCTCATCGAGGTGAGCGCACGGCTCACGGATCGCTCGGTCTCCGACTTCGCGATCGTCGACCGTGCCGATGGCGACGCGGTGGCCGACAGCGGCCTGTGGCGGCACCTGCAGGCGCTGGCCTTTCCGCTCGGTGATCTGGCGGCGCTCGTCGGGGCCACGAGCGACAACCTCGCGACGAACGTGCTGCTGCGCCAGATCGGACTGCCGGCGGTGCGCGCCCGGTCGGAAAAGCTCGGCCTCGCGCGCACAGCGCTACTTGATCGAGTGCGCGACGAGCGCGGCCCCGACCATGCTCCGCAGCTCTCGGTGGGGTCGACCGCCGAACTCGCGTGGCTCTTCCACGCCCTCGCCCACGGACACATCGTCGATGAGGAGACGAGCCAGCGCGTGCTCGGGTGGCTCTCGCTGAATGGCGACCTCTCGCTCGTCGCGGGGTCCTTCGGACGAGACCCGCTGGCGCACCGAGGCGTCGAGCACAACACGTGGATGGTCAACAAGACCGGCACGGACGCCGGCGTGCGATCGGAAGCGGGCGTCCTGCGCGGCCCACGCGCCGGGGTCTCCTACGCGGTCTCCGTGCACTTCGAGGAC
Organism: Microcella pacifica; assembly: GCF_009371975.2. Classification (GTDB taxonomy): domain Bacteria; phylum Actinomycetota; class Actinomycetes; order Actinomycetales; family Microbacteriaceae; genus Microcella; species Microcella pacifica. The sequence goes on from NZ_VIKT02000007.1 coordinate 89,781, forward strand.
ACCGATCTGGGCCGACGGCTGCGCGTGATCGACGCCCTGCGCACGTTCGGGCTCGACCTGCTCGAGTTCGTGCACTGAGGTTTCATCATGCCTCTCCCCAGTCCTGGGGTAGACAAGTCTGTTCAGATTGTCCCCCAAAGGGCGGACAGAGTAGTCTCCTATCGGCCTCGAACTGCGCCTACCCGACGTTGACGCAGGGTCGAGTCTGAACCCGAATACCCGAACCCGAATACCCGAAGCCGACCGTTCGCGTCGGCGCCCACGATCTCCCCGGATCCCGGCGCCCCTGTCGAGAGCGGTCGGAACCCGAAGCACCCTGCGCTGCGCACCCCCGCGGCGTGAGGCTCCAACCCCCCAGGAGCGCACCACCATGTCTCGTAAAGCAACCCGTCGTGCCGAACGCGCCACTTCTCTGCGTCGGCGCATCCTCGCCGGAGCCACCACGGTCATCGTCGGCCTCGGCCTCGCCGTGGGCGGCGTCACGCCCGCGATGGCCACACCGCCGAGCGCCTCGTTGCCCTCGCCCGAGTCGGGCACCCCGACGGGACAGACGACTTACCAGCAGGGCGGTCTGGTGTGCGACTCGAGCCTCATCGGCTTCACGAAGCCAGGGGAGCTCGACAGCCCCAACCTCGACAGCGACGGCACCTACACGGCGACCTGGGGCTCACTCACGTGGGACGCCGACACCCGCACTGTCTCCTGGACCGTCGACGACGGCTGGGATGTCGACGTGTGCGTCAAGGGCGGCACGTACCTCACAACGATCGACACGAGCGAATTTGACGGCTCGAGCTATGTGCACACATACGCGGGGCTCTCGCACGCGGGCTTCCGCGCGACCCAGCTGCCCGACGAGCCCGAGATGATCGTCGACTGCGTCGAGATCAGCTACGAGACCGGTCGCCCGCTGAATGGCGCAGACCACATCAACGTCGACGTCGTGTACAACGGCGTGCGCGGTCAGATCAACCTCGAGATCAACGAGAACCAGGCGCAGGACCCGACGAGCACATCCGGATTCCACGCCTTCCTCAAGTTCGCCGACACCTTCGGCATCGACGATGTCAAGGTGCCGATCTCGCAGGAGGAGCTCGACTCGGGTGTTCTGCGATTCGAGTACGGGCAGTACTTCACCGGCACCTGGACGATCGAGTGGGTGCAGTTCAACAGCACCTACTTCAACCAGGATCGCAACGAGCTCGAGTTCGTCACGTGCGGCGATCTGCCCACCGAGGAGCTCGTCGTGCCCACGGCCTCCATGCAGCAGATCACCTGCGACACGGATGGGTCATACACGCTCGGCGACGTCGAGGGCGTCGTCTGGTTCGTCTCGATCGACGGCGGAGAGTTCACGCAGACCTCTCACGGCACCTACCCCGTGACGAGCGCGCAGACCGTCGAGGTGCGCGCTGAAACCGCGAGCGACGACTACGGCTTCGCCGCGGAGACTCAGACCGAATGGACGTTCGGGTTCCTGGAACCCACGGACTGCCCGCCGCCGCCGGAGTGCATCCCCGACGAGTACATCTCGTACACCTACGACGCGAGCACCAACTCGGGCGTCGTCACCGTCACCCAGCCCGCGGGTGACGACTACACCGACCAGCTGTGCGCACCGCTCTACGTGACCGCAGCCGTGTGGGCCTTCAACAGCCCCACGTCCTTGTGGACGCAGACCCTCGTGGACTCCGAGGAGATCAACGACGGCGTCGCGATCACGGAGGTCGGCGAGTACGAGTACGGCATTCCGGTCGAGTGCGGCCAGGGCGACATCTACGCTTCGCGCACCGCCTTCCCCAACCCCTCCCCGCTGCTCAACGGGCCCAACCAGCCTGCCTGGCCCGAGGGCGTAACGCCGTGGGACTTCCAGGAGCGCTTCCTGCACAACATGGGCTTCGACGGCCCGAACCCGACCTACACCTACACCGACCCCGGGTGCAACGCTGAGACTCCGATCGAGCCGACCGTGAGCTACATCGTGGAGTGCGGCACCTACGGTTCGATCTCTCTGCCTGACGACAACCCCTACGTCTCGTACACCGTCCGCAATGCGGCTGGCGACATCGTCGACGTCGGGGATGCTCGCGAGGGCGAGTTCACCGTCACCGCCCACGCCTCCTTCCCCTACGTGTTGAAGGACTACCCCGAGGGCGGCTGGACCTACGACCTCGGCGAGTACGTCGAGTGCCCCGTGACCCCGACGGCCACGCCGACTCCTGAGACGTGCCTCGACGGCAACGGCACGATCACCTTCGGAGATGTCGACGGCATCGCGAGCTACTCCGTCGAGGGCATCGAGGGCACCTTCGCTCCCGGCGCGACACTCACGGGCCTCTCGGCCGACACCTACACGGTGAGCGCTGTCGCCGAAGACGGCCTCCAGCTCGCCACCGACTCCTCACCGTTCGACGTCGAGGTCACGTCCTCGATCGAGAACTGCGGCGTCGCGACGGCATCGGTCACACTGCCGGACCCCGACTGCGAGTTGGGTCAGTCGTGGGATGACGCGCAGCTGTCTGCGCAGAACGCCTCGTTCGGCACCGTGAGCGTGAACGACGACCTGTACGTCATCGTCGCCACGGCGGCCGACGGCTACCTGTTCGGCGACGGCAGCAAGACGAAGACCTTCTCGATCTCGCTGCTGCCCGCCGACGAGACGCAGTGCGCAGAGGCCACCGCGGCAGTCGCCACCACCGACCCCTCCTGCTTCAGCGGGGCGCTCCTGGACGAGTCTGGCTTCTCGGTCTCCGATGGAGTCACCTGGTCGATCATCGACGACGGCGAGACGAGCGGCTCGTACGAAGTGCTGTTCACCGCACCGGAGGGCAGCCGGTTCAGCAACGGCGAGTCGACCCTGACCGCAACGGGTGACCTGGCTCCGGCGCTCGGCGAGGAGGACTGCGTCCTGCCCGTCACGAACGCCTTCCTGGCCTTCACGGACGCCACCTGCCTCGACCCGCAGGCTCTGAATGTCGACGGCTTCCTGTTCGACACCGAGCTCGCGTCCCTCGACGAGACGACCGTGGAGGAGAACGGTGACTACACCGTCGTCTTCACGGCGATCGGAGCGAACACGACGTTCGATCAGAGCCCCGACGTGGACGTCGAGGGCCGCGAGGTGTCGACGGACGGCAAGACGCTGACCTTCACGGGCACGCTCGACGGTCCCAACGAGGAGCTGTGCGAGCAACTGCCCGTCATCGACCCGTTAGAGTACGTCGACACCTGCCTCACGGCGACCTACACGCTCTACTTCGTCGAGGGCCTCACCTACTGGGTGACGGTCAACGACGACGAGCCCTTCGAGGTCGTCTTCGGCGAGAACGAGGTGTCGAAGACGTTCGCCGCGAACCCGGGTGACTACGTGCTCGCGACGCCCGTCGCCAACCCGGGATACGTGCTGGACCCCAACCAGCCTGCGCCGCTCGACCGCACCTTCAACACCTACCCGGACGGTTGTCAGCTGCCCGAGCTCGCCAACTGGCCGGCAAGCGCGACGGCGACCGACGAGGTCTGCACGCCCTTCGGCGTGACGAGCGGATCGATCACCGTGCAGTTCTCGACCGGTCCGGAGGAGAACCCGAACCCGGTGCGGTACTACCTCGCCTACGGCACGGACGATGAGCAGGAACTCACCGCGGAGACCACCACACTGCCCGACGGTGACTACGTCGTGACAGCCGTGCTCACCGATCCGGAGGACAGCCTCAACGACTCCGGCAGCGACCCCGTGAGCTTCCCCCTCACGATCGGGGCCGCTGACGAGAGCGACTGCGACCTGCCGACGCTCGCGATCACCGGGGCGAGCAACGCCGTGACCGGAGTCGGTATCGGCGCGGTCATCATCATCCTCGCGGGGCTCGGCTTCGTGCTTCGACGCCAGCTCGTGGAATAGCGCCGCGACCACAGCGCAGCCCGGCGTGCCGGACCGACCCGAAAACGGCCTGTCGCGCCGGGGTGCATCACCCCACAACTGAAAACAGCAACAACGCAACGGCACCACCCACCCGAACCTCACACGCCGTACCCGACGCGCGAGGCTCCTTCACCCATCAGGAGCATCAATCATGAGAACTCGACAGCGGATCCTCGCCGCTGCGACGGTTGCGGTCGTCGCCATCGGCATGAGCCTCGGCGGCGCTGGTGTCGCCTTCGCCGACCACGGAGGCCCCAACGGCGAGACGCCCACTCCCATCGCGGGCGTGACGCTCACCGATCAGAACGGCCTCACCTGCGACGGTGCTGGTTATCAGAAGCCCGCCGCGATGGACGCCTCGACGGGTGTCTACGCGGCAGACTGGGGCAGCGTCTCATGGAACGGGGCAAGCTTCAGCTGGACCCTCGTCGCCGGCTACGACATCGACTTCTGCGTGAAGGGCGCGAGCTGGGTCGCTGGCATCGACTCGTCCGCCTTCACGGGAACGACGTACGACTTCACGGCGCAGACCGGTCACGGCATCTCGCACACGGGCTTCCGCATCGTGTCCACTCCTCAGCCGGAGCAGGTCACGCCGACGGCGTTCGCGACGCAGTACAGCTGCGTCGACAACGCCGTGTCGGGCGGATACATCACGGTCGACCTGAGCGTGCCGGGCGTCACCTACTCGATCGAAGACGGGTCAGGCAACCCCGTGGCGTTCGACGGGACGACCGGCCGTACCGCGGCCCTTCCCGCTGGCGACTACTCGGTGGCCGGGGTCGACGCGAATGCTGATGATCTGTACACCGCGACCCCGCTCGATCAGAGCCTGACGATCGACGAGTTCACGGAAGACTGCACCGAGTTGCCGACCTTCCCGAACTGGCCCGCGTCGGTGACGGTGGTCGACGAGTCGTGCGTCGACTACACGGTGATCGATGGCACGATCGACGTGGTGTTCCCTGAGGGCTCGGAGGAGAACCCGAACCCGATCCGGTACTTCATCGACTACGAGGGTGAGAACGAGCAGGAGCTCACCGAGGAGTCGACCGTGGTGCCGGCGGGCGACTACGTCGTGACGGCCGTCGTGACCGATCCCAACGACAGCGTGAACGACAGCGGCACGTCGGCGGAGTTCCCGGTCACCGTGCAGGGCGTCGATGCCGACGCGTGCACCGAGCTGCCGACGTATCCGAACTGGCCCGCGTCGGTGACGGTGACCGACGAGGCGTGCGTGCAGTTCACGGTGACCGATGGTGCGATCAACGTGGTGTTCCCTGAGGGCTCGGAGGAGAACCCGAACCCGATCCGGTACTTCATCGACTACGAGGGTGAGAACGAGCAGGAGCTCACCGAGGAGTCGACCGTGGTGCCGGCGGGCGACTACGTCGTGACGGCCGTCGTGACCGATCCCAACGACAGCGTGAACGACAGCGGCACGTCGGCGGAGTTCCCGGTCACCGTGCAGGGCGTCGACGCCGAGGAGTGCGACATCGAGTTCCCGACCTTCCCGAACTGGCCCGCCTCGGTGTCGACCACCGACGAGGTCTGCGGACCCTTCGACGTTGTGAGCGGCTCGATCACGGTCACCTTCCCGACCGGCTCGCTCGAGAACCCCACGCCGGTGCGCTACTTCATCGACTACGAGGGTGCGGACGAGCAGGAGCTCACTGAGGAGACGACGCAGGTTGCTGCTGGCAGCTATGTCGTGACCGCAGTGGTGACCGACCCGAACGACAGCGTCAACGACAGCGGAACGAGCGACGAATTCACGGTCGTCGTGGCCGGTCAAGACGCCGACGAGTGCGGTGAGCTCGAGACGCTGGCCTACACGGGGGCGAGCGACCTCACCGGTGCATTCGGTCTCGCGGCTCTGCTCATCACCCTCACCGGCATGGGCATGGTCGTCGCCCGCCGCCGCGCGGAGGTTTAGGAACAGCACCGAGCAGTCACTGACGCACTGCACCGCGAACCGGGTGCCGCCCTCCAAGGCGACACCCGGTTCGTGCTGTCACGCTGGACGCATGATCAGCACCGGACTCGCCAGAAGGCTGCGCGACGCGGGGCTATCGTGGGCGCCGCGGTCTGGTGACCGGTTCCACATCTATCGGCACGAGCTCGACGCCGAGGTCTTCACGGTGAGCGAGCTCACGATCGAGGCGCACGAGTACCCCTCCGGCACCGTGCTCAGCTTCAACGGCACGACCGAGTGGGCGCTCGACTCGGTCGATCTCGGCGACACCCTGTGGCTGCCTCACGAGGACCAGCTGCGCGACCTGCTGCGCCGTTCCTTCCGATCGCTCGAGGCCGTCGACGACGGCTACCGCGTCACCATCGAGCTCGACGGCCACCTCTCCCGTTTCGAGAGCGTCTCAGCGCCCGAGGCCTACGGCCTCGCCCTGCTCGCCCTCCTCGAAGGGCTGCGCACCTGACAGCGGCGTCGCCCTCGAGCCTCGCGAGGCGCCGACCTCGAGGCCGAAGAGCGTCTCGACTGCCCCGGCGACGGCCTCGGCCCGGCCCGCGGCGGCATGACGCCGCGCCATGACCGACGGCGTGTGGAGGAAGACGCTCGTGAGGTGGCGCAGGGCCTCCTCGACCCTGCCGTCATCGTCGCCGCGCGAGCGCGCCCGAGTGATCTCGCCGTCGACGAGGTCGAGCACGTGCTGACGCAGAGCCACGACGGCCGGTTCGACGGCGGCGTCGGAGACGAACGAGTGCGCGGCGGCATCGACGACGCTGCGAGCATCCTCTTCGGCCGACCAGTGCACGAGCGGCGCATGCAGACGGATCGTCTCGAGGTCGAGAAGCGTCACGCCGTCGCGCTCGCCGACCGTCGCGTCGACATTGCGCGGCAGGCCGAGGTCGACGATGAAGCACCGAGCATCTGCCGGCACGTCGTCCGCGCCGATCGACAGGCGCGTCGTGCAGGTCACCACGACATCGGCCCAGATGAGGGATGCGGCCAGGTCGTTCGTCGGGTCGGTGGCCGTGCGGCTGGCGAAAACCTGCGCGCGGCCGCTCGGCGAGTACACGCGGATGCGGTCGGCGCCGCGCTCCCGCAGGGCGGCAATGGTCGTCGCGGCGTACTGACCCGTGCCGACGAGCAGCACGTTGACCCCGCCCCAGTCGGCAAGGCGGCTTCCCACGAGATCGAGCGCGAGCCTCGCGAGAGAGCGCCCGGTACGGCTCGCATCACCCTTGGCCCGCGCCGCTCGTGCGGTGCGGGTCGCCTCCTGGAAGGCGCGGTCGAGGGTGGGAGTGGTCGTGCCGGCCTCGCGCGCGACCTGCACCGAGCGCTTCACCTGCCCGGCGATCTCCTCCTCGCCGACGGCGACCGACTCGAGACCGGCAGCGACCGAGAAGAGATGGTGCACGGCGCCGGCGCCCTCGAGCAGCTCGGCGTTCTGCGTGACCGCCGCCTCGTCGACGCCCGCGAGCGACTCGAGCGCCTCCACCACCGAGCGCTGCGCGAGCTCGCGCGCGAGAAGGTCGGGCGCGTCCACATCGAGGTAGACCTCGAGCCGATTGCACGTCGCGATCGAGACGGCGCCGCGGATCGCGGCGTGCGCATCGTGCACTGATCGAGAGAGGTCGGCGGCGTCGACCGCGAGTCGTTCGAGGAGCTCGAACGACGTGTTGCGGTGGTGAGCGGTGATGCAGAGGAGCACGAGAAATCATCCTACGGCGCGCGATCCGGTGAAGCCTGACCTCCCCCGGGGGGTATTCCCGAGGGCGTCTCAGAACAGCGAGTTCACACTCCCGGCCACCTATCCTGGTCGGGTGCCTCTGAGCCCCACCCACCCCCTCGTCGACGGTCGCACGACCGACTCGGCCCTCGTGCGCGCCTACCGCGGCGACCGACCGGAGCTCACCCCCGTGTGGTTCATGCGGCAGGCGGGGCGATCCCTGCCCGAGTACCGCGAGCTGCGCGCGGGCGGGGACATGCTGCAGGCGTGCCTGACCCCCGAGCTCGCGAGCGAGATCACCCTGCAGCCCGTGCGGCGCCACGGCGTCGACGCCGGAATCTTCTTCAGCGACATCGTCGTGCCCGTGCTGCTCGCCGGTGTCGAGGTGAGCATCGTCGCGGGGCGGGGACCGGTGCTCGAGCATCCCGTGCGATCGGCCGCCGACGTTCTCGCGCTGCGCCCGCTCGACCCGGCCGCTCTCGACCCGATCCGCGAGGCCGTCGCCCTCACCGTCGAGCAGCTCGGTGCGACACCCCTCATCGGCTTCGCCGGGGCGCCCTTCACCCTCGCCTCCTACCTCATCGAGGGCGGCCCCTCGAAGGACCAGATCAGGGCGCGTGCTCTCATGCACAGCGATCCGCACACGTGGGCGACGCTGCTCAACTGGTGTGCCGACGTCACGGGCATGTTCCTGCGCGCGCAGGTCGAGGCGGGCGCGAGCGCCGCGCAGCTCTTCGACTCCTGGGTCGGCTCGCTCTCCCGCGCCGACTATCAGCGCCGCGTCGCCCCGCACTCGAAGCGCGCCCTCGACCACCTCCGCGGGCTCGACGTGCCCCGCGTGCACTTCGGTCTCGGCACCGACCGCATCCTGCCGCAGATCGCCGCCCTCGGCGTCGACGCGATCGGCATCGACTGGCGACTGCCTCTCGATGAGGCGAGTGCTGCGTTCGACCACGCGATGCCGCTCCAGGGCAACATCGACCCCGCCCTGCTCACCGCTCCGTGGAGCGTGCTCGCCGCGCACACCGATGACGTGCTCGAGCGCGGTCGGCGGGCGCCGGCGCACGTGCTCAACCTCGGCCACGGCGTGCCCCCCGAGACCGACCCCGATACGCTCACGCGCCTCGTCGCCCATGTGCACGGCGACCGACCCGAGCATGACTGACCCGAGCCCGACCGAGGGCACTCCCGTCGCGGGGGCGCCACCTGCGGCGATCGTCGTCGGCGCGGGCGTCGCGGGCCTCGTCGCCGCGCGCGAGCTCGTGCTGCAGGGATTCGCCGTGAGCGTCCTTGAGGCAGACTCCGTCGCCGGCGGCCAGGTGCGTGCCCACGAGGTGGGCGGCATCCGCCTCGACGCCGGAGCCGAATCGTTCGCGACGCGCGGCGGCATCGTGCGCGACTACCTCGCGAGGCTGGACCTCGAGCACCGCATCGTGAGCCCGCTCGACCGTGGGGCGTGGCTGCACAGCGCCGAGGACCGCGCGGCTCGGCTGCCCGCCGTGAGCCTCCTCGGCATCCCCTCCGCCCCGCTCGCGGCGGACGTCGTGAGCATCGTGGGGCGCCGCGACGCCTGGCGCGGGATGTTCGACACGGTGCTGCCCGGGCCCGTCGGGGCGAAGGCGGCCACCGTCGGCGAGCTCGTGCGGCGCCGCATGGGCGACGGGATCCTCGAGAAGCTCGTGGCGCCCGTCGTCGAGGGCATCCACTCGCGGCACCCCGACGAGCTCCCGCTCGACGCCGTGCCCGGGCTCGTGCACCACCTCCTGCGCGAGAACTCGCTCGGCCGCGCCGTCGCCCGACTGCGCATCGACGCTCCCGCGGGCAGCCTCGTCGCGGGCCTCGAGGGAGGCATGACCGTGCTCGTGGAGGCGCTGCTCGCCAAGCTCGACCGCTTCGGCGTGCCCGTGCACTACGGCACCCGCGTCGCCGAGGTGCACGCCGATCGCGTGGTGCTCGCCACGGAGGATCCCGATCAGGACGGCGACGAGCTCGTGGGGCGGGTCATCGTCGCCGCACCCGGCCTGGTCGGCGCCGGTACGCGCACCGTCACCCACCTCGTGACGCTCGTCGTCGACCCGCACTCGCTCCCCGACGCGGATGCGCTCGCCGGCGCGCCTCGCGGCACGGGCGTGCTCGTCGCGCGCGGCTCGAGCGTGCGGGCCCGCGCCCTCACGCACCTCACCGCGAAGTGGGAGTGGGTGCGCGCCGCGGCCCGCGGCCACGAGGTGCTGCGCCTGAGCTACGAGCACGACGCGACAGTCGAGCGGGCGCGCGAGGATGCGGGCAGACTGCTCGGCATCGAGCTGCCTGCGGCGAGCATCGTCGGGTCCACCGTGACCACGTGGCAACGGGCTGGCCGCATCGACGCGAGCGGGAGCATCCCGATCGTCGGCGAGCAGGTCGCGGGAACCGGGCTCGCCGCCATCATCGACCACACCCAGCGCACCATGAAGGAGCTGCAGCCGTGAGCGAGACCCTCGCCTACACCCTCTACGCCGTCCTGCGCCGGGACCCTGCGCGCCCCGCCACCGGCGGCGGCGTGGCGAGCGCCGTGGCCGCCGTCACCGCGCAGGGAGTGACCGTGCGCGGCGTCTACGACGTGAGCGGGCTGCGCGCCGACGCAGACCTCATGCTGTGGTTGCATGGCGCCGATCCGGAGGCGCTGCAGTCGGCCATGCGCACGTTGCGCCGCGCCGAGCTTCTGGGCGGGCTCCTGCCGACGTGGAACGCCATGGGCGTGCACGTGCAGGCCGAGTTCAGCCGCAGCCACGCACCCGCCTTCATGCTCGGCAAGGAGCCCAAGACCTGGTTGTGCGTGTACCCGTTCGTGCGGTCGTACGAGTGGTACCTGCTGCCGGACGAGGAGCGGCGCGACATGCTCGCCGAGCACGGGCGCAAGGGCAGCGCCTTCACGGGGGTGCTCGCCAACACGGTCGCGGCGTTCGGACTCAACGACTACGAGTGGCTGCTGGGCCTCGAAAGCGACGAGCTGCTCGACCTCGTCGACATGATGCGCGACCTGCGCTACACGGAGGCACGCCGCCACGTGCGCGAAGAGGTGCCCTTCTACACCGGCCGTCGCCTCGATGACGCCGAGCTCGACGCCCAAGTCTTGGAGGTTCTCTCGTGACCATCACCAACAACGAGCTGCCGCTCGCGGCGAGCGACGCGGCGCTCGCGGAGGCCGAGGCCGGTCATGTGACCGCGCCCGTCGCCTACGACGCCGTCATCCTCGCCGGCTTCGGCGGCCCCGAGGGGCAGGGCGACGTCATCCCCTTCCTGCGCAACGTCACGCGCGGGCGCGGCATCCCCGACGAGCGCCTCGAGGAGGTCGCGCACCACTACCGCCATTTCGGCGGGGTGAGCCCCATCAACGAGCAGAACCGCCAGCTGCAGGCGGCGCTGCAGGCCGAGGCTGATCGTCGGGGACTGGGGCTGCCGATCTACTGGGGCAATCGCAACTGGGATCCCTATCTGCCCCAGGCCCTGCAGCAGGCCTTCGACGACGGCCACCGCACGATCCTCGGTCTCGCGACGAGCGCCTACAGCAGCTTCTCGAGCTGCCGGCAGTACCGCGAAGACTTCGCGAAGGCACTCGACGCGACGGGCCTATGGGGCCAGGTGCGCGTCGACAAGGTGGCTCAGTTCTTCGACGCCCCCGGCTTCGTCGCCCCCTTCGTGACGGGCGTCGCGGATGCTCTGCGCGAGCTGCTCGCGGCCGGCACCGATCTCACCGCGACGCGTGTGCTGTTCGCGACCCACAGCATCCCGACCGCCGACGCCGAGCGCAGCGGGCCTCGCGATGTCGACTGGGGCGAGGGCGGTGCCTATGCGGCGCAGCACCTCGCCGTGAGCGAGGTCATCATGCAGCGGGCGCTCGCGACGCTGCGCGAGGAGGGTCTCGTCGGCGCCGCGGGTGCTGACGTGCCGGAGGTCGCCTGGCAGCTGGTCTACCAGAGCCGCTCGGGCCCTCCCACGCAGCCGTGGCTCGAACCCGACATCAACGATGCGATCATCGAGCACGCCGCCGCTGGCGCGACCGCGATCGTCATGGTGCCGGTCGGCTTCGTGAGCGACCACATGGAGGTTATGTGGGATCTCGACACGGAGGCCATGGAGACGTGCGAGGAGCACGGGGTGACGGGCGTGCGCGTGCCGACGCCGGGCGTCGATCCCGTCTACGTGAGCGGGCTCGTCGACCTCATCGAGGAGCGGTTGAGGGGCACCCCTGCCGCCGCGCGCGTGCGGGAGACGACGCTCGGGCCCTGGTACGACGTGTGCCGGCCGGGCTGCTGCGAGAACGTGCGCGCGGGCTTCCAGCCGGCCATCTCGGGGTTGCAGCCGTGACCGCGGCACCTCCTTCGGCCGAGGACACGGCGCCGATCCGCCTCGGCACTCGGGGCAGCGCCCTGGCCCTCGCACAGTCGCAGCGCGTCGCCGACTCGATCGCGGCCCGCACGGGCCTCGAGGTCGAGCTCGTGACGATCACGACGCACGGCGACACCTCGCCCGAGCCGCTCGCGAGCATCGGCGGCGCGGGCGTGTTCGTGACCGCTGTGCGTGAGGCGCTCCTGGCGGGGGAGTGCGACGTCGTCGTGCACTCGCTCAAGGACCTGCCGACCGCCCCGCATGAGGAGCTCGTCATCGGCGCGATGCCGAAGCGCGCGGACGCGCGGGACGCCGCTGTCGTCGCGGGCGGAGTGCCGCTTGCCGAACTGGCCGCGGGCGCGCGGGTGGGCACGGGCTCACCGCGTCGCCGGGCGCAGCTGCGCCGCCGGTTCCCCGAGCTCGAGGTCGTCGAGCTGCGCGGCAACGTCGATACGCGCCTGGCGCGCGTTCTCGGCGACCGGGAGGGTGTGGCCGCCGACCTCGACGCCGTCATCCTCGCCGCGGCAGGCCTCGAGCGTCTGGGTCGCGATGATGCCATCACCGAGCACCTGGGAATCGATGGCTGGCCCACCGCCCCTGGGCAGGGAGCACTCGCCGTCGAGGTGCGTCGCGGCACGCGCGGGCCCCTCGCCTCCGCCCTGCACAGCCTCGACCACAGCCCCACGCGCACGGCCGTCGAGGCCGAGCGGGCCGTGCTGCGCCTGCTCGAGGCGGGGTGCTCCGCGCCCCTCGGCGCCCACGCCTTCCTCGACGACGGCATGCTCTTCCTCGCCGCTCGCGTGTACTCTCCCGAGACCGGCGAGCAGGTCTCGAGCGCGCACGCGCTGTACGTCGCCGACACACGCACTCCCGGCGAGGACGCGGCCGCTCTCGTCGTCGACGAGCTACTGCGTCAGGGCGCAGCCGACCTCGCGCCGTTGGGCGGCGCGCGGTGAGCGCGCCGAAGCCCGCAGAGCCGAGCGGCCTCGGCCCGCGCATCCGCCCCCGCCGCCTGCGTGCGACGCCCGCTGTGCGCCGCCTCGTCGGCGAGACGGACGTGGCGGCTCGGCACCTCGTGCTGCCCGTCTTCGTGCGCGAGGGCCTGAGCGCCCCGCAGCCGATCGCCTCCATGCCGGGCGTCGGGCAGCACAGCCTCGACAGTGCGCGCGCGCTCGCCGCCCGCGCGGCCGGTGCGGGCCTCGGCGGCATCATGCTCTTCGGCGTACCGTCGATGCGCGACGCCGTCGGCTCGGGGGCGACCGACCCCGAGGGCATCCTCAACGTGGCCACGCGCGCCGTCGTCGCCGAGGTCGGCGACAGTCTCGTCGTGCAGACGGACCTCTGCCTCGACGAGTTCACCGACCACGGGCACTGCGGCGTGCTGGATGCTCAGGGCCGGGTCGACAACGATGCGAGTCTCGAGCGCTACGCGGTCATGGCGATCGCGCAGGCCGAGGCGGGCAGCCAGCTGCTCGGCCTCAGCGGCATGATGGACGGCCAGACGCGCGTCGTGCGCGACGCGCTCGACGCGGCGGGGTTCACCGCGACCGCCACGCTCGCGTACTCGGCCAAGTTCGCCTCGGCGTTCTACGGCCCCTTCCGCGATGCCGTCGAGTCGGCCCTGCAGGGGGATCGTCGCACGTACCAGCTCGACCCGGGCAATGGGCGCGAGGGCGTGCGCGAGGCCGCACTCGACATCGAGGAGGGTGCCGACATCGTCATGGTCAAGCCCGCGCTGCCGTACCTGGATGTGCTGCGTCGCGTCGCCGACATCTCGCCCGTTCCCGTGTGGGCCTACATGGTCTCGGGGGAGTACGCGATGATCGCGGCGGCCGCGCAGCACGGCTGGATCGACGGTGACCGTGCTCAGCTCGAGGCGCTCACGTCGCTGCGCCGGGCCGGCGCGGACGCGATTCTCAGCTATGCGGCGCTCGACCTGGCCGAGAAGGGAATCCTGTCATGACCCGCTTCGTCTCCGGCCGCACCTCCGCGACCAACGCCGAGGCCTTCGAGCGCGCGCTCGCCGTGTCACCGGGAGGAGTGAACTCGCCCGTGCGCGCGTTCGGCTCGGTCGGCGGCACTCCGCGCTTCCTCGCGAGCGGCCGCGGCCCGTACGTGACCGACATCGAGGGCACCCAGTACGTCGACCTCGTGGGGCAGTGGGGTCCGGCGCTGCTGGGCCACGCGCATCCCGATGTCATCGCGGCCGCCCATGCCGCCGTCGATCACGGCCTCGGCTTCGGGGCTGTCTCGACGGGGGAGGTCGACCTCGCCGAGCTCGTGCTCGACCGCCTCACCCTCACCGCACCCGACGGCACCGAGCGCCGCGGTATCGAGAAGCTGCGCCTCACCTCGACGGGCACCGAGGCGACCATGACGGCGATCCGGCTCGCGCGCGGTGCGACCGGTCGGCCGCTTCTCGTGAAGTTCGCCGGCCACTATCACGGGCACTCCGACTCGCTGCTCTCGGAGGCAGGCTCGGGCATCGCGACCCTCGGCATTCCCGGGTCGGCGGGCATCACGCCCGAGACCGCGGCGCAGACGATCGTCATCCCCTACAACGACGAGGCGGCGCTCGCCGAAGTCTTCGCGCGGCACGGCGACCGCATCGCGGCCGTCATCACGGAGGCGGCCGCCGCGAACATGGGCGTCGTGCCCCCGAAGCCGGGGTTCAACCGGCTCCTCGCCGACACGGCCCACGCCCACGGTGCGCTGCTCATCAGCGACGAGGTCATGACCGGGTTCCGTGCCACCGCGGCGGGCTGGTGGGGTCTGGAGGAGCGTGAGGGCGCCCCATACGACGCCGACCTCACGACCTTCGGCAAAATCATCGGCGGCGGTCTGCCGCTCGCCGGGCTCGGCGGCCGCGCCGAGGTGCTCGACCTTCTCGCCCCGCTCGGGCCCGTGTACCAGGCGGGCACGCTGAGCGGCAATCCGGTCGCGGTCGCGACGGGGGCGGCGATGCTCGCGGGCGCCGGCCCCGCCGTCTACGAGCGGCTGATGATCGCCGCGCGGAAGATCGCCGACGGCCTCTCGGCGGCGCTCGCTGCCGAGGGCGTCGTGCACACGGTCGCGTGGGCGGGGTCGCAGTTCTCGATCTTCTTCCGCGAGACGGCCCCGCAGAACTACGCTGAGGCGCAGGATCAGGAATCCTGGCGCTACCCCGCCTTCTTCCACGGGATGCTCGACCACGGTGTTTCGTTGCCACCGAGCGTCTACGAGGCCTGGTTCGTCTCGGCCGCGCACGATGATGCGGCGATCGCACGGGTGCTCGACGCGGCGCGTCCCGCCGCCAGGGCCGCCGCCTCGGCGTCGCGCTCCTGACGGAATCCGGCCCGTCACTCTCCCTCATGCCGGGACGTTTCCCACGCCGAAGCACGGCGGTCGGCACCGTCGCGCCCTGGGAATCCCCTCCGTATTCCCCGGCGGGCACGGGTCGGGCGGCACTACGCTGGAGACCCGCGGACGCTCCGCATCCGTGCCCATCGCAGAAGGAGGAGCCATGAGAGGCAAGATCCTGTTCGCCGCTGGACTCGGCGTCGGCTACGTACTCGGCACTCGCGCGGGACGCGAGCGCTACGAGCAGATCAAGACCGCGTCGGCGCGGCTCTGGAACGACCCGCGCGTGCAGGAGCGCGTCGAGCAGGCCGAGGACTTCGTGAAGGACAAGGCACCCGAGGTCGCCGGATTCGTCTCCGACGGAGCCAAGAAGATCGTCGGAGGCATCACGGGGCGCACGGCCAAGTCCACGAGCACGAGCGGCGCGAAGAAGTCGGGCTCGACCTCGAGCCGCAGCACGAGCTCCACCGCGAAGAGCTCGTCGGCGAAGAGCTCGTCAGCGAAGGGCTCCACCGCCAAGGGCTCCGGCTCGTCCACGAGCTCCTGATCGGCGGTACACCATGACCACCCCCTCTGAAGGACGCTCCCGTCGAGGACTGATCTCGCTCATCGCGGATGTGCCTCGACTCATCATCGAGCTGCTCCAGGCCGAGATCGCATCGCTCAAGGCCGAGATCTCGAGCAAGCTCAAGTCTGCGGGCATCGGGGCTGGGCTGCTGGTCGGCGCCGGCGTGTTCGCCTTCTTCGCGGCACTCGTCTTCACCGCCGCCGCCGTGCTCGCCCTGGCACTCGTCGTGCCGGCCTGGGCGGCCGCCCTCATCGTCGGCGGGGCTCTCCTCGTGCTCGCGGCGCTCATCGGCCTCATCGGCTACGGGCAGCTCAAGCGCGGCGTTCCCCTCACCCCCACCGAGACCATCGACAGCGTGAAGGAAGACGTCCGCGCCATCCGCGGACTCAGGAAGCGAGAGAACTCATGAGCGACACCGTCAAGAACACCGTCGACACGGCGAAGGACACCGTCAAGAGCACCGTTTCGGCCACCCGCGCGCAGCTCGAGCAGACGCTCGACGCGATCGACGAGAAGTTCGACGTCAAGAAGCGCAGCACCGAGGCCGCGCAGCGTGCACAGGCGTCCTACGAGTCGAACCCCGTTCCCTGGGTCATCGGAGCGACCGCTGCCGCGGTCGTCGTGGTCGGGCTCGTCGCGTGGGCGATCTTCAGCGACGACTGAGCGTCGGGAAGTCGCGCAGACCTCGATTATGCGTCTGCGCTCGGCGGGGTCATCATTAAGCTGATGTCCTCCCCCACTGACATGACGATCGACCGCACGCCGACGGGCGCGCTCCCGGTCATCAAGCCGTTGCTCGGCTGGCGCGTGCTCGTGCCCCGCGGCGGCAAGTGGGGCGACGGCATCGCTGCGAAGCTGCGGGCGCTCGGAGCGACCCCCGTGATCGCACCGCTCATCAACTTCGCGGGCGCCGACGATCAGGCCGCGCTCGACGCCGAGCTCGAGGCACTGCGCGCGGGCGACTACGGCTGGCTCGTCGTGACGAGCGCCACGACGGTCGACGTTCTGCTCGGCCAGGGTGTTCGGCTTCCCGAGGGAACACGCGTGGCGGCCGTCGGTGAGACCACGGCGCACGCGCTGCAGCTCGCCGGGTACCCGGTCGACTTCGTGCCGAGCGACCACTCGGCTCGTGGTCTCGTCAAGGAGTGGCCCGATCCGGGTGGCGCGCGCGTACTCGTTCCGCAGTCGGAGATCGCCGAGCCCACGCTCGTGAGCGGCTTGCGCGACCGCGGCATCGATGCGCGCTTCGTGAGCGCCTACCGCACCGTCGGGGTCGCGGCGCCCGCCGAGATCGTCACCGAGATCGCGGAGGGTCGCATCAACGGACTGCTCGTGAGCTCGGGCAGCGTGGCCCGACAGATCGCCGAGCAGTTCGCTCCTCTTCCCGACTGCACCGTCGTCGCGTGCATCGGCCCCCGCACGGCGTTCGATGCTCGTGCCGCGGGCCTCACCGTGCACCGCATCGCGGAAGAGCGGTCGAGCAGCGCGCTCGTGCGTGTGCTTGCCGAGTACGCGATGGACCCGGACGACCACTGCCCGCCCGTCGTGCCCTGACGAGCCGGCCTCGTCACGGCCCGGCCCCCTCGACACGGAACCGCCCTCGACACGGATCAGAGCAGCAGGAGCGCACCGATCGCGACGAGCGGGGGAACTCCTTGCACGAGGGCGGCGCGCCACAGTCGCGGCGCGGTCGCCACGAGGGTGAGTGCCGCGAGCAGCATGACGGCGCAGCCGGCGACGAGAACCGCGGCGCCGATCGCGCCGTGCTCGGCTCCGGCACCCTCGTCCCACGGCGCTGCGAGGATGAGCGCCACACCGACGGCGACGACGAGCGCGAGGCCCAGGTTGTAGACACCCTGGTTGCGGGCGAAGAGGCGCAGCGGCGCCGAGTCGTCGGCCGAGCGCACCCCGAACAGCCGCCGCACGGCGGGGCGCGTGAACAGCAGGCTCTCGAGCACGAAGATCACGACGTGCATGACCACGGCGAGGCCCGCGGCAATGAGGCTCACCGCCAGCCCGCCCGTCATCGGGATGCTCCGCGCACGTCGACCGCGATGCGACCTCGCACGCGACCGGCCAGCAGGTCGTCGGCGGCGGACCGCGCACCGTCGAGAGTCACCTCGGTGACGATGTCGTCGATCACGTCGGGGTCGAGGTCGCGCGCGAGCCGCTGCCAGGCGCGCTCGCGCAGCGGGGTCGGGCAGTGCACGGAGTTGATGCCCGCGAGCGTCACCCCACGCAGGATGAACGGCATGACCGTCGTCGGCAGCTCGGTGCCGCCCGCGAGCCCGCACGCCGCAACGGTGCCGCCCTGCTGCGTGCGGCTCAGCACGGTCGCGAGAGTGCGCCCGCCCACCGAGTCGATCGCCGCGCTGTAGGTCTGCGTGTCGAGCGGGCGACCTTCGCGGTCGAGCTCACCGCGGTCGATGACCTCTGCCGCTCCCAGTCGCCGCAGCTGCTCGGCGTGCTCGGGGCGGCCCGAGGACGCGATGACGGTCGCACCGGCGCGGGCGAGCAGCGCGATCGCGAAGGAGCCGACGCCGCCGCTCGCTCCCGTGACGACCACGGAGTCCAGCTCGGCGTGGTGGTCCTCAAGGCTGAGGACCGCGAGCATCGCGGTGAAGCCAGCTGTGCCGATGCCGGCCGCCTGCCGATCGTCGACGCTATCGGGTACGGCGACGAGCGCGCCTCCCGAGACTCGGGCCCGTTCAGCGAGACCGCCGTGGTGGGTCTCGCCGGCACCGTCGCCATTGAGCAGCACACGATCGCCGATGCTCCAGCGCTCGTCGTCGCTCGCACTGACCCGCCCCACGAGGTCGATGCCCGGCACGAGCGGGTCGATGCGCATGACCCCCGGATTGCCGGTGAACGCGAGCGCATCCTTGTAGTTGATGCCCGACCACGTGACGTCGACGGTGACGTCGCCCGCCCCCGGGTCGCCCACGTCGTCGAGCAGGCGGGCGTCGACTCCGTCGTCGCCTCGCGTGAGCTGCCAACCGCGCGTCATGCGCCCCACCCTATGCGTGCGCGCCGACGTGGCGCGAGGACTGTGCCGGATGCTCAGCCGAAGAGCATCGCCGCTTCGTCGTAGCGCGACTGCGGCACGGTCTTGAGCGTGCCGAGGGCCTCCGCGAACGGCACCGTCACGATCTCGGTGCTGCGCAGCGCGACCATGCGGCCCCAGTCGCCGTTCGTCACGGCATTCACCGCGGCCATGCCCAGGCGCGTCGCGAGAACGCGGTCGAAGGCGCTCGGCGTGCCGCCTCGCTGAATGTGGCCGAGGGTCGTCGCGCGCGTCTCGATGCCCGTGCGCTCCTCGATGAGGGGGGCGATGAGCTCGCCGATGCCGCCCAGGCGCGGACGACCGAAGGCGTCGAGGCCTCGCTCTGAATGAGGATCGTCCATCGAGTCGAGCGTGAAGCCCTCCGCGACGACGACGAGAGGCGCGCGGCCCCGCGAGGCGGCGCTCGTGACCCAGGCCGCGATCTGCTCCATGCTCGTGCGCTGCTCGGGGATGAGGATCGCGTGCGCGCCGGAGGCCATGCCCGAGTGCAGGGCGATCCACCCGACGTGACGCCCCATGACCTCGGCGACCATGCACCTGCTGTGGGCATCCCCCGTCGTGCGGAGGCGATCCATCGCCTCCGTCGCGATCTGCACGGCCGTGTCGAAGCCGAAGGTGTAGTCGGTCGCGTCGAGGTCGTTGTCGACCGTCTTCGGCACGCCCACGATGCGGATTCCGGCGTCGGTCAGCCGCTTCGCCGCCGCGAGCGTTCCCTCCCCGCCGATGGCGATGATCGCGTCGATCCCCAGCTCGGTCATGACCTCGGTGACACGATCGACCCCGCCGCGGCCTTCGAAAGGATTCGTGCGGGAGGTGCCGAGGATCGTGCCGCCCTGCTTGCTGATGCCCTTGACCTCGTTGCGGCCGAGCGGCATGGTGTCGGCTTCGATGAGCCCGCGCCAGCCGTCGCGCAGACCGATGAAGTCGTGCCCGTGCACCGTCTGGCCGATCAGCACGGCGCCGCGGATGACCGCGTTGAGGCCGGGGGCATCGCCACCGCTCGTGAGCATTCCGATTCTCATGCGTTCTATCTTGGTGCCTCGGCAGGGATGAGGGGAAAACGAGCATGCCCGACCCGCGCATGGCTTCTTCTGTAGGACGCCCTGTGCCGGTAGAGTTCGCGCGACGGCGAGCCCGCCCGGGTTTGCCCCCACCCTGCAAGGAGCCCCCGCATGACCGAGCCCACGCCGTACAGTTCCGCTCCCGCCGAGAACCCTGCCGACTACCCCGGCAAGACCCTCGGTATCGTCGCCCTCGTCCTCGCGTTCCTCTTCACTCTTCTCGGCCTCATCCTCGGAATCGTCGCCAACAACCAGTCGAAGGCGGCCGGCTACGCCAACCCCTTCGCCAAGTGGGCGATCATCCTGAGCATCATCTTCCTCGTCATCGGTCTCATCGTCGGCATCATCGTGGCCGTGACGAGCGCCGCGCTCTTCAGCACCGTCGGCTACTACTAGTCGTCACAGCTTCGCAAGGGGGCGGCGGGATGCGCATCGCGCATTCAGCCGCCCCCTTTACCGTGACGCCATGACCACCAGCCCAGACCTGCTTCCGCTCTGCGACGAGCAGTTCCTCCTCCTCACGACGACGCGGCGCTCGGGGGTCGAGGTGCCGACGCCCGTGTGGGTCGCTCGAGACGGCGACGCGCTCGTCGTGACCACCGGCGCCGACTCGGGCAAGGTCAAGCGCATTCGCCACACGCCGCAGGTGACTCTGCAGGCCTGCGATCGCGCCGGTCGCCCGCACGAGGGCGCCCCTGTCGTGACGGCGCAGGCGACCGTCGTGGACGACGACGCGGCGCGCGAGCGGCTCGACGAAGTGTTCCTGGAGAAGTACGGCGCGCAGTACCGCGCCATTCGCGCCCTTGGCCGCGTGCGCGGGCGCTCGCGCTCGGCGTCGGTCGTCGTGCGCATCATGGAGTCGTGACGCTGCGAGGAAACGAAGCCGGGGGTGCGGAGGCCGGGGGTGCGGAGGCCGACTTCGCGCTCGACTACTGCCCCGAGCATCCCCTCGATCTCGCCCGCACCCTCTCGCCCCTCCAGCGCGGTCGCGGCGACCCGACCTCCCAGTGGATGCCCGACGGCAGCGTCTGGCGCACGCAGCGCACCCCGCTCGGGCCCGCGAGTCTGCACCTCGAGCCGTGGCGCTCGGGCGCCAAAGAGACCGTCGTGCGTGCTCGCGCCTGGGGGCCCGGCGCCGAGTGGAGTCTCGCCCGCGTGCCCGCCCTGCTCGGGGAGGGCGACGACCCCGAGGCGCTCGATCTCGCCGCGGCGGCCGCTCGGCCCGTTCCGGGGTGGCCGGCCTCTGCCGTAGCCGCCCTCGCCTCCGTGCAGCGCCGCCGCCCGGGAGTGCGGCTCACGCGCACCGAGCTCGTGCTCGAGGCGGCCGTGCCCGCCGTGCTCGAGCAGAAGGTCACGGGCGTGGAAGCCCGGCGGGCATGGCGCCGGCTGCTGCTGCAGCACGGCGAGGTGCCGCCGGGCCCCGCACCCGAGGCAATGCGGGTCGTGCTGACGCCGGAAGGGTGGCGGAGCATCCCGGACCACGACTGGCACCGCGCGGGAGTCGGCCCGCAGCGCATGCGCACCGTTCGCCGCGTCGCGGCTGTCGCCTCGGCCCTCGAGCGCACGCTCGAGCTCGGCCGGGGAGGCCCCGCGATCGTCGCCGCGCTCACCTCGATACCGGGGGTGGGCGTCTGGACGGCGGCCGAGATCACGCAGCGCTCGCATGGCGACCCCGATGCGGTGAGCGTCGGCGATGCCCACCTCAGCCACGTCGTGGGCCACTACGTGACGGGCGAGCGCACTGACGACGACGGCATGCTCGCGCTGCTCGCCCCCTTCGCCGGGCAGCGGCAGCGGGTTGTGCGATTCATCACGCTGAGCGGCGTCACGGGGCCGCGATTCGGGCCGAAAGCCACCATCGAGGACCACCGCGCGCGCTGAGCGCCTACGCTCCAGGCGTGAACAAGATCCTCCGCCTGCTGCGCGTCATGTTCGCCGCCCGCCGGCGCCCGCCGCTCGCCCCCGCCGACGTCGGTACCGTGCGATTCCGGGTGCTGCCGACCGACCTCGACGTGCAGGGACATATGAACAACGGCGTGTACCTCTCGCTCATGGACCTCGGGCGCATGGACCTCATGGTGCGATCGGGGTTGTGGCGCGAGCTCAGCACGCGCGGCTACTACCCCGTCGTCGTGAGCTCGACCATCACCTACCGGCGCTCGCTCGACCCGTGGCAGCGCTATGACATCGAGAGCCGCATCGTCGGCATCGACCATATCGCCGGGTACGTGGAGCAGCGTTTCGTGCGCGATGGCGAGATCTGCGCACGCGGGGTCATCAAGGCGCGGTTCCTGAAGAAGAGCGGCGGCATCGTGCCGATTCCCGAGCTCGCCGAGCTGTTCGGGCTCGACCCCGACAACCACCCGCTGCCCGACTGGCTCGCCGAGTGGAGCCGCAGCATGACGCTGCCGCCGCGCCGCGAGGCCACGCCGAGCATCTGGGAATAGGCCGGAAGGCGGCTACAGCACGGGCCGGATGCTCCGCTAGCGTTCCCGCATGACCGACGCGCGCCGCCCCCGTTCCGTGTACGGCGTCGGGGAGGAGCCCGAGGTGCAGGCCTCGCTCGCGAACGAGCGCACAGCTCTCTCCTGGATCCGCACCGGCATGGCGCTCGTCGCCGGCGGTGTCGCGCTCGCGACTCTCGCGAGCTTCGGCGAGCTGCCCGTCATCATCCTCGCGATCGCGGCGCTCTCGAGCCTCGGCGGCGCGGGGCTCGCCGTCTGGGCTCTCGTCTCGTGGCACCGCTCGGAGAAGGCGCTGCGGCTGCGCGAGCCGCTGCCCGCACCCGCGGCCCTGCCCTGGCTCGTCGGCGGTGTCATCGCCGTTGCACTCGTGCTCGCCGCCTTCGCCGGGTTCCAGGCGCTCGAATCGGCGACGTGAACGCCGCCGCCCGCGCGCCCGTCGACCGCACGAGCCTCTCCTGGCAGCGGACGGCGGCCCACTCGACGCTCGTCGCACTGTTCGCCGCGATCACGGCCGTGCGACTCGGCGAACCTGCTGTGGCGAGCGCGGCCGGCGTGCTCATCCTCACCGCGGTCGTCGTCGCGGCGACGACTCCGCGCGTGCACCGCTCGACGGCCGAGCGACGCGACCCGTGGTCGCTCATGGTGCGCACCGCTGGCGTGGTCGTGCTCAGCGCGGTGGTCGCGGTCGTGCTGCTCGTCGCCGTGCAGGTCGACGCCTGAGCCGCGAACCGGCCCGCGCCTAGCGGCTCTCGAGCACGGCCATCGCGGCGTTGTGGCCGCCGAGGCCGCTCACGGCGCCGCCGCGCTGCGCGCCCGAACCGCACAGCAGGATGCCGTCGTGACCCGTTGCGACGCCCCAGCGGTCGGGAGGAGCATCCCTCGTCGCGCCCTCCTCGAGCCACGGCCACGTGAGGTCGCCATGAAAGATGCTGCCGCCCGGCAGCCGCAGGGTGTGCTCGAGGTCGCGGGTCGTCTTCGTCTCGATGCATCTGTTGCCCGAGCCGTCGGTCATGACGACCGACTCGATGGGCTCGGCGAGCACCGAGTTCAGCGAGTCGAGCACCGCCCGCTCGAGGGTCGCGCGCATAGCGTCGTTGGTCTCGTCGGTCAGCAATCGGTCGGGGGCGTGCAGAGCGAAGACCGTGAGCGTGTGGGCTCCGGCTGCGCGCAGTTCGGGGCTCAGGATGCTCGGGTCGGTGAGGGTGTGGCAGTAGATCTCCGCCGGGATCGGCTCGGGCACCCGGCCGGCGCTCGCCGCGTCGAACGCGCTCTGCAACTGCGTGAAGGTCTCGTTGATGTGGAAGGTGCCGCCGAAGGCCGCCTCCGGGCTCACCGAGTCGTCGAGCAGGCGCGGCAGGCGGTTCAGCAGGAGGTTGACCTTGACCTGGGCGCCCTCGGCGCGGGGCAGAGTCGGGAAGGCACTCGTGCTCGCTCCACCCGCCGCCAGCAGGCGCTCGAGGTCGTGGGGCGAGACATTCACGAGCACATGGCTGGCAGCAACCGTGCGCGTGGTCGTCTCCCCGCGCTCGTCCGTCACCGAGTAGGTGACCTCGCGATCGGGGGTCAATGCCGTGACGTCGGCGCGCGTGACGGCCTCGGCGCCGGCCACGCGCGCGGCTCGCGCGAGCTCGTCCGTGACGGCACCCATGCCGCCGACAGGCACATTCCAGTCACCCGTACCGCCGCCGATCACGTGGTACAAGAAGCACCGGTTCGCGAGCAGCGACTCATCGACGTTGGGGGCGAAGGTGCCGATGAGGGCGTCGGTGTAGGCGACACCGCGCACGAGGTCGTGCGCGAAGGTGTCGGCGATGGTCTGGCCGACCGGCTGCTCGACGAGGCGGTTCCACAGGTCGTCGTCGCCGACCGCGGCTCGCGCCTCCGTGCGCGTCAGCAGTGGCTCGGTCATGGTCGGGAAGAGCGCGCGGGCCAGGCGTCCGGTGCCCGCGGTGAACTCGCGCCACGCGATCGCATCGGCCTGCGCGCCGAGCCGGGCGAAGCTCGCGGCCGTGCTCGGGGCATCCTCGTTGTCGATGAGGAGGCCGCCGTGCGCCGCACCGGGGGTGGGCGTGTAGGAGCTGTAGCGCCGCGGGGCGAGGCGGATGCTCAGCCCCAGGTCGTCGATGATGCGCTGCGGCAGGAGGCTCACGAGGTAGCTGTAGCGGCTCAGGTGCGCGTCGACGCCGGGAAAGGCCTCGGCCGAGACCGCCGCGCCACCGAGAACGTCGAGCCGCTCGAGCACGAGCACGTCGAGGCCCGCCTGGGCGAGGTAGGCGGCCGCCGTGAGGCCGTTGTGTCCGCCGCCGATGATGACCACGTCCCGTCGCTGCGTCATGCGGTCACCCTAGCCCTGCAGCGTGCGCCGGTCAGGGTGAGACGGGGGCGAGGGCGCGGGCGAGCAGCTCGCGCACCGCGACGATCGCGGGTCGGGCGGCTGCCGCCGTGCGGGTGGACGTGAACAGGGTGCGGTGCGGGTCGCCGGCCAACGTCACGAGCTCGACCGTGGGCGGGCGACCGCCCCACACGAGGTCGGGCAGCAGGGCCACCGCGTGACCGGCCTCCACGAGGCGGATGTGCGCCTGCAGGTCGGCGGTCTCGAAGCGCACGTCGGGCTCGAACCCGGCGAGGCGGCACTGCTGCTCGGCCCAGTGACGGCTCGCTGTTCCGCGCGGCTCCATGACCCAGGCGTGCTCGGCGGCCTCTCCCAAGGACCGGATGGCGCGCCCCGCCGGGGCGCGCGCCACCCCAGCCGAGGGCACCCCGAGGCGCA
This sequence comes from Microcella pacifica, assembly GCF_009371975.2. Classification (GTDB taxonomy): domain Bacteria; phylum Actinomycetota; class Actinomycetes; order Actinomycetales; family Microbacteriaceae; genus Microcella; species Microcella pacifica. The sequence goes on from NZ_VIKT02000007.1 coordinate 115,024, forward strand.
ACGCATCGCGGCCCAGCGGCACGCGGTCGAGCTCGCGGCGCAGGGGAGCGGCGTGGGCGGGGTACTCCTCGGCGATGACGAGGTCGAACTCGCGCGCCCACACCTCGTCGAGGGCGCTCTCGGGCTCGCGCTGGGTGATCTCGAGCCGCACGCCGGGGTGCTCCTCGGCGAGCAGTGAGAGCGCGTGCGGCACGATGCCGAGCGCCGCCGACTGGAACACCGCGAGCCGTACCGTGCCCGTGACCTCCTGCGTCGACGGCACGAGCGAGGCCTCGAGCCGCTCCATGTCGTCGAGCAACTGGCTCGCGCCCGCCACGAGCAGCTCGGCCTGCGGGGTGAGCTGCACGCGCCGCCCCGTGCGCTCGAGCAGCGTGACGCCCGCCTCGCGCTCGAGCAGGCTCAGCTGCTGCGAGATCGTCGACGGGCTGTAGGAGAGCGCTCGCGCGACGGCGTGCAGCGTGCCGCGGCGGTGCACCTCCCGCAGCAGGCTCAAGCGGCGCAGGTCGAGCATGGGCGGCCTTCCGTCGTCCGAGAGAGTGCTGTTCGAGCATCCCGAACAAAACTGTACGCGTATCATCGCTTTTCCTGCACGACCCGAGGGCGCAGACTGAGGGAGTGAGTTTCGACAGCGCGACCCCGACGACCCCCGCCACGCTCGCCGACCCCGCCGTGCGGCTCGTGCGGCACTGGCTCAGTCAGACCGAGGACGTCAAGCCCGACGCGAGCGCCACGCGCCTCGCTGGGCTGCTGCAGGACCCCCTCGGGCTCGAGTTCGCCCTCGGCTTCGTCGACCGCGTCGCTCGCCCCGACGACCTGCGCGTCGCCGCCCGAAACCTCGAGCAGCTCAGTCAGCGCATCCCGCGATTCCTGCCCTGGTATTTGCGGTTCCTCATCCGGCTCGGCGGCGGCTTCGCGCCCCTCCTGCCGTGGCCCATCGTGCCCATCGCCCGGCGTGTGCTGCGCGGCATGGTCGGGCACCTCATCATCGACGCGACGCCCAGCCGTCTCGGCCGCACCCTGCAGAAGCTGCGCGGCGACGGCGACCAACTCAACATCAACCTGCTCGGCGAGGCCGTCCTCGGCGACGCCGAAGCGGACCGGCGCCTCGAGGGCATTCGCGAGCTCGTCGACCGCGACGACGTCGACTACGTCTCCGTCAAGGTCTCCGCGATCGTCAGCCAGCTCTCCATGTGGTCGTTCGACGAGACCGTCGACCGCGTCGTCGACCGCCTCGTGCCCCTCTACGAGGCCGCCGCCCTCGGCGTGCGCCCCACGTTCTTGAACCTCGACATGGAGGAGTTCCGCGACCTCGACCTCACCATGGAGGTCTTCGAGCGTCTCCTCGACCGCGCCACCCTGCGCCAGTACGAGGCGGGCATCGTACTGCAGGCCTACCTGCCCGAAGCGCTCCCCGCGCTCGAGCGCCTCACTGCGTGGGCGCAGGCCCGCCGCGCCGCGGGAGGCGCCGGCATCAAGGTGCGCGTCGTCAAGGGCGCCAACCTCGCCATGGAACGCGTCGACGCCGCCCTGCACGGCTGGCCCGTTGCCGTGCTGCCCAGCAAGCAGGCGAGCGACACCAACTACAAGCGCGTGCTCGACCACGCCTTCCACCCCGACCGCGTCGACGCCGTGCGCATCGGCGTCGCCGGCCACAACCTCTTCGACATCGCGTGGGCGCACCTGCTCGCCGACTCCCGCGGGGTGAGCGACCGCGTCGAGTTCGAGATGCTGCTCGGCATGGCCCCCGACCAGGCCGACGCCGTGCGTCGCACCGTCGGGCATCTCCTGCTCTACACGCCCGTCGTGCATCCCCGTGACTTCGAGTCGGCCATCAGCTATCTCATCCGCCGGCTGGAGGAGAACGCGAGCACCGAGAACTTCATGAGCGGCGTCTTCGAGCTCGTTGACGACGCGACGATCTTCGCGCGCGAAGAGGGCCGCTTTCGGGCCTCGCTCGACGACCTCGTGGCGGCGCCCGCGGCGCCCGTCGTGCACCGCGTGCAGAACCGGCTCGCCGATACGCCGCATCCGCTGCCCGAGGGCACCGGCGTGCGGGATGGCGCTGGTGTTCGGGAAGGCTTTGGCAATGAGCCCGACACCGACCCCGCGCTGCCCGCCAACCGGGAGTGGGGCCGCGCGGTGCTCCGCGCCGCGGCGGCGGGGCTCGAGAACGGCCGGCTTCCCGGCTCGGAGCTCGTGCAGCAGGCGGCGGTGACCGAGGCGGGCGTGCTGGAACGCGTCGTGAGCGAGGCCCGCAGCGCAGCATCCGGATGGGCCGTTCGAGGGGCCGGCGGGCGCGCGGAGATTCTGCACGCCGCGGGCCGGATGCTCGCCTCACGCCGCGCGGAGCTTCTCGAGGTCATGGTCGCCGAAGCCGGCAAGACCCTCGCCGAAGGCGACCCCGAGATCAGCGAGGCGATCGACTTCGCGCACTACTACGCCGAGAGCGCGCACGACCTGGCCCGCATCGACGACGCCCGCTTCGAGCCGGCCCGCCTGACCGTCGTCGCGCCGCCGTGGAACTTCCCGGTCGCGATCCCCGCCGGCAGCACGCTCGCCGCGCTCGCCGCCGGCAGCTCGGTCATCATCAAGCCGGCGCCCCAGGTGCGGCACTGCGCCGCCGTCATGGTGCAGGCGCTGTGGGATGCGGGTGTGCCGCGCGAGGTGCTGCGCTTTGTCGACGTGCCCGAGAACGAGGTCGGCCAGGCGCTCATGAGCCACCCGAGCGTCGACCGCCTTGTGCTGACCGGAGCGTGGGAGACCGCCGCGCTGTTCCGGTCGTGGCGCAGCGACCTGCCGATTCTCGCCGAGACGAGCGGCAAGAATGCGATCGTGATCACACCGTCGGCCGACGTCGACCTCGCCGTCGCTGACCTCGCCAAGAGCGCCTTTGGCCACGCCGGGCAGAAGTGCTCGGCCGCGTCCCTCGCGATCCTCGTCGGCTCCGTCGCCGACTCCGACCGCTTCGAGCGGCAGCTCGTCGACGCCGTCATGACCATGAAGGTGGGGGCGTCGACCGACCCGACGACGATCGTCGGCCCGCTCATCGAGCCCGCGCAGGGCAAGCTGCTGCGCGCGCTCACGACGCTCGACGAGGGCGAGTCGTGGCTCATCGAGCCGCGCCAGCTCGACGACGAGGGCCGCAGCTGGAGCCCCGGCGTGCGCCGCGGCGTCACCGAGGGCAGCGAGTTCCACACGACCGAGTACTTCGGGCCCGTGCTCGGCATCATGCGCGCGCGCTCGCTCGACGAGGCGATCGCGTTGCAGAACGCGACATCGTTCGGCCTCACGGCGGGCCTGCACTCGCTCGACGTCGACGAGGTCGACCACTGGCTCGAGCACGTCGAGGCGGGCAACCTCTACGTCAACCGCGGCATCACGGGCGCGATCGTGCGCCGACAGCCGTTCGGCGGGTGGAAGCGCTCGAGCGTCGGCGGCTCCACGAAAGCCGGCGGACCCTCCTACGTCATGGGCTTCGGCTCGTGGCACCCCGTCGCGCGCGAGCCGAAGCAGAACCTCAGCGTGCGCGGCTTGCACGACGGAGTGCGGCGCCTGCTCGAGGCGGCTCAGCCGGCCCTCGACTTCGTCGGCTTCGACGCAGCCCGCGCGGGAGCGCTGAGCGATCAGGCCGCGTGGGAGGACGAGTTCGGCCTCGGCCGCGACGACTCGCAGCTCGGCGTCGAGCGCAACGTCCTGCGCTACCGCCGCACCGACGTGACCGTGCGCGCCGCCGAGGGTGCTCCCACCGTGGGGCTCGTCCGCGTGCTGCTCGCCGCCGCGCGGGTCGGAGCCCGCGTGCAGCTCAGCAGCGCGGCGCCCATCCCTGCACGCTTGCTCGCCACGATCGAGGCCGGCGAGTCGCGCCTGCGGGTGTCCTCGGTCGCGATCGAGAGCGATAGCGCGTTCAGCGCGCGCGTCGTCCAGGAGCGGCCCGCGCGCATCCGGCTCATCGGCAGTGACGGCACGGTCGTCGCTGCTGCTGATGCCGGCACGGATGCGCCTCGCGCTCGCCCCGCCCTCGAGGTCGCGCGCGAGCTGCATGCGGCCCTCGGCGGAGACCCCGACGTTGCGATCTGGTCGAACCCGGTCACAGTCTCGGGCCGCGTCGAGCTGCTGCCGTTCCTGCGCGAGCAAGCCGTGTCGCTCACCGCGCACCGGTTCGGCAACCCCTACCCGGCGATGGGCGAGCTGGAGTTCTAGGGTTCGAGCAGCGCTAGGTGCGCAGTGCCGCGTCGATGAGTGCGCGGGCGTGATCGTCGGCGACGCCGAGGCGTCGTACCGTCTCGACATAAGCGGTCGCCGCCTGCTGAGCTGCGCGCTCGGTCGCGTCACCATGCGGGGAGACGACCGTGCCGTTGCGACCGCGCGTCTCGACGACGCCGTCGGCCTCGAGCTCGCGGTAGGCACGGGCGACCGTGTTCACGGCCAGGCCGAGGTCTTCCGCGAGGCGCCGCACGGGCGGCAGTTTCGCGCCCGGCGCGAGCGCTCCGCTCGCGACGGCATCCCGCACCTGCACGCGGATCTGCTCGTACGGCGGCGTCGCCGACTCTGTGCTGACCGTGACGAGCATGGGCTGAGACTACTGCGGGTGGATCGCGAACTCGGGCCAGAGCGTGCGCTGCACGTGGCGCTCGGGGGAGCGCACGAGCACGAGCGCCACCGTCACCAGCAGCAGGACGAAGCTCGCGTAGGCGCTCACGTTGATCCAGATCGTGGAGGCGACGGCGGAGTCGTCGGGAACTGCCGTGCCGATCACCATGAGCGCGCTCAAGCCGGCGACGCCTCCGACGTATGCGATCGCCCAGTGCAGGTCACGCAGGCTCTGCGCGGTCAGCGCGTCGCTCCACGCGAGCGCCGCGGCATCTCCGAGCAGCGCGCGGCGTCGGGCGAGGCGATCGGCGATCGCGGGGAGGGTGAGGTACAGCGCGCCTGCGGCGAGACCCAGGAAAGCAAGAGGCGCCGCGGACAGGGCGAGCGACTCAGGGGCGTCAGCGAGCGGTAGCGAGAGGACGACGAGCAGCAGCGCGGGGAGTGCGACCGCGACGCACGCGGCGACGGCGGCCATGCGTCGCTCGGCAGGAGCGACGAGGTCGGCGAGGCTGATCGGTGTCACGCGAGCGACAACGGCCCGCGAGGGCATCGACCGCCGTGCGAGCATCCCGCCGACGATGGCGCCCACCTGCGTTCCGAGGAAGGCGAGGCCGAAGCTGAGCGGACCTGTGGCGAGCCCGAGGCTCGGGGGCGGGAACTCCCACGGCCGCACGAGCATCAGGACCGACGTCAGGCCGACGAGACCTCCCAGTACGCCGCCCCGCACCCGCATAGCGAGCTGATGCTCGAGCGCGGGCCGTAGCTCCTCGGGCACGACGAGGTTCGCCCGCAGCGCGTGGCGGTTCACGAGCCGCTCGCGCGTCGCGGGGCGCCACGTGCGCACGAAGGTCAGGGCGAGGAAGGTCAGGACGGCGACGCCGCCCGCAGCCAACGCCACGAGCATGCCGGTGAAGAAGACCTCGCTCGGGATCTCCACGACGGTGGTGCTCGTGCCCCCGCGGTCGATGATGTGCGTTCCTGCTGTCATGAGCTCCCCTTGACCCCGCGATTGTAGCAATACAAACGTGGGTGAGTCGAGGGCAGCGCCTGCTCCCTACGGGCGCGGCGCGTGACGCTCGAGGAACCCGTACACCTCGGTCTGGTCGACCCCGGGGAACGACTCCGTCGGCAGGGCGGCGAGCAGGGAGGAGTGGATGCGCGCCTGGGGCCTGGCCGCGCCGCTCCAGCGCTCGGCGAGCGGTGCCGGCGCCTGCCGGCAGCACGCCGGGTCCGGGCAGCTCGACTCACCGCGACGACTGGTCTCGCGCCCGCGGAACCACTTGACGTGCGCGAAGGGTGTGCCGACCGAGATCGAGAACTCGCCAGCCGAGCCCGACTCGATGCGCGAGGTGCACCAGTAGGTACCCGTGGGCTTGTCGGTGTACTGGTGGTACGCGCTGAAGCGGTCGGGCTCGTCGAACACCTGCCGCGCCGACCACTTGCGGCACACGAGTTGCCCCTCGACCGCACCGAGGGCATCCTTCGGAAACTGCACCGAGTCGTTCTCGTACGCCTTCGACAGCACACCGGCCGGGGACACCTTGAGGAAGTGCACGGGAATACCCAGGTGCTCGGTGGCGAGATTCGTGAAGCGGTGGGCAGCCGTCTCGTAGGTGACGGCGAAGGCGTCGCGCAGGTCTTCGACCGCGAGCTCGCGGCGCTCCTTCGCCCGCTGGAGGAACGCGACCGCGTCGCCCTCGGGGATCATGAGAGCTGCTGCGAGGTAGTTCGACTCGACGCGCTGGGTGAGGAACTCGTCGTAGTCGCGCGGCTCCGGGCGCCCCAGCACGTGGCCGGCGAGAGCCTGCAGCAGGTTCGCGCGGGGGTCGCGCCCGGGTGCGTTCGAGACGGGCAGGTAGATGCGGCCGTTCTCGAGGTCGGTGATCGACCGGGTCGAGCTCGGCAGGTCGCTCACGTAGTGCAGCGCGAAGCCGAGGTGGCTCGCGAGCTCGGCCGCGAGGCGCTGCGAGAGCGGCCCGCCCTCGTGCCCGATCTTGCGCAGCAGGTCGGCCGCGATCGACTCGAGCTCGCCGAAGTAGTTGCCGCGCGCCCGCATCGACTGCCGCAGCTCGGCGTTGGCCCGCCGCGCCTCCTCCGGTGTCGCCGCGCGTTCGACGTGCACGCGCTGCAGCTCGTCGTGCAGGGCGAGCACCGTCTCGATCGCCTCGTCGCTGAGCGACTTGCGCACGGGCAGCGGCGGGATGCCCAGAGCCGAGAACAGCGGACCCTCCTGCGCTCGCGCCAGGGCGATCTCGAGAGCCGCGCGGCGACTGGGCGGCGTGGGGGTCAGCAGCTCGTCGAGCGTGACGCCGACGGCGCGGGCGACCGACTGCAGCTCGCTGAGCTTCGCCTCGCGCTTGCCGTTCTCGAGGCTCGACATGTGCGAGGTGGCCACCCCGACAGAGCTCGCGAGGTCGGCGAGCGTGAGCTGGGCATCCGATCGCAATTGCCGGATGCGCTTGCCGAGGGTCAACGAATCGATCACCTCTTCAGCCTGGGCCGAGAGCAGGGGCGCTGGGGTCATGCCGAGAGCCTGACACCGCAATGTTTTCAGCGCAACTGAAATAGCGGGGTATTTCAGTGCCTCGGGGTGGGTGCGGAGGGTTGTTCTTCGCCCAGTGTTGCTTCCACACCGACCCACTCGTCACGAGGAGCACACCATGAGCACGCAGAGCCCGTCACAGCAGCGCGCAGGAGACCAGACGCAGACCGCCGCTGAGCTCGAGGCCAGCTGGAAGACCGACGCGCGCTGGGACGGCGTGCGCCGCGATTACACCGCCGAGGACGTCATCGAGCTGCGCGGCCCCGTGCGCGAGGAGCGCACGCTCGCCCGCCGCGGCGCCGAGAAGCTGTGGGAGCAGATTCAGGCAAACACCGGCAACCCCGAGGAGTGGACCTACGCCCTCGGCGCCCTCACCGGCAACCAGGCCGTGCAGCAGGTGCGCGCGGGGCTCAAAGCCATCTACCTCAGCGGCTGGCAGGTCGCCGCCGACGCCAACCTCTCGGGCCAGACCTACCCCGACCAGAGTCTCTACCCGGCCAACTCGGTGCCCGCCGTCGTGCGCCGCATCAACAACGCGCTGCTCAGGGCTGGGCAGATCGAGCAGGACGGGCGCGACTGGATGGCGCCCATCGTCGCCGACGCCGAAGCCGGCTTCGGCGGACCGCTCAACGCCTACGAGCTCATGCAGAGCATGATCGAGGCCGGAGCGGCCGGGGTGCACTGGGAGGACCAGCTCGCGAGCGAGAAAAAGTGCGGCCACATGGGCGGCAAGGTGCTCGTGCCCACGAGCCAGCACATCCGCACGCTGCAGGCCGCGCGCCTCGCCGCTGACGTCTCCCACGTGCCGAGCATCATCATCGCCCGCACCGACTCGCTCGCCGCGAACCTGCTCACGAGCGACGTCGACGAGCGCGACCAGCCGTTCCTCACCGGCGGCCGCACCGCCGAAGGCTTCTACAACGTGGAGCCCGGCATCGGTCCGGTGCTCGCCCGCGGCCACGCCTATGCCGAGTACGCCGACCTGCTCTGGGTCGAGTCGAGCGAGCCCGACCTCGAGCTCGCGCGCACGTTTGCGGAGAGCATCCACGCCGAGTTCCCCGGCAAGAAGCTGGCATACAACTGCTCGCCGTCGTTCAACTGGAAGCGCCACCTCGATGACGACACCATCGCGAAGTTCCAGCGCGAACTGTCGGCGATGGGCTACGCGTTCCAGTTCATCACCCTGGCAGGCTTCCACTCGCTCAACCACGGCATGTTCGAGCTTGCGAGCGGGTACCGCGACCGTCAGATGAGCGCCTATGTCGAGCTGCAGGAGGCCGAGTTCGCCTCCGAGGCTCACGGCTACACCGCCACCAAGCACCAGCGCGAAGTGGGCACCGGCTACTTCGACCGCATCGCGACGGCCCTCAACCCGGCCAGCGCGACCCTCGCTCTCGTGGGCTCGACCGAGTCCGAGCAGTTCCACTAGACAGCGCTTCCTGTTCGCTCATTCGGGCGCACGACCGTTCCACACGGTGTGTCGCACGCGACACAGCGGGTTCCGCATCCGAAAGCCCGAATGAGCGAACACCACCACCGCACTTCTGGACCAGTACTTCCCTGAGAGGACGAGCATCATGACCACACTGAGCATCACCGGGCCGATGCGGCCCCGGTACGACGAGATCCTGACCCCGGAGGCGCTGCAGTTCCTCGCCGAACTGCACCACCGCTTCGCCGGCGAGCGGCACGACCGCCTCGCCGAGCGCATGCAGGTGCGCTACGACCTGGGCAACGGGCGCGACCTGCGCTTCCTGCCGCACACAGCGAGCATCCGCGAGGATGCTTCGTGGCGCGTCGCCGGAGCCGGCCCCGGCCTCGAGGACCGCCGGGTCGAGATCACGGGCCCGTGCGACCCCAAGATGACGATCAACGCCCTCAACTCGGGGGCCAACGTGTGGCTCGCCGACCTCGAGGACGCCACGAGCCCCACCTGGGGGAACATCGTCGAGGGGCAGCTCTCGCTCTTCGACGCGATCCGCGGGCGGCTCACCCACACCAACGCGGAAGGCAAGACCTACGAGGTGACGGCCGAGCGCACGCCGACGATCGTCATGCGGCCGCGCGGCTGGCACCTCGTGGAGAAGCACATCGAGCACGTCGACCGCAACGGCCTGCGCCTGGCGGCGAGTGCGAGCCTCGTCGACTTCGGGCTCTACCTCTTCCACAACGCGCACGAGCTCATCGCGCGCGGCCGCGGCCCGTACTTCTACCTGCCGAAACTCGAGAACCACCGCGAGGCGCGGCTGTGGAACGACGTCTTCACCTTCAGCGAGGAGCGCCTCGGGCTGCCGCACGGCACGATCCGCGCGACGGTGCTCATCGAGACGTTCGGCGCCGCGTTCGAGATGGACGAGATCCTCTACGAGCTGCGCGACCACTGCGCCGGCCTCAACGCCGGCCGCTGGGACTACGTCTTCTCGATCATCAAGAACTACCGCGGACGGGGCCAGTGGTTCGTGCTGCCCGACCGGGACCGCATCCTCATGACCCTGCCCTTCATGCGCGCCTACACCGAGCTGCTCGTGCAGACCTGCCACAAGCGGGGCGCGCACGCGATCGGCGGCATGAGCGCGTTCATCCCGAACCGACGCGACCCCGAAGTCACCGAGCGGGCGCTCGAGCGCGTCGCCGCCGACAAGCTGCGCGAGGCGAGCGACGGCTTCGACGGCTCGTGGGTGGCACACCCCGACCTGATCCCCGTGGCGCGCGCCGAGTTCGACGCCGTCCTGGGCGGTCGGCCGAACCAGCTCGACCGCCAGCGCGACGACGTGCACGTGACGGCGCGCGACCTGCTCGACATCCGCTCGGCCGGTGGCGAGGTGACGCTCGCGGGAGTGCGCGCCAACATCTCCATCACGGTGCGCTACCTGGAGTCCTGGCTGCGCGGCATCGGCGCGGCGGCGATCGACAACCTCATGGAGGATGCCGCTACCGCGGAGATCAGCCGCTCGCAGCTGTGGCAGTGGATCCACCAGGACCACCTGACGACCGAGGGCGAGCCCGTGAGCAAGCAGCTCGTCGAGCGTCTGCTGCGGGAGATCATGGCCGAGCTGCCCACCCCCGAAGGGCACAAGCTCGCCGAGGCGGAGGACGTGTTCCGCACCGTGACGCTGCAGGAGGACTTCCCGACCTTTCTCACGGTGCCCGCCTACACGCGGTACCTCGTGGAGCAGGCCGAGCGTGTGGAGGCCGTGACCGTCGCCGCGTAGCGCTGCTTGCTTGCTCTGCAGTGGACAGTTCTCGCTGCTGCCAGAGCTGCCTGCTAACCTGGAACCACAACCCCTGTTCCTCTGGATCAGGCTCAAGGCCCCGCTTCGGCGGGGCCTTGCTTCTTCCACTTAGTCGGCCGCCGAATCGCGCGTTTCGGTGTCTGTACGACGTCAGGCAGTTGGTTTCGCGCGGCGTATGCCGGCCTGAGGTACAGGCTGAAATCGATGCCAGCTCTCGTGAAGAGCCTCGTCGATGCGTCACGTGGATAGAGGATCCCCACGCGAGCGCCGAATCTCTGCTTGACGACCTCAATCGGCCGTGCGAGGTCCGAGTCTGATGAGACGACCACGAAGGTGTCCGCTAGCCCATCGAGCGCGTCCATCAAGAGTTGAGTAGCGAGCTTCACATCCGAGCCCTTCTCCTGCACCTTGTAGACATGGTGGCGCGTGAGGGGTGGCCTCTCCTTGCCATCGACCCACTCCCGCGCCATTCCGTGGTGGACCGTGAAAAGAGAGTCATCGTGAACTGTCAGGCGATCGAGAGTACGGAGGGCGCGGATGTACGCATCCTGCCGATCGGGCGCCCGGGGATCTTCTGGGTTCATGCGCCCCTTGATGCGTGCGGTGAAGTAGTGCACGGCGACGATCGAGTAGTCACTGAGTACGTCATCGAAGAGAGCCACGAGATTCAGCCACTTGTTGTCGGGCCGACTTTCGAGCTGACCCTTGTAGAGGTTGAAGCCGTCGACGTACACAATCGCGGTGGGCTTCGGCATGGTCGTCGCACGATAGCGAGTCCGCGACAGGGCCGCCATGCTGTCTCCACTGCTGCGCCGTTGTCTCTGCGATTCGAGACTGTGTTGAGATGGATGTATGACGCTTGCCGCCACCGAGTGGGGTTCAGGGCAGTCGACGGTCTTGCTCCTGCACGGGATGCTCGGATGTCGACAGAGTTGGTGGCGAGTCGCCCGAGAGTTGGCGAGTCGCAACCGTCGTGTGATCGCGCTCGACCTGCCTGGCCACGGTGATTCCGATGCTGAGCCTGCGAACAGCGTCCCGCGAGTCGTCGAGCTGGTCGTCGAAACCTGGAAGGCACTCTCGAGCGATTCACCCGTTCTCGCCATGGGGCATTCCTATGGGGGCACCGTTCTTGCTGCGGCCCTGGATCAGCTGATATGTGACTGATTCCTGTCAAGTGGCAGGGGAAAGAGCGCCCGGAGTGATCATGCTCCGGGCGCTCTTTCGTGTGGTCGGCGCAGGTCGCGTGGGTGTCGTGCGTGTCG
>NZ_VIKT02000008.1:0-344 GCF_009371975.2 Microcella pacifica
GGCGTCAGCACGCGGCGGATGGACAAGCTGGTGAAGACCCTCGGCATTCACGCCCTGTCGAAGTCGCAGGTGTCCCGGATGGCTGCCGAGCTCGACGAGCACGTGAACCAGTTCCGGCATCGGTCGTTGGCTGAGGCGGGCCCGTTCACGTTCGTCGCCGCCGACGCTCTGACGATGAAGGTTCGTGAGGGTGGCCGGGTGGTGAACACGGTCGTGCTGATCGCCACTGGCGTCAACGGTGACGGCCGCCGCGAAGTGCTCGGCCTGCAAACCGCGACAGCTGAGACCGGGTCGGCGTGGAATGCGTTCTTCGCAGACCTCGTCGCCCGCGGCCTCACCGGCGT
>NZ_VIKT02000008.1:354-120964 GCF_009371975.2 Microcella pacifica
CTGTCGACGTGCACGCCCAGTTCGACCGCACCCTGGACTACGTGACCGAGACGCTCCCCGCGGTCGCCGAGCACCTCGATACCGCCAGGGCCGACATCCTGGCCTTCACCGAGTTCCCCAAAGACGTGTGGTCCCAAATCTGGTCGAACAATCCCAACGAGCGCCTCAACCGCGAGATCCGCCGCCGCACCGACTCCGTCGGCATCTTCCCCAACCGCGACAGCGTCATCCGCCTCGTCGGCGGCGTCCTGGCCGAGCAGACCGACGAGTGGGCAGAAGGCCGCCGCTACCTCGGGCTGGACGTTCTGGCCCGCTCCCGCATGCGCGTCCTGCCCGACACCGAAAGCGAGGTGGTCGCCGACACCTTCATCGCACTCAGCGCATAAAGCGAAGGATCAGCCGTTACACCACTTCCAGGGACTTGACCTCACCGGGAGCATTGCCGTGCCTAGGAGCACGGCACCGAGCGCCACATCGGCGCTTCGCAGTGGACGACCTCGGTCGCCACTCATGGTCACGCCGACGACTACCACCACACTGCCGATGATCCCGAGGAGGTGAGGAGGGGACCAGAGCACCGAGTCCCGACCGAAGTACTCGTGCCAAAGAACATCGAGGGCGGCCGACAGTGCCACCACGGCAAGAGCCGCACCCGTCAAGACCAGGGCCCGGTGTCGAAGGACCGACAGCGCTGAACGTTCTCTGACCAGAGTCACAACAACCCATGCGGCGATGATCAGCGCGACAGCGGCGATGCTTGAGTACAGCAGTACGTGGGGAGGAGCGAACGTGCTGTCTCGTCCGATCTCAGAGTGCCAAGCTCCGTCCCAGTACGTCGCAATGATCGCCGCCGAGCCTGCGATCACAGCTAACCACCGCAGGGCGATAGGGGTCGACCGCTGCGGGTCGAGAACGGGCGCGGTAGCGGGGGCGACTTAGCTTTTCATGCGGCGAGAGTACCCCCTGGGGTATTGGTACGCAAGCCTCAATCTGGTCATCCACGTCTTGCCATACAGCCCACCCTCGCTGTACTACTTCGCCGGGGCCTTCGGCTTCCGGCTCGCCACAGCACCTCCGAGGATGAGCAAGAGAGCGGCCATGGGATACCCGATGGCAAGATCGAGCAGGAGCGGCGGTTGCTCGGAGCCGAATGCTTCAAGGTGGGTAAGCCAATGCACGAGCCCCATGATCCCGCCCGCCACCATGATCGCCTGCCCGATGCGGAGGAACAGTCGGCGGCGGGTGTAGTCGTCAAGTCGCTTTCGTGCCGGGCGTGGCTCTGAGGCGGTCATGACTGGTCCTCTTTCGTGGGCGCCATGCGTTCGTACTCGTTCACGCCCGCGCTCGACAGCAATGCCGCGGGCAGTTCCAGCCGTCTCGCCAGCGCCATTACGACGAGCGCAACGCCAACGATTGCTGCGGCGATGGCGGTGAGCACATTGATCTTGATCCCGAGCACGTCGAACTCCGTGGGGTCGAGACGGAAAGTGTTGAACCACGCTCGACCGACCCCGTACCAGATGAGATACAGGCCAAGAGCGAGACCCCGCGGTGCGTCGGAGTTGCGGCGCCTACGCCAGAGACGCTCGACAACGAGAATGACCGCGACCCCGACGATGTTCCAGAGCAGTTCATAAAGGAACAGAGGGTGAAACAGCGTGCCCTCAGGGGTACCCGGGGGTATCGCGGGGTTTCCCGGGTCGATGTGAATGCCCCAGGGCAGGGTCGTCGGTGTGCCAAACAATTCTTGATTGACGTAATTGCCCATGCGCCCGATCGCCTGCGCCAGGAGCAAACCTGGTGCGAGCGCATCCGCCGCGTCAAGAAAGCGGATCTGCTCCTGACGAGCGCCGATCCAGAGGCCGATGGCGCCTGCGAGGACGGCGCCAAAGATTGCGATGCCGCCCTCCCAGATGGCAAATACTTTCCAGAGGTCGGCTCCCTCGAAAAAGTAGTCGGAAGGATGTGTGACCACGTGGTAAAACCGTGCACCGACGATGCCGATCGGTATGGCCCACAGCGCGATCGCGAGCGCCGAACCGCGAGGAAGCCCGCGGCGATGCAACCGCCGGCCCATGACAATGACTGCGACGGCCATACCCGTCACGATGAATAGTGCGTAGAAGCGAATCTCGACGAATCCGAGATCGATCGAATTAACTGCCGGACTGTACAGTCCGGACTCAAACGGCTTGGTGATCGACAACACAGAGCTCTCCCTTTGGTAGATGATGGATGAAGACGGCTCGCGGCGAGCCGAAATTGGTACTGTGGAGCACGCCTCGGCAGGCACCATCCCTGGGCCATCCGCCGCACAGGCGCGGTCCGCACGCGACTGGCTTTGTTACCCTGGCGGCTCTCGCTGCGTTCAGGCCGCGATCAGCGAATGCAAACAGACATCGCCGTCAGGTCGGGCCTGGGGGCGGGCATAGCTGTCGGTGGCAGTGGAGCATGAGATGGTTGTTCGCGAGGCGAACTAGGAATGTGATTGAGGGTGGCGGGTCGGATTGACGCCAGCACGAACAGCGCGATCGTGAGGCATGCAGCGAATGCGTCTCGAGGTTCGAGACACGCGCTTGCGCACGATTCGGCTTGCGGGGAAGCGAACCCGGGGTTCTCGAGCTCGAACTGAAGCGACGGTCCGGAACGACCATCTAGCACGTCGATAGGAGAAGAGACGGAGCCCTCGACGCTCGCTGGGGCGCTGGCGATTGCCCCACCAATGATCGCGCACGACATGACGAGCAGGGTGACGGCCACGATGACGAGACGTGCGAGCGCTGATCGCCGGGAAGTTGGCAACCCACCCTCGTCTACTCGCTGCGCCCACACAAGCGCTATAGTACCTGGCACCCGAACAGCTTGCGCCGCCGTCCTAGCTCGCGTTCGTCGTGAGCCAGGCGAAGGGATCGATCGCGATACCGTCGATCGCGATTTCGAGGTGCAAGTGAGGGCCCGTTGAGAGTCCCGAATTGCCAACCGTGCCGACGAGAGTCCCCACCGGGATCTCCTGCCCTACCTTGAGTGGCGAGCTGTCCCACTCCATGTGGGCGTAAAGGCTTGTTACCCTCTGCCCATTGATCATGTGCGAGATCTCGACGCGGTAGCCGTACGACGTGTACTGGCCGACGCCGGTGACGACGCCATCGGCGATCGCGTAGATGGGATTGCCCCGTCCGCCAAGCATGTCGAGGCCACGGTGGTAGGAGGAGCAGCCGAAGCACGGGGCAACGCGGTCGCCGAACCCCGAGCTGATGGGCACCGGGTTCGGGAACGGCCACCGCACGGCGCCCGTGCCGTTGGTCGCGTAGGAGAAGTTTCGGGTTCCGTACTTGAGGCGAAGCATTTCGGCGTATGAGGTCACAGACCAGTCGTCGCGGCTCGCGACGGGGGCAGCGACCTCGGCCATCGCGGCCATGTCGAGCACCTGGCCCTCTTCGAGCTCAGCCTCGGCGAGAATCTCGGTGCCGTCGTCGGCCATGGTGGCGTCGTTGGTCGGCACCGAAGCGAACGCAGCCGATGCAGGCGGGGCATCCGGGTCAAAGAGTGCGCTCGGCGGCACAGAAGTCCCGATGAGGAGCGCGGCGGCCGCGGCCATGACGACCGGAGGAAAAGCTCTTTGCGCGACACGGCGTCGCAGGGACACGGTCGGCCCTGAGGTCGTGGCCGTGCTGGGGAGTGGTGCGGGAGCAGCAGGGGCGGGTCGACGCAGCACGGATCGAGCCTCGTGCGCACGGCGTCCACGCGAGGCAGCCGGGTGGTCTACCTGTGGTGCCCCGGTCGCGCTGGCAACTGGCTCAATTACGACGGGTTCGGTGGCAGCAGGCTCAATGGCCTCAAGTGGTGCGGTGGCGATGTCAGCCGGGTCAACGGGTGCCTGCGCAGCCGAAGGCGTCTCGGCGGGCTCGGCCCGACGGTTGGCGCCGCGTCCACGACGGGTCGACGACTTCTTCTCAGCCTCGCGCAATGCGCGGCGACTGAGCGGCGCCGCTTCTGATGCCTCGCGAGGCGTTTCCACCGGCTCGGTAACCGGGGAATCCTCAGTAAAAGAGAAGCCGAGAGATTCGAGTCCGCCGGGGAGTGCGGTGGCGTCCGTGTCAGGACTGCTCTGCCGCGGCTGGTGCTGGTCGGTCACAGGTATCGAGGGGCCTTACTTCGTGTCATGTACGTGGACTGTTCCGCGCAACCTACATCGTTCAGCCTCTCGGCCACGACGGGGGATTGATGTGATCACGCGAAATCCGACTATCACGGATTGGTAAAGGCTAACCGCTCCGACACGATTCGACCAGTCGGTGGGCCACCTTTGCAGAGGATCATCAGGGAGACTCCGCGCCCGCGGCTCCCAGGCTCACGAGGACCGGCTCCAACACCTGGCAGAACGGCAAGGCCGAACGGTTCAACCGAAACCTGCAGGAGAACTGGGCGTACCGACACCCATTCCTAACCAACCAAGCCCGTCACGATGCTCTCGCGCCGTGGCTTGAGCATTACAACTACGCTCGAGCACACACCGCTTGCGGAGTCATCTGAATCGGCCTGACTTTCGTTCCGTTCTTCAAGCAAGGATGGAACACGATTCACAGAAGATATTCGCCGGAGATGCGTGAGCGGGCTTTGCGGATGCTCGCGGAGGCACGGCCGGAGCACCCGACGATGATGAGCGCGGTGCGTCACGTGGCCGGGCTGCTGGGCATGAGCGCGGAAACGCTGCGATTGTGGCAGCGCCGTTACGAGGCCGACGCGGGCGTCAAGCCCGGTCTGACCACGGATGCGGCGGCGGAGATCAAGCGGCTGCAGAAGGAGAACGCCGAGCTGCGCAAGGCGAACGAGATCCTCAAGGCTGCGAGCGTGTTTTTCGCGAAGGAGCTCGACCGCCCCTGACCGAGATGATCCGGTTCATTGACCTGCACCGGGATCGTTTCGGGGTCGAGCTCATCTGCCGAGTCCTTGGACCGGCAGTCCAGGGGTTCCTCACCTCCCGCGGTTACCGCGCCGCCGTCGGACGTGCGCCGTCGGCACGGCAGCTGCGGGATGACCTGCTGGTGCCGGAGATCGCCCGTCTGCACGCGGAGAACTACGGCGTCTATGGGCGCCGGAAGATGCACGCCCTAATGCGACGCCAGGGCTGGGACATCGGCAGGGACCAGACCGAGCGGCTGATGCGGCTGGCCGGGGTGCGCGGGGTGAAGAAGTCGAAGCGCGTGTTCACGACTCGTTCGGACACGGCGACGGTGCTGCCGAAAGATCTGGTCAACCGGAAGTTCACTGCCGACGCGCCACGCCGGCTCTGGGTCTGCGACGTGACCTACGTCGCTACGTGGTCCGGGTTCGCCTACGTCGCGTTCGTCACCGACGTCTACTCCCGCCGGATCGTCGGCTGGAATGTCGCGGCCACGTTGAAGGCCGAGATCCTGCCGCTTCAGGCGCTCGACATGGCCGCTTGGGACGCTGGCGACGACCTGACCGGGCTGACGCATCACTCGGATCACGGCTCGAACTACATGGCGATGGTCTACACCGACCGGATCGTCGAGCTCGGCGCCGTGCCCTCCACCGGGACCGTCGGCGACTCGTTTGATAACGCGATGGCAGAGGCGATCAACAACCTCTACAAAACCGAGCTGATCCGCCAGCAAGGACCCTGGCGCACGGTCGAGCAGGTCGAGCTCGCAACGCTCGAATACGTCTGGTGGTGGAACAACCAGCGCCTCCACGGCGAACTCGACATGCGCACTCCGATTGAGGTCGAAACCGCGTACTACGCTGACCTCGAATCAGCCAATCCAGCACCTGCCGGACAAGGCTCCCAATAGGAACGAAAGTCAGGCCGATTCAGTTCTTCGCTGACAAGACGAGTGGACAGTACGACACGATCATCTACTGCACCGGCTATACCGCTGACTACGGGTGGATGCAGATCCCGGACGCTCTCGATCGAAACGGCATGCCCTCCCACAAGGGTGGACAGTCACAGACCGTCAGCGGGCTGTACTTCCTCGGCTTGGGATGGCTTCGTTCACGAAACTCTGCCTTCATGGGTGGCGTCGGCACCGATGTCAAAGTCATCATCGATCGGATCGCCGGCACCGCTAAGACCGACGCTGCGCGCGACACTTCGGAGGCACGCAGATGAGGGTCCACGTTTCCACCTTCCTCAACGCCAGTCCCACCACGGTGTGGAGCACGGTCAAGCGCAAAGAGTTGCTTCATTGCGTCATCGCACCGATGGGCAAGTTCTCTCCCCTCGATGGGATAACCCGAGGCACCTGGATTCCCGGAACGGCGTATGACGGCCGAAGCTTCATGTTCTCGATCATCCCGGTGGGGACGAGGACAATCCTCATCGAGAGCGTCGATGACCGCTCGATGACAATTCAGTCACGCGAGCATGGTGAGATCGGGTTGAAGAAGTGGGACCACCTGATCGCGGTCAAGCCGGAGGGCGACGGCTCGCGCTACTCCGACACGATTGAGATCGACGCTGGTGTCTTCACGCTTCTGTATTGGTGATACGCAGAGATGTGCTATCGGCATCGTCAGCGCAAGTGGAGGAAGCTCGTCCGGCACGACTTCGCCGGCCTGTGAACAGCCCAAGTCGCACAGGCATGCAGGACATGAGCTCGTCACATCATGAAGTGCAGGCTGAGCCAGGGCGGATCGAAACGCCATGCCAACGTAGACTTTCGAGCACGAGCTTCGCGTGGGCCGAGTTCCGCTTTCCTGAGACTAGCTATCAGGAGCGCGACGCAGACTTGCTCCCGAAGGCCACCGATCTAGGAGAAGTATGAGCGCCGTCGCCAGCCGACATGCCCGCCGCCTCGTCGTCACCATCGCGATCGCCGTCGTGCTCACCGGATGCACCGCCAACGACTCCCTCGCCGAGCAGTACCGATCGGGCAACGGGCAGGGGTACATTTCGGGCGACGGCGCATATACCGTTATCGCCGAAGCCGACCGCGGCGAGGCCATCGAATTCGAGGGCACGATCGAGAACGGCGACACGGTCTCGAGCGATGACTACCGCGGCGAGGTGCTCGTTGTGAACTTCTGGTACGCGGCGTGCCCGCCCTGCCGGCTCGAGGCCCCCGATCTTGAGGCGCTCTCGCAGCAGTTCGCGCCCGACGGGGTGAGCTTTCTCGGCATGAACATCTACGACCAGGCACCCACCGCGATGTCGTTCGCCGAGGAGTTCGGAGTGACATACCCCTCGATCCTCGACGCCAATGACGGGTCGGTGCGTCTCGCGTTCGCGGGGCAAGTTGCGCCGAACGCCGTGCCGACCACGCTCGTGCTCGACCAGCAGGGCCGCGTCGCCGCTCGTATTTCGGGGGTCATCAGCGAGCCGAGTGTCCTGCGCTCGATGATCACTGACGTGCTCGCCGAAGACTCGTGATCGCCATCGCGGGCACTCTCGCGGGCGCGGTCAACCCGATCGGTGCGATCGTGCTGAGCGGCAACCTGCTGCTCGCCCTGCCCATCGCGCTCGCCGCCGGGTTTCTCGCCTTCGCCTCGCCCTGCGTGCTACCACTCGTGCCCGGCTACCTCGCCTATATCGGCGGCGTCACGAGTAGCAGCGAGCTCGCGCAACGGCGGGGCCGCCTGCTGTTGGGTGTGGCGCTCTTCGTGTTGGGGTACAGCATCGTCTTCGTGAGTCTCTCGATCGTCTTCGCGACGGCGGGCCTGCTGCTACTGCCGTGGATCGACCTCATCACGCGCATCGCGGGCGTCATCGTGATCCTCATGGGCCTCGTGTTCATCGGTCAGGTGTCGTTCTTGCAACGCAAGGTCGCGCCGCGCCTCCAGGTTGCCACCGGGCTCGGAGGCGCGCCGCTGCTCGGCATCGTGTTCGGGCTCGGGTGGGCGCCCTGTATCGGGCCCACTCTCGTCGCCGTGAATGCTCTCGTTATCAACGAGGGTGACATCGGTCGTGCGGCGATCATCGCGCTCATGTACTGCTTGGGTCTCGGCATCCCGTTTTTGCTCGTCGCGTTCGGGTTCCGCTGGGTGGCGGGTGCAACGGAGTGGCTCAAACGGAACATCCGGGCCATCAACATCATCGGCGGCGCGCTGCTTATCGCCATCGGCCTTGCCATGGTCACCGGGCTGTGGCAGCAGTTCATTTCGAGCCTCGGGGCGGTGATCGGTGGAACCGTTACGCCCCTCTGATCACCACGATACCGAGGCTCCCGAGCCGCGGTCGACGACGATCGCGCAGCCAAGGCTCGACGCGGTCGGTTGGCTGCGGTTCTTCTGGCGTCAGCTCACGAGCATGCGCACGGCACTCTTGCTGCTGTTGCTCCTCGCCGTGGCCGCGATTCCCGGCTCGCTCGTACCGCAGCGCTCGGCCGACCCCAACGGCGTCGTGCAATACGAGCGAAACAACCCCGAGTTGTTCGCTGTCTTGGACACCCTGCAGGTTTTCGACACCTACAGCTCGGTCTGGTTCTCGTCCATCTACTTGCTCCTGTTCGTCTCGCTCATCGGTTGCGTGATCCCGCGCACCCAGCACCACTGGCGGGCGCTGCGGGCCGCGCCGCCCGCGACCCCTGCGCGCTTGAACCGGCTTGTCGGGTACACCGAGCGGCACGCGGCCGGCGAGGTCGCGGCGGCTCTTGAGGCCGGCGAACGGGTGCTGCGACGACAGGGTTTCCGTGTCGCGCGGTATGGCGACTCGATCAGCGCCGAGCGGGGATACCTGCGCGAGACCGGCAATCTCGTCTTCCACTTCGCACTCCTGGGGGTTCTGTTGACCGTCGGAGTCGCTGGGGGTTTCGGCTACAACGGTCAGCGGGTCATTGTTCAAGGCCAGAGCTTCACGAACCAACTCACGAGCTTCGACTCATTCAGCCCCGGTCGCTTTTTTGACGAGACAAGGCTCGATCCCTTCTCGATTCGGCTTGATGACTTCGTGCCCGTCTATGACCTCGATACCACGACAGGTTTCCCAATCGCTCTCGACTTCACCGCATCAGTGACGGTGGTCGAGAACGGAGTCGAACGCACCGAGGACATCAAGGTGAACGAGCCGATCGATATCGCCGGGACGACCACCTACCTGCTGGGCAACGGGTTCGCGCCATGGATCACGGTCTACGACTCCGAGGGAACCGCGATCTTCAGTCAACCCGTGCCGTTCTTGCCACAGGATTCGAATCTCACGAGTCTCGGTGTCGTGAAAGTGCCTGATGGGCTTGACGAACAACTCGGCATGATCGGGTTCTTCTACCCTTCCGCCGTCCCCCTTGAATCGGGCGCCCTGACCTCGGTATTTCCCCAACCCGATCAGCCGGTGCTCACGCTCAATGCCTTCGTCGGCGACCTCAAGTTGAACGAGGGGGTGCCGCGCAGTGTCTACTCGCTCAAGACGGACGAACTGACGCAAATCACGGGCGGCGACACGGGGGTCGAGTCACTTGTTCTCGGTTTGGGCGACGCAGTCGAGTTGCCCGACGGACTTGGCTCGGTTGAGTTCACGAGCCTCCCCCGGTTCGTGAGTCTCGAAGTGCATCACGATCCGACGCAAGTCGGTGTACTGATCTCCGTCGTGCTTGCCTTCCTCGGCCTGCTCACCAGCCTCTTCGTGCCGCGCCGTCGCTTGTGGATTGCGGCCGAAACCACAGGCGACGGCGTAAGGCTGCAGTACGCCGGCCTCGCACGAGGCGACGACCCACGGCTCGAGCGCGCAGTCGCCGAGCTGGCCGACTCGCACGAGGCCACGCTTCGTGACGCGAGCAGCGAACGAACAGTCGCGTCGACCCAACTCTCAGCTTCCCGATCGTAGAATAAGGGTCTTATGGAGAACATGGTTGCCCTCTCGTTGGTCGCCGTCTACTCGGCCATGGGCGTGTACACCATCTCGTTCATCCTCTTCACGTTTGATCTGGCGAAGCGCAGTGCGGCCGAGCCCACCTCGGCCGCTGTCGTCGAGGTCACATCGGCTCGGCAGGCGGGTGGCATTTCGACCGCGGTTCGGGCGACGACGACGGCGGATTCCCCGCCGACAGGCGCCACCCGGTACCAGCGCGCCGCGTTCGCCCTCGCGCTTCTTGGCTGGGTGCTCCACGTTGGGGCCACCGTCTTGCGGGGCGTCGCTGCGGGGCGTGTTCCGTGGGTCAACATGTTCGAGTTCGGCTTGACCGCGACTGCGATCGGTATGGGAGTCTTCCTCGTCGCACAGGTCTGGAAAGACCTCCGTTTCCTGGGCGCCTACATCACCGGCATGACGGTGTTGGCGCTCGGGATCGTGACAGTGAATTTTTATGTTGATGTGATCCCGCTTCCCCCGGCTCTGCAGTCTGTGTGGCTCGTGATTCACGTGTTCGTCGCGTCGCTTGCGACCGGATTCTTCGCGATCGGCGCGGGGCTCTCAATCATGCAGCTGTTGAGCGCTCGCCGCGCCGCGCACAAGGCCGAAGGCCTGCGCTTTCTCGACACGCTGCCCGGGGCGACGACCCTCGAATCGCTCGCCTATCGCGTCAACGTCGTCGGATTCGTGTTCTGGACCTTCACCCTCATCGCGGGAGCGATCTGGGCCGAGCGCGCCTGGGGTCGCTACTGGGGTTGGGACACCAAAGAGGTGTGGACTTTCATCATCTGGACGCTCTTCGCCGCCTACATTCACGCTCGCGCCACACGCGGCTGGCGCGGCGAGCGCTCGGCGTGGCTGGCGATCGTCGGCTTCTCCGCCGTGATCTTCAACTATACGATCGTCAACCTCTTCTTTACGGGGCTCCACTCCTATTCGGGCTTATTATAGGCATCGAAGCTAACGTGCACTGCCGTGGCTGGATGTCTCGATTCCGGCGGGCACTGTTGGGGCTGTAGCGAGACGCTCTCACCGCCTCGCACCGTTGTGCGACCGTGACGCCATCTTGCCGGGAGTCGTCGTCGACCATGGCGATGCGCTGGCCCTACATTGAGGAGCGGTTCGTGGCGAAAATTGACCACGACGCGGCCAGGAAGACTCGAAGTGACGTCGCTCGAAAAGCGTGCATCCAAGCCCGAAACAACAGGCGGTTCACCCAGGCGAAAGCGACTCGCGATAGAAGGGACGAAGCCGCCGAGAAGCACGAGGAGGATGCCGCCATGCCGAAGATCAGTTCCCCCACGGCATCGATCGCGGTCGACGGCAATTAGGCCCCGCGATCACGGCGGCTCTGCCGAAGCACCTCAAGGCAATGGCCGACGGCGGAGTCGGCCCACAAACAGTCAAGGCGACGCGGACGCGACTCAAAGCCGACACCTTCTCAGCGCGACTCGCTGCTATCCACGGCAGCGATCTCAAGTTCTCGGTGCGCCGCCGCCATATTTCTTCGCAGCTTCGGGCTCCATCCCGGGAAGCAAAAGGCGGGCTATGCGGCAGAAAGGTGACCTGCCCCACGTTTCTGGTTCCAGTCTGTCACCTAAACCTTCAGCAGTCCCTCCGGTCGTGCGATTTGTCTCCTCGAGCTCGAGGCATTCGGGCGTGGGATTCGGTGCAGGATGCCGAACACCATCAGTCCGCCAATCGCAAGGAGGGTGATTCCGGTAGTGATCGCAGGTCCGAGGATGCTGGCGGGGGTCAGTCCGGTGCGCAAGGGGACGGTGGTCACGCCAGCGGCGGCAATGTCGACTCCGGCGGAGGCGATAGTGGTACCGTCGGGGGCAATGACCTGGCTGGTGCCAACGGTAGAGACGTTGACGACGGAGCGGCCGGTCTCGATCGCGCGCATGCGGGCGAACGCGAGCTGTTGCAAGTTCTCGTCGGTGCCGCGGAAGTCAGCATTGTTCGTTTGGAACACATACACCTGCGCACCCTGGCGGGCGCCGTCCCAGATCACGGCGTCGTAGATCACGTCGAAGCAAATCGCCAATCCCACCCCGATTCCGTTCACGGTGACCGCGGGCGGGTTCGTGCCGGGGGTGTATTCGCGTTGAATGAGACCGATCAGGTCGGGGGCGAGAAGTTCGTAAAACCAGCGGTCGGGTACATACTCTCCAAACGGGACCGGGTTCACCTTGTCGTGCAGCTGCCGGTCCACATCGCCTTGGGTCCACAAAATCGATGTGTTGAACACGTTGCCCCCGCGGGTGGTGGCGGCATTCACCAAGACAGGGGCGCCCGCCCTAGCGGTCAGCTCGTCGAGCGCCGCCGCGGTGCGGCGGTCCTGGAGCGGGTCACTGTCGACGCTGCCTTCCGGCCACACCAGCAGGTCCATAGGTTGCCCGAGGACGGGTACGGTCGCGGCGGTCTGCGCGGTGAGCACGTCACCAGGTGAGCGGTCGTCAAAGTAGCCGGTGGGACCGTTCCCCTGCACCCACCCAACCCGGAACGACCCGGCGTCGCTGGTGGGGAACGCCGGGACCAGCAGCAGACCCATCCCGATCACGGCGGCGGGTAGCGCGCTGGCCGGGTGGTGGATGCCGCCTGCGCGGCCCCACTGCAGCAGGGCGGCGCACCCGACCGCTATGAGAAACGACAGCCCCGTAACGCCGGTCCAGGACGCTACCTCCGGGAAGGGTCCGTCGACCTGGGTCATCCCTAGGCGGGCCCACGGGAACCCGGTATACGGCCATGCACCCATCACCACTTCCCTGGCCGTCCACAACCCGCCGATCAGCGCGGGAACTGCGACCAGCTGCACAGTGCCCCTTGCCCGGTAGCGGGCGCTCCACTGGTAGGCGAGCGCGATCGGGATCGCGCCCAATCCAAAGAGAACGGCTTCTAGTCCGGCGAGAGCGACCCAGGGGACCGGACCGAGGTAGACGCCGACCCACTCCAAGTGGGTAGCGTAAAACGCGACGCCGTATACGGTACCGACCAGCATCGCGCCACCGGCGCTGCGGCCTATCAGTGTCATCAGGGCGAGGGTGACGCTGACGAAAGTGAGCGGCCACCACCCAACCGCGGGGGTCGCCAGATCCAACGCGAATCCCGCGACAGCCGAGACCAGTAGGGCGGCCCACCATGGCAGCAGGGGGCGGGCAAGGGCCGGCACTGTTGGGGGGTGGGCGGTGTCAGTTGGCAATGGCGCGTCCGAAAGGATCGGTGAGGTCGGTGAGGGAGTTCAGATCGAGCTGTTCGCCGTCCTCGAAGAACGTCGAGGTGCCCCGTTCTTCCATCGCCTTTCCCTCGGCGAAGTCTTGCCCGATCCGAGTCGTCGTGGCAGTGTCGGCGACGGCCTGGTCGACAGCGGCCTTGTCCTGGCCGAGCTCCCCGGGGAAGGTACCGAACAAGTCCAATATAGACACCTGCTGATCGCCCCACTCCGCCGGCGTCTTTAGCATCATGTTTACATTCTTACAGCACGAACCTGAACCGTCCCCGGTTTGATGCCGTTTCCTTTCGAGTCTGGAAGGAAAATGTTCATCATGCCCAAGAAGATCCCGGAGGAGACCAGGCAGCGCGCAGTGCGGCTGGTGCTTGACCATCTCGAGGAGTATCCGAACCTCACCACCGCTTGTCAGACGGTCGCTGCCCGGCTCGGTTTCGGTACCGAGTCGCTGCGCCGATGGGTGCGGCAAGCGCAAGTCGACGCCGGTGCACGTGACGGCCTGACGACGAACGATCTTGAACGCATCAGAAAGCTGGAGAGGGAGAATCGTGAGCTGCGTGAAGCGAACGCGATCCTGCGCGATGCAGCGGTTTTCTTCGCCGGGGAACTCGACCCCCGACGCCGCTGATCCTCGGCTTCATCGAGGAGCAGCGTTCTTTCGGCCGCTCGGTCGGGTCGATCTGCACGGTCCTGCGGCAGCAGGGCGTGCCGGTCGCCGAGCGCACTTATCGGGCCTGGAAACATGCCCAGCCCAGCCATCGAGATATCGACGATGCGCATCTGATCGAGGCGATCCGTGCTGCCCGCGTCAACGACGAGGGTGAGGCGACGCCGGAGTCGATGTATGGGCGGCGGAAGATGACCGCGCTGCTGCGTCGGCAAGGGCTGACCGTCTCTAGCAGGCGCGTCGATCGGCTGATGCGCGAGTTGGGCATCAAGGGGTTGGTGCGAGGCAGAGGCGTGCGCACGACGGTGCCGGATTCCGCGTCGACTCGCGCTCCGGACCTGCTGGATCGCGACTTCACCGCAGCTGCCCCGAACCAACGCTGGGTTGCCGATTTCACCTACGTGCGCACCTGGGCAGGGTTTGTCTATGTCGCGTTCGTCATCGACTGCTTCTCCCGCGCGATCGTCGGCTGGCACGCGGCAACGACGAAGACCACGCCTTTGGTGACCACCGCATTGAGGATGGCCCTTTGGCGACGCGACCGAGCCGGGCATCGTGTTGGCGACGGGCTCGTGCATCACAGCGACGCCGGAGCTCAATTCACCAGCGTGTCCTTCGCCGAAACCTTAGGGCTGGAAGGCATCGCCGCATCGATCGGCTCCGTCGGCGACGCACTCGATAACGCGCTTGCTGAGTCCACGATCGGACTGTTCAAGAACGAAGCCATCCGTGACGGCTCACCGTTCAGAACTGGCCCGCTGCGAACGATTGATGATGTCGAGTGGGCGACCGCGGCATGGGTCGAGTGGTTCAACGCGAGGCGCTTGCACTCGACCCTGGGCAACGTGCCCCCGGAAGAGTTCGAGGCCGACTACTACGCTGACCTCGAAACGTCACACCACCCGGTGCTGACACCCGCATAGGAGCGGCAGAGAACCGGGGACGGTTCAAGCTGCAGGCCCAGCTCGATGAGTTCGTCAGCTACTACAACCAGCGCCGCCCTCACCGATCGCTCCCGCACCACTCAACCCCAGCAGCCCGCTACCGGGCACTGCCGAAGGCAACACCGCGAGGAGCGCAGCACCGGGCAGCTGACTCGCACGACCGCATCCGTCATGACCGTGTCGACAAGAACGGCACCGTTTGCCTGCGCGTGCACAGCGGCATGCGACACATCGGCCTGGGCCGACCTTACGTCGGAACCCGCGTGCTGATCCTCGCCCAAGACCTCAACGTCACCGTCATCAACGCCACCACAGGAGAAGTCATCCGCGAACTCGTCATCGACCTCGAGAAGAACTATCAGCCCCTAGAAAAGGCAAACGGCCGAACCCAAAAATAGGTTCGGCCGTTGCAGATGTCGTGAGACATCACATGGTTGCGGGGGCAGGATTTGAACCTACGACCTCTGGGTTATGAGCCCAGCGAGCTACCGAACTGCTCCACCCCGCGGCGAAGCCCCCAGTCTAGCAGTCGCCCTCGGCACCGTCGAATCGAGCCCGGCACCGGGGCACGCGCTCCCCGTCGGCGCGGCTCACGCCGGTGTCGCGAGAAGTTCGCGGCGCAGATCGACAGGCGAGGTCGGGGCATCCTGCGGCACCCCGGGGTGCGCGACCCGGCCGCCGTCGCTGAAGATCGCACCCCAGATGGTGCTCTGCGCCGCCGTCGCGAGCTTGCGCAGTACCGAGAGGTCGGACGGGGTCGTGATGTTGCGGGGTCGGGAGTCAATGACGCACAGCGCCCCGAAGTACCGACCCTGAGGATCCTGCAGCGGCATGCCCGCGTAGTAGCGGATGCCGTCGACGTCGGTGACGAGCGGGTTGGTGGCGAAGCGCGGGTCGTGCGGAGCATCCGGAACTATGAGCGTCTCCTCGTTGCGCACCGCGATCGCGCAGAAGGACTGCTCGAGCGGCACGCCCTCGAGGTCGATGCCGTAGCGCGCCACGTGCCACTGCCGATCGGGGCCGAGCACCGTCAGCAGAGCGGTCGGGGCGTTCATCGCCGCCGCCGTCATCGTGACGATCTTGTCGAGCGAGGCCTGCGCGCCCTGCAGCAGCTTCACGAGCTCGGGAGCGTCGGCGATACCCGACGTCATGCGGTCCACCGCACGGGTGCGGCGGCGGCCCTCCACCGAGTCGTGCTCGGAGAACGCGAGATCGAGCGCGGGTGCCAGCTCGTGCGCGATGACCGCAGCCCAGGCGGCGTAGTGGGCCGGTGTGTGCCGGCCGGAGGCGCCCTCCGGGCTCGGCACCGCCGGCAGCGGCAGAGTGCGAGCGGTGGGCAACGGGTCGGCCAACCGGTCGGTGATCTCGTTGAGACGGCGCACGAGCAGATCGGCGAACCATCCACCGCGCCCCACGAAGGTCGGGATGGACGTGATCGAGGTCGTCCCGACCAGGAGCAGAAGATTGCCCTGAGCGACCCGATTGCGCCAGATCTCGAGCGCAAGGCGGATGTTGCGCCGCCACACTCGAGGAGATGTGCCCGCGAGCGCGTCGTTGATGCCGACCGTCGTCACGACCGCGTCGTAGTCGCTCAGCCGCGCACCCCCGATGATCGGCGCGAGATTCGCCGACGTCATCTCCGGGTTCGCGATCACGTCGACGATCACGCCGCGCCCCGTCATCGTCCTCAGCGCGCGGGCGAGAGAGCCGGCGAGAGCGAGATCGTGGGAGGCGACGCCCCAGCCGACGGCGGGGCCCGAGCCGATGATGAGCACGCGGTCGGCTGAGGGACCGTCAGCGACGGCGTGCGGCGTGCCCGCGGGGCGCGGCATCCACGAGAGGTCCTGCTGACGCCACGACGCCCACAGTCGCATGAACGGCCTGGCGATGAACACTGCTGCGGCGAGTAGTGCCGACACGATGGGCTTCCCTCCAAGCCCCCCTTCGCTCAGCGAGCCTAGGAGTGCCCGCGAGCGCCCGCCATCCCCCGAGCGCGGGAGCCCTGCTCGGGGGACAGACGGTATCGTCTACTGCTCGCTGCGGCTAGTCGCTCAGGGCGATCGCACGCTCGATCGCGTCCTGCAGCCGCTCGTCGGCTTCAGCGGCCGCGACGAGGTCGTTGGCCGCATAGGCCGCCTGACGGTCCTGGAGCGCCTGGCGGGCATCCTCGAGCGCGGCCTGCAGGTCACCTGCGGGCGGCGTGGTTGGCTCGGTCGGCTCCTCGGGAGCCTCGGGGTCGGTCGGTGCCTCGGGATCCACCTCGGGCAGCGTCGGGTCGACGTCACCATCACCCGCGTCGGCGCCCGAGTCGCCGCCGAAGAGCGCATCGAGAGCCTGGTCGAGCGTGTCCTCGAAGGCGATCGAGTCACCGAACGACACGAGCACCTTGCGCAGCAGCGGGTAGCTCGTCTCACCCGTCGACTGCACGTAGACCGGCTGCACGTACAGGAAGCCGCCGCCGACCGGGAGGGTCAGCAAGTTGCCGCGCAGCACCTCGGTCTCGCCGCGCTGCAGGAGAGCGAGCTGGTTCGCGACCTCGGTATCGGAGTTGAACTGGTTCTGCACCTGGCCGGGCCCCGGAATGGTCTGCGAGGGCAGGGTCAGCAGCGTGAGCTTGCCGTAGTCGTCACCGGGGTCGGAGTTCGCCGCGAGATAGCCCGTCAGCACGTTGCGCTCGTTGTCGCTCGCGGTGCGCGGGATGAAGGTCGAGTACAGCGTGAAGCCGGGCTCGTCCTCCCCGGGAACCTGCATCGTGAGGTAGTACGGCGGCTGCGTCGTCGGCGCGGCGGCAGACGAGATCGGGTCGTTCGGGGTGACCCACTCGTCGTCCGTCGAGAAGAACGAGCCAGGGTCGGTCACGTGGTAGGCGCCGAGGATGTTGCGCTGCACCTTGAACAGGTCGGAGGGGTAGCGCACGTGGTCGAGCAGCTGCTGGCTCATGTCGTCGACCGAGCGCAGAGTCGTCGGGAAGACCTTCTGCCAGGTCTTCAGAATCGGGTCCTCCTCGTCCCAGGCGTAGAGCGTCACCTCGCCGTCGTACGCGTTGACGGTGGCCTTGACCGAGTTGCGGATGTAGTTGATGTCGTCGACCGGGAACTGCGGCGACGGCGTGTACGTGTCGGCGACGGCGGCCGAGAGCGGCACCGAGGTCGAGTACGGGTAGCTCGACGTCGTCGTGTAGCCGTCGACGATCCAGACGATCTCGCCGTCCACGACCGCCGGGTAGGGGTCAGAGTCGAGTCGCAGGTACGGGGCGGCCTTCTGCACCCGGTCGAGCGGGTTGCGGTCATAGAGGATCTGCGAGTCATCGGTCACCGCCTCGGAGAGGAAGATCTGCTCAGACTGGAACTTGATCGCGTACAGCAGGCGCTTGAACACGTTGTCGAGCGCGGGCCCGCCCTCACCCTCGAAGGTGTACGTCGCGTTGCCCGCGGCATCCTCGCCCGCCCCGTCGGAGGGGAAGTCGAGCTCGAGGTTCTCGCCGCCGCCGACGATGGAGTACAGGGGCGAGAACTCGCCGAAGTAGACACGCGGCTCGTACTCGCCGAGCGCCTCGGTGAGCGCGCCGTCGACAGGGATGCCCGACTCGAGGAAGAGCGGCTGGCCGTCGTCGGCGCGCTGGTTGCCGTAGGCCGCGACGACGCCGTAGCCGTGGGTGAACACGATGGTGTTGTTGTACCAGTTCTGCGAGGTCTGCCCGTCGGGGTTGAGCTCGCGCAGGGAGAGCACCGTGTCTTGCGTCTGGCCGCCGATCTCGTAGCGGTCGACGTCGAGGAACTCGGGGAACTGGTAGTACTGGCGGAACTGCTCGAGCTGGGCGAAGGCTTCGGTGACGAGAGCCGGGTCGATGAGGCGGATGTTCGCGGTCGTCTCCGCATCCTCGCGCAGAGCGCCCTCGGTCGCGTCCGTTTTCGCGTCGTAGGAGATCTCGACGAGCTCGTCGACACCGTAGGCCGCTCGAGTGGCGTCGATGTTGCGCTCGATGAACGGCGCCTCGATCGTGCGCGCGCTCGGGTCGACCTGGAAGCGCTGCACGATCCACGGGTAGACGCTGCCGATGAGCAGACCGCTCACGAGCAGCAGGGCCGTGCCGACGATCGGCAGGCGCCAGCGCCCGACGATCGCCGTGATGATGAAGAGCACGGCGACGAGCGCCGCGATGCCGGCGAGGATCGCCCTGCTGGGAATGGTCGCGTTGACCTCGGCGAAACCAGCACCAGCGGGCAGGAAGCCCTCGCTCGGCGCGATGACGGCCGCGTACTGGTCGAACCAGATGCTCACGCCCTGGAGCGCGATGTAGACGGCACCCGTGATCGCGAGCTGGATGCGCGCGGTGCGGGAGATGCGGATCTCACGGCCGTTGACGCGCAGTGCGCCGTACAGGTAGCTCGTCGCGAGGGCCGCGAGCAGCGAGAGCAGCACGGCGGCGGAGGCGAAGGCGATGATGCCGCGGTAGAAGGGCAGCTCGTAGACGAAGAAGCCGATGTCGAAGCCGAACTGAGCGTCGGTCGTGCCGAAGGGCGTCCGGTTGAAGAACTGCAGCACCTGGGTCCATTGCGCCGAGGTCGTGACGCCCGCGAAGAGGCCGAGCACGGCGGGGATGCCGATCATGGCGGCGCGGCGCAGAGGCTCGATGGCCTCCTGGTAGCGGTCGAGCTGCGAGTTGAGCTTGGCGTAGACCGGCCGGGAGCGGTAGGCGATCTGCAGGCTCGCCCACACGGGCAGGAACATGCCCACGAATCCGACGAGGAACATGACGCCCGTGGCGATCCACTGCGTCGCGAGCACGGGCAGGTACCCGAGCTGGTCGAACCAGAGGATGTCGGTGTAGACGTTCGCGAAGACGAAGAACAGCGCCACGAGAACACCCACGACGATGGCCGTGATGATGAGGGCTGAGCGCGATCGGTTGGTCGGCTGCGAGGTGGTGGTCGACACTGAAATGGCTCCTGAGGTCGTCGGGCGAACTTCCCCAGACTAGCGGGCCGTGCCTGGCATCGGGCCGGTCGCACCCCTAACGTTCGCCGCGAGCGCAGTCGTCGACGCGGACTGCGTCGGGCTCAGCTGGCGAGCTCGTCCGGATTCTGCACGCGCTGCCCGACGACGGCGCTCACGCCGTCCTGCCTCATGCTGACCCCGTAGAGGGCATCCGCGATCTCCATCGTGCGCTTCTGGTGCGTGATGATGATGAGCTGGGATGCCGCTCTCAAGTCGCGGAAGATCGTGAGAAGGCGGCCGAGGTTGGCGTCGTCGAGCGCTGCCTCCACCTCGTCCATGATGTAGAACGGGCTCGGCCGGGCCTTGAAGATCGCGATGAGGAGGGCGACCGCGGCGAGGGACCGCTCGCCGCCGCTCAGGAGGCTCAGCCGCTCGATCTTCTTGCCTGCGGGTTTGACGGTCACCTCGATGCCCGTCGTGAGCATGCTCTCCGGGTCGGTGAGGTGCAGGCTGCCCGTGCCGCCGGGGAACAGGATCGGGAACACCGTGTCGAAGGCGGCCTGCGTGTCGGCGAACGCGGACGAGAAGATGTGCTGCATCGTCTCGTCGAGCTCGTCGATGATCGTCAGCAGGTCGCGGCGGGTGTTCGCGAGGTCGGTGAGCTGCTCGGTGAGGAACTTGTGCCGCTGCTCGAGCGCGGCGAACTCCTCGAGGGCGAGCGGGTTCACCCGGCCGAGCTGGCCGAGCTTGCGCTCCGCTCGCGCGAGCCGCGTCTGCTGCTCGGCGCGGTCGAACGGCTTGCCGCTCGGTTCTGCCGTTCGCAACTCAGGCTGTGCGTGCTCAGGTGCGTGCGAACCGGGCACATCGGTCGCTTCT
Organism: Microcella pacifica; assembly: GCF_009371975.2. Lineage (GTDB taxonomy): Bacteria > Actinomycetota > Actinomycetes > Actinomycetales > Microbacteriaceae > Microcella > Microcella pacifica. Next base: position 20,817 of record NZ_VIKT02000008.1, read on the forward strand.
GCCTGAGTCGCGAACGCGCGCGCGGCGGCGTCGGCGACGAGTGCGGCGGTGCGGGCCGCGTCGTCGTCAGTGGTCGGGTCGGGCTCGGGCTCGCGGCCGACCTCGGGCGCATCGGGATCGGGGTCGACGCGCGCGGCAGCCTGCGCAGCGATCGCATCGGCCGCCGCTCGGGCGGCCGCGGTGAGGGCATCGTCGTCCGGCACGGGCACGTGCGGGCCGTACTCGTCGACGAGGACCTCCTCGACGAGCCCGAGCTCCTCCCCCGCGCGTTCGAGCAGCTGGCCCAGGTGCAGCTTCTTCTCGTAGATCTGCAGCTCGAGACCGTGCACGTTCTCGGTGATGCCCGCGAGCCGCTCGCGCAGAGCGGACTCGCTGCGGCGCAGCTCGAGAAGCTCCTCGTTCTGCGCGGTGCGCTGCGCCTCCGCCTGGGCGAGCGAGACGCGCGCCTCGGCGACCGACGCGTCGACGGCCGCGAGCACGGCGGGCAGGGACGCGGCGACGCGCGTCGCGCGCTCGACCTGGCGCTGCCGCAGTACAGCGCGGCGGGCGGCCTCATCGGCGGCGGCACGCTCGGCCTGGCGGCGGCGCTCGAGCTGCTCGGCACCGTCGCGTGCGGCGCGCACCCGCTCGCGCGCCGTCTCGAGCTCGATGCGCCGCTCCAGCTCAGCCGCACGCGCGGCCTCGAGGTCGCTCAGCAGCTGGTCGCGGGCGGAGGCATCGAGCATGGGGCGCGGGCGACCCGCGAAGTCGGCGTGCTCCGCCTCAGACCGCTCGACCGCGCGCTCCGCCTCGACGACGGACTCCTGGGCGCGCTCGAGGGCGCTCGTGAGGCGCGCGGCCTCCGCCTCGGCGGCCTCCGCCTGCGCTCGGGCCCGGGAGACCTGCTCGCTGCGAGCCGCGCGCTGAGCATCCTGATCGCGCACCGCGGCGAGCGCCGCGGTGGCCGCCGCCTTCGCCTCGGTGAGCGCGGTGCGCGACGCATCGAGGGCGTACCGCGCGCGCTCGATGCCCGTCGTGACGTCGCTCAGCCGATCACGGGCGGTGTCGCGCTCGGCAGCGAGCTCGAGTCGACTGCGACCCTCCCCCGACCCGCCGCGCAGCACGGAGCGCGTGAGCACCTCGCCCTGCCGCGTGACGATGCTCACGCTCGCCGCGCCGTCGCCGCGCTTCTCGAGGGCGGGCCACGCGGCGCGTGCAGCGTCGAGGTCGTCGGCGATGAGGGTGCGCGCGAGCAGGTCGAGCACACCGGCGGGAGCCGTGACCACGTCGACCGCGGGGGTGAGCCCCGTACCGCCCGCGAGGTCGCTCGTGTCGGAGCCCGCGCTCGAGAGCTCGGCGAGCACGACCTCTACCCGGCCGGCATCGCTGCCGCGCGCGCTCTCGAGGGCGCGCAGCGCCGCGTCGAGGTCGTCGGCGAGCGCCGCCTCCGCGAGCGAGCCGAGCGCCGCGGCGATCGCGGCCTCGAACCCGCCTCTCACCTGCAGGTGGTCGGCGACGAGGCCGCGCACGCCGGCCGTGCCGACCAGGCCGGATGCCCCGTGAGGCGCATCCACCGCCTGCGAGAGCGCGCTGACCCGCGCCGCGAGGGCGTCGCGCTCGCGCTCGAGGGCGTGCAGGGCATCCCGTTCGCCGTCGATGCGCGCGGTGGTGTCGGTGACCGCGGTGTCGGCGGCCTCGAGGGCGGCGTCGAGCTCGGCGTCGCGCCCGGAGGCCTCCTCGAGGGCGGGCAGGGCGTCGAGCTCGGCGCGCGTGCGCGACTGGCGCTCGCGCGCCGCCTCGAGGGCCGACTCCTGCCGCAGCAGCTCGCCGCGCGCAGCCGCGAGAGTGGAGCGCGCGACCTCGACGCGACCGGCGAGGGCGGCGAGCTGCAGGTCGTGCTGCGAGACGAGGGCGCTCTGCGCGGCGATCTCCTCGTCGAGGGCGTCGAGCGCCGCGCGGGCGGTGGCCGTGCGGGCGGCCGCCTCGCCGACTGTGCGCTCGGCGGCGTCGACCTCGGCGCCGAGGGACTCGGCCTCGGCCCGGGCCTCCGCCACCTGCGCCGGCGTGATGGTCGACGACAGGCCCGGCAGCTCAGACTGCTGACTGAGCAGGGTGAGCTTCTGCTGGGCGAGCGAGTAGAGGCTGCGCAGGCGCTCCTGCACCTGCTCGAGCTCGAACGCGAGGCGGCGCGCGCCGTCGACCGCGTCTCCGACCTGCTCCGCTTCGAGACGCTGCACGCGCACGCGAGCCTGGTCGAGCTGGCTCTGCAGCACGAGCCGCTCGCTCGAACGCTCCGACTCGGTGCGCTGGTGGTCGGCGAGGCTCTCGCGCAGGGCGACGACCTCGTCGGCGAGGATTCTGGCCCGGGCATCCCGCACGATCGCGGCGATCGTCTGCGCTTCGCGCGCGATCTCCGCCTGGCGACCCAGTGGCGTCAGCTGGCGGCGAATCTCGCCGGCGAGGTCGTTCAGACGCGTCAGGTTCGCCTGCATGCCCTCGAGCTTGCGCACCGTCTTCTCCTTGCGACGACGATGCTTGAGGATGCCCGCTGCCTCCTCGATGAAACCGCGACGCTCCTCGGGGCTCGCGTGCAGCACGGCGTCGAGCTGGCCCTGCCCGACGATCACGTGCATCTCGCGGCCGAGCCCGCTGTCGCTCAGCAGCTCCTGCACGTCGAGCAGGCGGCAGGCTGTGCCGTTGATCGCGTACTCGCTGCCGCCGTTGCGGAAGAGCGTGCGCGAGATCGTGACCTCGGCGTACTCAATGGGGAGCATCCCGTCGGAGTTGTCGATCGTCAGCAGCACTTCGGCGCGGCCGAGCGGGCCGCGCGTCGCCGTGCCCGCGAAGATGACGTCAGACATGGTGCCGCCCCGCAGCGTCTTCGCGCCCTGCTCGCCCATGACCCAGGCGAGGGCGTCGACGACGTTCGACTTGCCCGAGCCGTTGGGGCCGACCACGCACGTCACGCCCGGCTCGAACTGGAAGGTGGTCGGCTGCGCGAACGACTTGAAGCCCTTGAGGGTGAGCGACTTGAGGTGCACGCTGCCCTCCCTCGGCTGCTGTCGCGCGGGCTGGCGCGCGGACTGATCGGTCAGGGCTACCGTACCGGGTGGCGCGCGCGTATTCTGGCGGGCTGGCCTGCGAGCGAGGAGCCGTCATGGGTGGGGTCGATTTCAGCGAGGTGGTCATCCCCGCGCGGATCGACGCGCCTGACGCGGCCGACTTCGTCGCCGCGATCGGGGTCCGCAATGCGGTCAACGAGCACGACTCGGGCACGCGCGATGACGTGCGGCCGGCCGAGGAGCTGCTGCCGGGGTGGCGCAAGCAGGAATTCGAACCGATGCGGATGCTCGTCGCGAGGCTCGACGGGCGCATCGTGTGCCGGGGCATCGCCGAGTTCCGGCTCGGCGATGCGGCCGACACGGCGTGGCTGCACGTCGAGGTGCTGCCCGAGGTGCGCGGCCGCGGGCTCGGCCGCGCGATGGCCGAGCGACTCGAGCTCTTGGCGCTCGCCGAGGGTCGCACCAAGGCGATCGTGTACGCACCGTCGTGGCGGGCCGGCGGCGAGCGCCTGGCGGCTCCGACCGGGTTCGGAGACGTGCCCGCCGACACCCGGGAGACGCGGCTGCTGCTCGCTCTCGGCTACCGGCTCGAGCAGGTCGAGCGGGGCAGCCGACTGCCGCTGCCTGTCGACCCCGCCCGAATGGATGCTCTGCTCGAGCAGGCGAGCGCCGCGGCGGGCCCCGACTACCGCGTGCACCTCTGGGGCCGGCACACACCCCCCGAGTGGCGGGAGGACATCTGCCGACTGCTCACCCGCATGAGCACCGATGCGCCGACCGCCGGCCTCGAAGAGCCCGAGGACGAGTGGACGGTCGAGCGTCTGCTCGCCGACGAGCGCGAGGAGGCGGACAGCCCCCGCACCCCGTTCGTCGCGGCCGTCGAGCACGTGCCCTCGGGGCGACTCGTCGGCTTCACCGAGCTCGTCGCGCCCGCCGAGCGCGGGCGACCTGTCGACCAGGAGGACACGATCGTGCTCATCGAGCACCGCGGGCACCGCCTGGGCATGCTGCTCAAGGCCGCGAACCTCGCGCAGCTCGAGCGACTGCGGCCCGGGCATCCCTCGATCGTGACCTACAACGCGGAGGAGAACCGGCACATGCTCGCGGTCAACGAGGCCCTCGGGTTCGAGCCCTTCGTGTACGAGGGCGCCTGGCGCAAGGACCTCGCGTAGTCAGGCGCGGCGCACGCGGATGCGCTGGCAGCGCGGGCAGTAGTGCGAGCCGCGGTTCATGAACTGCACGCGCACGATGAGACCGCCGCACCGCTCGCACGGTCGACCCTGCTGGCCGTAGGCGCGCAGCGAGTGGCTGAAGTACCCGCTCGCCCCGTTGACGTTGACGTACTGCGCGTCGAAGGAGGTGCCGCCCTCCTCGAGCGCGCGCCGCAGCACGGTGCGCACCTCGGCGAGCAGAGTGCGGGCGCGGCGGGGGCCGAGGTGCTCGGTCGGCTGGTCGTAGTGCACGCGCGCCGCCCAGAGCGCCTCGTCGGCATAGATGTTGCCGATTCCGCTCACGAGGGTCTGGTCGAGCAGGGCTCGCTTGATGGTCGTGCGCCGCGCCGCGAGACGCCGCAGGAAGAGGCGGTCGTCGAAGGCGTCATCGAGCGGGTCGCGCGCGATGTGCGCCACCTGGCTCGGGATGCTCGGCTGAGCACTGCCGTACCCGCCTGCCGCACCGTCCGCTGTGGGGGCAAGTGCGTCGATCGCCATCGAGCCGAAGATGCGCTGGTCGACGAAGTTGAGCCGTAGCGGGCCGTGCTCGGGGTGCACGATGTCGAGCCGGATGCGCGTGAGCGGCCCGTCGTCGGCGTCGCGCTGCCGCAGCAGCACTTGGCCGCTCATGCCGAGGTGCACCACGAGAGCCTCGGCGGGGTCGCCCTCCTCGTCGTGGAGGGGCAGCCACAGGAACTTGCCGCGGCGCACGGCGGAGTCGAGGCGTGCGCCGGTGAGCCGATCGATGAAGTCTTCGGCCGGGCCGGGGTGACGGCGCAGCGACCGCTCGTCGTAGACCTCGATCGCCTCGATCGTCGCGCCGCTCACGGCGGGGGCGAGACCGTGGCGCACGACCTCGACTTCGGGCAGCTCGGGCACCGCTAGTGCCGGCGGCCCTGCTGCAGCACCGTCCACGCCTCGAGGGCGGCGCCCATCTCGGCGTGCTTCTTGCTCGTACCCTCGCCCGTGGCGATCGGGGTGCCGTCGAGGACGACGGTCGCGGTGAAGACCTTCGAGTGGTCGGGGCCGACGTCGCTGATCTCGTAGGAGGGAAGGCCCATGCCGAGCCGTGCGGCGAGCTCCTGCAGGGAGGTCTTCGGGTCCATGGCGGCGCCGAAGCGGTCGGGGTCGGCGAGGAGCGGATCGATGAGCCGCAGCACGAGCGCCGTCGCCTCGTCGGCGCCGCGGTCGAGGTAGGCGGCCCCGATGAGCGCCTCGACCGTGTCGGCGAGGATCGACGACTTGTCGCGGCCCCCCGTGAGCTCTTCGCCCTTGCCGAGCTTGACGTGCTGCCCGAGGTCGATCATCGCGGCGACTTCGGCGAGCGCGACGGCGGACACCAGGGAGGCACGCCGCTTGGCGAGGTCGCCCTCGCTCAGATCGGGGTAGGTCGTGTAGAGCATGACCGTGACGGCCTGCCCGAGAATCGAGTCGCCGAGGAACTCGAGCCGCTCATTGGTCGGCCCGCCGCCGTTCTCGTAGGCCCACGACCGGTGGGTCAGGGCGAGATCGAGAAGATCGGGCTCGATGGTGAGCCCGAGCGCACGCGACAGTGACGAACGGTCAGGGGCAGCGCCCGCGGACTCGCTCGTCATCGCGATGCGTCCGCTCAGACGTCGGCGACCTTGCGACCCTTGTACTCCATGTACAGGGGCGTGCCGGCGGAGTCTTCGACGACCTTGGCGCGGTGCGGGAGGCTGTAGACGACCTTGCCGTTCTCGATCGTCTTCACGAGCGTGGGGACCTGCGCCTTCCACTGCGAGCGGCGCGAGTGGGTGTTGGAGCGGGACTTCTTCCGCTTGGGAACAGCCATGGTGTGTCTTCTCTCTCTCGTGTCGCAGCGCGTGCACGCGCTACGAGGTCAGTGCGGGGTGTCGTCGTCGGTGAGCAGGCCCTCGAGCGCCGCCCAGCGGGGATCGATCTCGTCGCGGGGCTCTCGCTCGGGTTGATCGGCCAGCTTCTCGCCGGTCTCGGGGTCGAGACCAGGGCAGTCAGCACGACAGACCGGTTGGAACGGTAGTGCGAGCACCACCGCATCCCGAACCACAGGTTCACAATCCACGTGATCATCGTGAACCGTGTAGTCGACAGCGTCCTCAGGAGAATACGCGAAAAGCTCCTGGAATTCGAGTTCGAGCGGCTCGGTGACCGGGTCGAGGCAGCGCACGCACTCCCCCGAGGCGACCGTGCGCACGTCGGCCGACACGAGAATTCCGTCGTGGAGGCCCTCGAGACGCAGGTCGAGCTCGAGCGGCGCGCCCTGCTTCACCACCATCGCGGCCGCGCCCAATTGCTCGGGTACGGCGAACGACAGCGTCTTCTCGCGCATCTCGCCGGGGCGGTGCACGAGGTCGCGAACGTTGACGCGGTAGGGGGACTGGTCAGCAGGCATGGCGCCCGAGTCTACGCGGTCGCGACCGCCGTGAAGGCCGCGTCGTAGGCCTCGAGCGCGGTGGCGACCTGCTCGGGGGTCACGATGCACGGGGGCACGACGTGAATGCGGTTGTCGGCCGCGAACGGAATGACTCCGCGCGCGAGCAGCTCTTTCTTGAGCGCCCCGATCACGGCGGGGCCGACAGGCTCGCGCGTGCCCGCGTCGGTCACGAGGTCGAGCGCCCAGAACACGCCGAGCCCCCGCACCTCACCGATCATGGGGTGCTTCTCGGCGAGCGCCCGCAGGCCGGGGCCGAGGTGGTCGGCGCCGATCATCGCGGCATTCTCGATGATGCCCTCCTCGGTCATGGCATCGATCGAGGCGACGATGGAGGCCATCGCGAGGGGGTGACCCGAGTAGGTGAGGCCGCCGGGGAACACGCGCTCGTCGAACTCGGCGGCGACGCGCGGCGACATGATGACGCCGCCCGCAGGCACGTAGCCAGAGTTGACGCCCTTCGCGAAAGCGATGAGGTCGGGGGTCGCGCGCGACGGGTTGAGCGCCTCGCTCTGCCAGGCGAACCAGTCGCCCGTGCGGCCGAAGCCCGCCATGACCTCGTCGGCGATCCACATGATGCCGTACTCGTCGGCGAGCGCGCGCACGCCCTCGAGGTAGCCGGGCGGAGGCAGGAGAACGCCAGCGGTACCGGGAACGCTCTCGAGCAGGATCGCGGCGATCGTGCCGGGGCCTTCGGCCTGGATCGTGCGGCGAAGGTGCTGCAGGGCGCGCTCGGTTTCCTGCTCCGGAGTCTCGGAATGGAACTCGCTGCGGTACAGGAAGGGGCCGAAGAAGTGCACGTGGCCGGTCGCGTACTCGTTGGGCATGCGCCGCCAGTCGCCCGTCGCGACGATCGCCGAACCCGTGTTGCCGTGGTAGCTGCGGTAGGTGGAGAGCACTTTGTCGCGGCCGGTCGTGAGGCGCGCCATCCGGATCGCGTTCTCGATCGCGTCGGCACCGCCGTTCGTGAAGAAGACCTTCGCGAAGCCCTCGCCCGCGCGCTCGACGATGCGCTTCGCCGCCTCGCCGCGGGCAAGGTTCGCGGTCGACGGGGCGACCGTCGCGAGCTCGGCCGCCTGGCGCTGGATCGCCTCGACGACCCGAGGGTGCGAGTGCCCGATGTTGGTGTTGACGAGCTGGCACGAGAAGTCGAGCCACCTGGTGCCGTCGTAGTCCCAGACCTCACACCCGGCAGCACCAGCCACCACGAGCGGCTGCAGGGCGGCCTGGGCGCTCCACGAGTGGAAGACGTACTGCTTGTCGAGCGCGAGGGCGCGAGCGCCGTCGGCGGGGTCGAGGGCGGGTGCAACAGAGTGTGACCGGGTCTGGGTGTCGGTCATGGCTATCGATTCCTTGATGTCGGCGGTGACGGTGGCGAGATCATTATCCTCCCGGGATGCCCGAAGCCGGGCCGCGCACTCGCGCGAGCCCGGCTTCGAACCGTGAGGCGGCTAGTTGCCGCCCTCGAGCAGCTCGACCTCGATGGGCGTGAAGCTGTCACCCGTGATGTCGAACCCTTCGGCCTCGAGCTCGGCGAGCGCCTGCTCGATGTACTCGTTGGTCCACGCGCTCGCCGGCGGCTCCTCGGTGATGAGGCTCGCGCCCGACTCGTTGACGGCGCTCAGGGCCGCCGCGACGGTCGCGTCGAAGGCGGCCTCATCGATGTAGCCGATGCCGTTCGGGGCCGGCCAGATGAGCTTGTTGGTCTCGTTCACCATCCACAGCTCGTGGCTGGGGCCCCAGCCGGAGCCCGCGTCGATCGTGATCTGCGCCGCCTCCTCGGGGCTCTCGGCCGCGAAGATCCAGCCCTTGATGACGGCCTTGAGGAATGCGACGGTCGTCTCCTGGTAGTCGGCATCGCTCTCGAGCCGCTCGGTGTCGGCCCAGATCGCGTCCTGCAGCATGGCACCCACGGTGTCCTCGTAGCTGATGACCGTGAAGTCGTCGGCCGTGTAGAGCTCACCGGTCTCGGGGTCGACCGCCTCGAGCAGCTGCGCGTACTCGTTGTAGGTCATCGCCTGGGCGGCGTCGATGTCTCCCGCGAGGAACGCGTTCATGTTGAAGTCCTGCGTGATGATCTCGACCGTGGAGGCGTCGAGGCCCTCCTCGGCCATGGCCGCGAAGATCTCCCACTCGTTGCCGAACCCCCACGAGCCGATCTTCTTGCCCTCGAAGTCGGCGACCGAGGAGATGTCTCCGTCGGCCCACGCAACCTGGAGGGTGCCGGAGCGCTGGAAGATCTGCGCGATGTTGGTGACGTTCGCGCCGGCCTCGATCGAGCCGAGCACCTTGGGCACCCAGGCGATCGCGTAGTCGACGTCGCCGTTGGCGAGAGCGTCCTGCGGCACGATGTCACCACCCGACGGGATGATCTCGACATCGAGCCCGGCCTCCTCGAAATAGCCCTGCTCCTGCGCGGCGAAGTAGCCCGCGAACTGGCCCTGAGGCAGCCACTGCAGCTGCAGCGTGACCGGCGTGAGCTCCTCGCCCGAGTCAGCCTCCGGGGCCTCCTCGGTCGTGGCGCAGGCGGTGAGCACGAGCGCGGCGCTGAGGCCGAGCGCGCTGAACGTCGCGAGGCGACGATGGCGGTTGTTCATCATGTGCTGTGTCCTTTCGTGTTCTCGACGGTGCTGGTGTGGTGCAGGGTCGGCCCCGAGCGTGTCGGGGACCTCGTGTGGTCACGTCACCGTCGACGAGAGACCAGTCGTTCGAGCCCCGAGGCGACGAGCGAGAACGCCAGCCCGAGGATGATCGCGGCGACCACATAGGCCCACGCGCGCGGGTACGCGCTCGAGGCCGCCGAGGTGGAGATGAGGCCGCCGAGGCCGCCGCGCGGGCCGCCAAAGTACTCGGCGACGAGGGCCGAGATGACGGCGAGCGAGGAGGCGAGGCGGATGCCCGTGAAGGTGAAGGGCGCCGCCGTGCGCAGAGTGATGGTGCGCATGATCTGCGCATTACTCGCGGCGTAGCTGCGCATGAGGTCGCGGTGCACGGGCTGCGTCTGCCGCAGACCCCGCGCGGTGTTCAGGAAGACCGGCACGAAGGCGGCGAGCGCCGCGATGAGCTGGCGGCCGGTCTGCGAGTCGGCGCCGAACATCGTGTTGAGGACCGGGGCGAGCGCGACGATAGGGATGACTGCGAGCGCAGCGACGATGGGAGCGAGCATCCCGTCGAGGGATCGGCGCGTCGACGCGACGAGCGCCGAAATGATGCCGATGAGGGTGCCCGCGACGAGGCCGACGAGGGCGTTGAGGCCCGTGATCGCGCCCGCACTCACCATCGACGGCCAGAACTCGACGATCTCGGCTCCGATCGCGGCCGGGCTCGGCAGCAGGTACGCCTCGACGAGTCCGCTGCCCGCGATGAGCTGCCACACGGCGACGACGCTCACCCCGAGCACGATCGGGGCGACCGCCCGCGCCGTCCCCCCGGAGCCCCACGCGGCCCCCGGGGGCCGCCCACGTGGCGGTGCGATCGTGGCCGCGCCCGTCATCGGTTCTCCACGCCTCGGGCACTCGACGCCGGCGCTCCCCCGTGCAGTGCCTCGCGCACGGCCGTGATCATCTCGAAGAACGCGCCGTCTTCGCGCAGGTCGTCGGCGCGACTCGCGGTGCTGCCGAGTGCCATCGGCACGACCGCAGCGATACGGCCCGGGCGTGGCGACATGACGACGACGCGATCGCTCAGGTAGACCGCCTCGGGGATCGAGTGCGTGACGAACACCACGGCGGCACCCGTCTCGGCACTGATGCGCAGCAGCTCCGTCTGCATGTACTCGCGCGTCATCTCGTCGAGGGCACCGAAGGGCTCATCCATGAGCAGCAGCTCGGGCTTCTTCGCGAGGGCGCGGGCGATCGCCACGCGCTGCTGCATGCCGCCCGAGAGCTCGTCGGGGTAGCGGTCGCCGAAGTCGTCGAGGCCGACGAGCGCGATGAGCTCGGCGACCCTCTCGCGCGTCTCGACGCTGCTCGAGCCGTGCAGCTCCAGGGGCAAGGCGATGTTCGCGGCGACCGAGCGCCAGGGCAGCAGCCCTGCCTGCTGGAAGGCGATGCCGTACTTCTGGTCGACGCGCGCCTGATGAGCACTCGTGCCGAACACCTCCACTGAACCGCTCGACGGGGTGTCGAGGTCGGCGATGAGCCGCAGCAGGGTGCTCTTGCCGCAGCCGGAGGGGCCGATGAGCGAGACGAACTCGCCCGGCTCGACCACGAGATCGATGCCGGAGAGCGCGACGACCTGCCCAGCCGCCGCCTCGAAGACCTTGTCGACGGCCGTCACGGTCACGGCGTCGGTGGTGATCACTGACTCGGTCATGATGCGTCCTCTGTGCGTCGATAGTTGCGGGCGAGAGCGCCCATGAGCGCGACCGATCCGGCGGCGATGAGCCCGAGCGCGATCGCGCCGAGGATCGGCGCCCAGGCCTTGGCGGGGTCGCCGCTCGCCTGGCCGGCGTACTGGATGACGAGGCGCCCGATGCCGCCCTGCAGTCCCGTCGAGACCTCGGCCACGACGGCGCCGACGACGGCGTTCGCTGCAGCGAGACGCAGTGCCGGCAGGAGGTACGGCACGGCGGCCGGTATGCGCAGGTAGCGCATCGTCTGCCACCAGCCGACCGAGTAGCTGCGCATGAGCTCAAGGTGCAGTCGGTCGGGCGACTGGAACCCCTTGAGGGCGCCGACAGCCACCGGGAAGAACGCGAGGTAGCTCGCGATGACGGCCACCGACATCCAGTCCTGCCACTCGAAGGCACCGATCTCGATGCGCGACCCCCAGCTCTTGACGACGGGGGCGAAGGCGATGAGCGGCACCGTCTGGCTGAGGATGATCCACGGCAGAGCGGCCGACTCGGCGAGGCGCCAGCGCTGCATGACGAGGGCGAGCAGCAGTCCGACCGTGACGCCGACGATCCACCCTGCCGCCGCGATGCCGAGCGTGAGACTTGCCGCGATCGCGACCTCGAGCCACAGCACGCGCGCGCCCTCGGCCCGCGTCACGGGCTCGAACAGGCGGCCGGCGGTCTCCCAGATGTGCGGCATGGCGAGGTCGCTCGTGCGCGGCAGCACGCGCACCTCGCCGATCACGAGGCCGTCGGCCGGCCCGAGGAGCTTGTAGAGCTCCCAGAGCGCGGCGAGCGCGGCAAGCCCGAGCGCCCCGAAGCCCCACGCGCGAGCACGCGCCCGTGAGGCCGGGGGCGCCGTGCGCGTGCGTCGCGAGGGCGCACGTGCGACGGTGGCGGCCTGCATCATACCTTGGCCTGTTTGGAGCCGTTCACCGCCGGGATCACGTGCTCGCCGTAGACGCGCAGCGTCTCCTCCTTGTTGTCGTGCTGGAGGTAGCCCGCGAACTGGTCGACACCGAGCTCGCGCAGAGCCTCGAGCTTCTCGATGTGCTCCTTCGCGGTGCCGAGCACGCAGAAGCGGTCCACGATCTCGTCGGGCACGAAGTCGACGTGGTCGTTGCCCGCCTTGCCGTGCGAGTTGTAGTCGTAGCTCTCGCGGCCCGCGATGTAGTCGGTGAGTGCGGTGGGCACGGTCGACCCTGCCCCGTGCTTGGCGACGATGTCGGCGACGTGGTTGCCGACCATGCCGCCGAACCAGCGCACCTGGTTGCGCATGTGATCCCAGTCGTCCCCGATGTACATGGGAGCGGCCGCGCAGAACTTCACCGAGTAGGGGTCGCGGCCGGCGTTGTCGGCAGCGGTGCGCACCGACTCGATCATCCACTTCGCGATGTCGAGGTCGGCGAGCTGCAGGATGAAGCCGTCGCCGACTTCGCCCGTGAGCTTCAGCGCCAACGGCCCGTACGCCGCCACCCAGACCTCGAGCTCGCTGCCGTGGCTCCACGGCAACTGCAGCGTCGAGCCGTTGTACTCCACGGGCCGCGAGTTGCCGAGCTCGCGGATGACGTGGATCGACTCACGCAGCTCGGCCAGCGTGGTGGGCTTGCCGTTCGTGACGCGCACGGCGGAGTCGCCTCGACCGATTCCGCACGCCGTGCGATTGCCGTACATCTCGTTGAGCGTCGCGAAGACGCTCGCCGTGACCGTCCAGTCGCGCGTCGCGGGGTTCGTGACGAACGGGCCGACCGTGATGCGGTTCGTCTCGGCCAGGATCGCCGAGTAGATCACGTAGGGCTCCTGCCACAGGATGTGGCTGTCGAAGGTCCACACGTGACTGAACCCGTACTGCTCGGCGAGCTTGGCGAGGTGCACCGTGCGGCTGGCGGGCGGGTTGGTCTGCAGAACAGCGCCGAAATCCATGGATGCTCTTCCTCTCGGTATTCCGGAACTCAGACGAGGTACTGGCTCAGGCCGCGGCGCAGGTACTGCCCATGGCCGGCCCGCCCGTGGTAGGCGTCGTCCTGGATGACGACCGAGCCGCGGGAGATGACCGTGTCGACCTTCCCGTCGATCTCGAAGCCCTCCCACGCGGCGTGGTCCATGTTCATGTGGTGCTTCTTGCCCGTGGGGTTGCCGTCGTCGTCGACGTCCATGCCGATCGACGTGTGGCCGTTCGGGTCGTAGACGACGATGTCGGCGTCGGCGCCGGGAGCGATGACACCCTTCTTGCCGTAGAGGCCGAACATGCGCGCCGGCGTGGTCGAGGTGATCTCGACCCAGCGCTCGAGCGTGATCTGGCCGGTGACGACCCCCTGGTACATGAGGTCCATGCGGTGCTCGACCGAGCCGATGCCGTTGGGGATCTTCGAGAAGTTGCCGAGCCCGAGCTCCTTCTGGTCCTTCATGCAGAACGGGCAGTGGTCGGTCGACACCATCTGGATGTCGTTGGTGCGCAACGACTGCCACATGTGGTCCTGGTGCCCCTCCGCCTTCGAGCGCAGCGGCGTCGAGCACACCCACTTGGCGCCCTCGAAGGCGCCGTACTTCTCGCTCACGGCCCCGAGCTGCTCCTCGAGCGAGAGGTAGAGGTACTGCGGGCACGTCTCGCCGAAGACGTTCTGCCCGTGGTCGCGGGCGGCGGCGAGCTGCTCGACGGCCTGCTTGGCGCTCACGTGCACGACGTAGAGGGGCGCTCCCGTGAGGTTGGCGAGCATGATGGCGCGGTGCGTCGCCTCCTCCTCCATCTGCCAGGCGCGGGCGACCCCGTGGAAGTACGGGTCGGTCTTGCCCTGCGCGAGCAGCTGCTCGACGAGCACGTCGATCGCTGGCCCGTTCTCGGCATGCATCATCGTCATGAGCCCGGTGTCGGCGGCGACCTGCATCGCGCGGAGGATCTGCGCGTCGTCGGCGTAGAAGACGCCGGGATACGCCATGAACATCTTGTAGCTCGTGATGCCCTCGTCGATGAGCTTCGGCAGGGCATCCAGAGCGTCGGCGTCGACGCCGCCCACGATCTGGTGGAACCCGTAGTCGATCGCGCAGTTGCCTGCCGCCTTCTCGTGCCAGGCCGCGAGCCCGTCGAAGACCTTCTGGCCGGCCGTCTGCACGGCGAAGTCGATGATGCTCGTGGTGCCGCCCCAGGCGGCGGCGCGCGTGCCGGTCTCGAACGTGTCGATCGCCGCCGTGCCGCCGAACGGCAGCTCCATGTGCGTGTGGGCGTCGATGCCGCCGGGGATGACGTACTTGCCCGTCGCATCGATGACCGTGTCGACCGAGCCGGAAAGGTCGTGGCCGAGCAGGGTCGAGCCGGGGCTGAGGACGGCGAAGATGGTCTCGCCGTCGACGAGGACGTCGGCCTGGCCGCGGCCCGTCGCGCTCACGACGGTGCCGCCGGTGATGAGTGTCGTCGTCATGGCTTCACCACCGCCGTGTAGGAGTCGGGCCGACGATCGCGGTAGAACTGCCAGTTGTCGCGCACCGTCTGGATGAGGTCGAGGTCGAGGTCGCGGATGAGCACCTCTTCGTGCTCGGAGGAGCCGAGGGCGCCCACGTAGTTGCCCTGCGGGTCGACGACCTGGCTCGTGCCGTAGAAGAACACGGCGTCGTCGCCGTACTCGTTGTCTTCGAGGCCGACGCGGTTGGGGGCGAGCACGTAGTACTGGTTGGCGACGGCGGCGGCGGGCTGCTCGATCTCCCACAGGCGGTTGGAGAGCCCTGGCTTGGTCGCGTTGGGGTTGAAGACCATCTCGGCGCCGTTCAGGCCGAGCTCGCGCCACCCTTCGGGGAAGTGCCGGTCGTAGCAGATGTAGACGCCGACACGGCCGACGGCGGTGTCGAAGACGGGGTAGCCGAGGTTGCCGGGGCGGAAGTAGAACTTCTCCCAGAACTTGTCGAGGTGCGGGATGTGGTGCTTGCGGTACGAGCCGAGGATGGTGCCGTCGGCGTCGACGACGACGGCGGTGTTGTAGTAGATGCCGGTGCCGTCCTCCTCGTAGATGGGCAGGATCATGACCATGCTGAGCTCTTTCGCGAGGGCGGCGAAGCGCTGCACGATGGGGCCGTCGGCGGGCTCGGCGTAGCGGTAGTACTTCGCATCCTGCGTGATGCCGAAGTAGGGGCCGTAGAACAGCTCCTGGAAGCAGATGATCTGCGCTCCGTCGGCGGCCGCGTCGCGTGCGAACTGCTCGTGCTTGTTGAGCATCGACTCCTTGTCACCCGTCCAGGTGGTCTGAGTGATGGCTGCCCGAATGGTGGTCATGGGTGCTTCCCCTTTTCTTCGTCGAACTGGGGCCAGTGTGCGCCTCGAGCATTTCCGGCTCGTTTCGCCCAATGACGGATGCGTTACACGGTAGGCCGCAGGGCGCGTCTGGAGGCGGACGCGCGCAGATGAGCAGGGTCGTGCGCGGCTAGCGTGGGGGCATGAGGATCGTCGTGGTCGCCGGTGGTGTCGGGGGTGCGCGTTTCGTGCGCGGCGTGCGCGAGGAGGTGCAGCGCCACCGGCCGGGGTCGACGGTCGACGTCATCGTCAACACGGGCGACGACTGGTGGCTGGCCGGCCTGCGCATCGCGCCCGACTTCGACTCGATGCTGTACACCCTGAGCGGGCAGAACGACGAGGAGCGCGGCTGGGGGCGGGTCGGGGAGACCGAGCGCGTATCGGCCGAACTGCACGCGTACGGCGTGGCGCCCGAGTGGTTCACGCTCGGTGACCTCGACCTGGGCACGCACATCGCGCGCTCGGCCTGGCAGCGGGCAGGTGCCACGCCCTCAGATGTCGCGCGGCGCCTGCAGGAGCGGTGGCCGCTCGGCGTGACGCTGCACCCCGCGACCGACGAGGAGGTCGACACGCACGTGCAGCTCGCGGGCGACTCGGCTGGTGAGGTGCGCGAGCTGCACTTCCAGGAGTGGTGGACGCGCTACCGCGCCGCCCTGCCCGCCGCGCGCTTCGTGCAGCACGGCATCGAGCGCGCGGTGCCGTCCCCCGGCGTTCTGGATGCCCTGCTCGACTGCGACACGATCCTCATCGCCCCGTCCAACCCCGTGGTGTCGATCGGCACCGTGCTCGCCGTGCCCGGCATGGTGGAGGCCCTCACGGCGGAGGCCGCGCCGATCGTGGGGGTCTCCCCGATCATCGGCGGGTCATCCGTGCGCGGCATGGCGGAGGCGTGCCTCTCGGCGATCGGGGTGCAGACGGATGCGGCCGCTGTCGCCCGCCACTACGGTCTGCGCCGGGACGGCGGTCTGCTCGACGGCTGGCTCGTGGGGCTCGAGGACGCAACGGCGGTCGACGCGCTCGAGTCTGAGGGGTTCGCGGCACGCGCCGTGCCGCTGTGGATGCGCGACCTCGACACCTCGGCGGCTCTCGCCGCCGAGGCGCTCGACCTCGCTCTGGCCTTGCGCCCCTGAGCCTCTTTGGCGCGAGAGGGAGCAGGTTTGCGGGCGTAGGCTGTGCGGACTGTGACTGCGTTCGACTTCACCCCCACGGCCTCGGCGCTGTCCCGCGCGCTCAAGCGCGCCGACTCTGGCGTGAGTCTGGATGCCACGGAGGCCGAGACGCTCCTGCACGCGCGCGGCGACGACCTCGACCGGCTCCTGACCGTCGCAAGCCGGGTGCGGGATGCCGGTCTCGAACGAGCGGGCCGCCCCGGCGTCATCACCTACTCGCGCAAAGTCTTCATCCCCCTCACCCACCTGTGCCGCGACCGCTGCCACTACTGCGTCTTCGTGCAGACCCCGAACCAGCTCGAGGCGCAGGGCAAGGCGCCGTTTCTCTCCCCCGACGAGGTGCTCGAGATCGCTCGGCAGGGTGCCGCGCTCGGCTGCAAGGAAGCCCTCTTCACCCTCGGCGATCGGCCGGAAGACCGCTGGCCCGCCGCGCGCGAGTGGCTCGACGCCCACGGCTACGACTCGACGATCGACTACCTGCGCTCCGTCGCCATCCGCGTGCTTGAGGAGACCGGGCTCCTGCCCCACCTCAACCCCGGCGTCATGACCTGGCAAGAGCTGCAGCGCCTCAAGCCCGTCGCACCCAGCATGGGCATGATGCTCGAGACCACGAGCCGGCGCCTCTACGAGACGCGCGGCCTCGCCCATTTCGGCTCCCCCGACAAGGACCCCGAGCTGCGCCTGCGCGTGCTCGAAGACGCCGGCCGCAGCGCCATCCCCTTCACGACCGGCCTGCTGCTCGGCATCGGCGAGACCTACGCCGAGCGCGTCGACGGAATGTTCGCCATCCGCGCGAGCGCCCGACGGCACGGGCACGTGCAAGAGGTCATCATCCAGAACTTCCGCGCCAAGCCGCGCACCGCCATGCGCGCCGCCGACGACCTCGAGCTGCAGGAGTACATCGCCGCCGTCGCCGTCAGCCGACTCGTGCTCGGTCCCGGCGCACGCCTCCAGGTACCGCCCAACCTCACCGACGCCGAAGAGCTGCACCTCCTCATTCGCGCTGGCATCGACGACTGGGGCGGCGTGAGCCCGCTCACCCCCGACCACGTCAACCCCGAGCGACCCTGGCCGCAGCTCGACGAACTCGCCCGCCTCACCGCGGAGGGCGGCTACACGCTGCGCGAGCGCCTCACAGCCCACCCCCACTACGTGCGCGCCGAAGAACCCTGGCTCGATCCGCGCATCGTGCCGCACGTGCGGGCGCTCGCCGGGGACGACGGGCTCGCCGTCGAAGGGAGGCTGCCGCAGGGTATCCCGTGGCAGGAACCCGACCCCGACTGGGCGAGCAACGCCGGCACCGGCCGTACCGACCTGCACACCGCCATCGACACCGAGGGCCGCCGCACGACCGCGCGCAGCGACTTCGACGACGTCTACGGCGACTGGGCCGAGCTGCGCGAGACCGTCGGCGATACGACGAGGCCGACCAGCGCATCCGCGCACGCTCCCGCCGTGAGCGACGGCGTGCGCGCCATCCTGCGCCGCGCCGAAGATGCCCCCGCCGGGCTCAGTGATGCCGACTACCTGGCCCTGCTCGAGGCGGACGGGCCCGACCTCGACGCGCTCGCCGACCTCGCCGACCGCGTGCGAGCCGACACAGTGGGCGACCGCGTCGGCTACGTCGTCAATCGCAACATCAACTTCACCAACGTCTGCTACACCGGCTGCCGCTTCTGCGCCTTCGCGCAGCGCCGCACCGACGCCGACGCCTTCACCCTCTCCATGCGCCAGGTCGGCGACCGCGTCGACGAGGCCTGGAACCTCGGTGCCACCGAGATCTGCATGCAGGGCGGCATTCACCCCGACCTGCCCGGCACCGCCTACTTCGACCTCGCACGCGAGGTCACAGCTCGTCAGCCGGAGATGCACCTGCACGCGTTCAGCCCCATGGAGATCGTCAACGGCGCCGCCCGCACCGGACTCTCGTTCGCCGCATTCCTCACCGCCGCGAAGGAGGCCGGGCTCGACACGATTCCCGGCACCGCCGCCGAGATCCTCGACGACGAGGTGCGCTGGGTGCTCACGAAGGGCAAGCTCCCCACCGCCGAGTGGATCGAGATCGTCTCCACCGCGCACCGGCTCGGCATCCGCTCCAGCAGCACCATGATGTACGGGCACGTCGACAACCCCAGCCACTGGGTCGGCCACCTGCGCACCCTCGCCCGCGTGCAGGACGACACGGGCGGATTCACCGAGTTCGTGCTCCTGCCCTTCGTGCACGCCAACTCGCCCGTGTACCTCGCCGGCGTCGCCCGCCCCGGCCCCACGGCGCAGGAGAACCGAGCCGTGCACGCCGTCGCGCGCCTCATGCTGCACGGGCGCATCGACCACATCCAGACCTCGTGGGTCAAGCTCGGCACCGAGGGCACCCAGCTCATGCTGCGCGGCGGCGCCGACGACGTCGGCGGCACCCTCATGGAGGAGACCATCAGCCGCATGGCGGGTGCCGACAACGGATCCGAGAAGACCGTCGCCGAGCTCGAAGACCTCGTCAGCGGCATTGGCCGCACGGCCTGGCAGCGCACGACCACCTACGGCGAACCCACCGCCGAACGCGTCGCCACCGCACGCGCTCACCGCGAGTCGGGCTACGCGGCGACAGGCCGCCGCCTCGCGCTCAGCATCGCCGAGGTGCGCGAAGGCGCCTGAGCACCCACCCCCACTTCGCGGGTGAAGACCCTTCACACTCCGACACAATGCGGAGAATGAGGGTTGCGCGTGTTTCACTATGGACTGCACTGTCTACCGTGAGAGACCGACCGACGCCCGACCACGCACCCGAGGGGAGGTTCCGTGGCCCTGTCGCCGTGGATGAACAGCCTCATCGGCGTTCTGCTCGCCGTGGGCATCGCCGTCGCGCTCTACGCCTCGACCGTGCTCATCTGGAACCTGCTCGCCGAGCGCGCCGACGCCACGTGCGCGGCCCTCGTCGGAGACGACGGAACCCACACGGTCACCTCGATCTGGCGCGGCGGGCTCGCCTGGGAGTGCGAGTACGCGACCGACTGGAACCCTCGCGGCACGATCGTGCTCACCCCCGACGACCTCATGCGGTCCGGCTGAGCAACGCCCGCGTCCGGGCTCCCAGAACGAGGGATGCCGCGGCCTCCAGCTGCTCGCGCGTGTCGATGTCACGGCGCAACCCGCTGAGCGGCGGCAGCTCGAGCTCGACGTAGCCCTCCCCGCGGTGCCGCGCGGCGGACGCCGCACCGAACCGCGCCGCGTGAGGCACCCCGGCGCGCGCGACGATGAGCGTCGTGCCCGTGCCCTCGGCATCCGGCACGAACGCCCGATCATGCCCGACCGCCACCGCGAAGGCCCGCGAGAGCTCGTCGGGCTGCAGTGCCGGCAGGTCGCCGAGCAGCACCGCTGTCGGCAGGTCGGGGTCGAGAACGGCGAGCCCAGCCTCGACGGCCGCGAGCAGCCCCCCGCCCGGATCGTCGACGACCCGCACACCCGGCAGCTGCACGGGAAGGCCGCCCACGACCACGAGCTCACCGACCGCACTGGCCGCGCGCGCGGCCTCCACGGTGTCCAGGGCGATCGCACTCGCGAGCGCTGCGCGCTGCGCGGCGTCACCGATGAGACGGCTCTTGGCACCCGGCCCGCCCTTCACCGGGATGACGAGGGAGACGAGTGCGGGCACGACCTCCAGCCTAGAGTCGTGTGACCACGGGAGTCGGCCGCGGCTCGGTCTGCTCGAGACTCGCACGATCCAGGAGCGAGAGCGGTGCCACGACCGCGACAGCGCGCCGCCACCACGGCACCGCGTCACGCAGCCCGCGCAGCACTGCGCCGACCTCGGGCGGCTCGGCCTCGGGCACCGACCTCCGCCCCGCGAACGCGCGCTCCTCGACCGCGTCGAGCACGGCAGCGAGGTCGGCGTCGAGGCCGGCGACCGCGGCCCACCGTGCGGCGAGCGCCCGCGGCGTACGGGTCGGCTCGGCCGGGAGCCCCAGGTCGCGCGCGGTGTCGCGCACCTCGCGCCAGCGCTCGACAGGGTTGCGCGAGCGTCGCCGACGCGCACGCCGCACGACGCGCCAGACGCCGGGAGTGACGAGCGCGAGCGCGAGCAGCGCGAGGGCGGCGAGGGCGAGAGCCCGAGCATCCAGAGCGAATCGCGCGCCCGTCGCACCGGTCTCCTGACCGTCATTGCCGCCATCGATGAGATCGGGAATGCCGGTGGGATCATCGTCGGTGCCCTCCGCGGCGTCTGTCTCCTCCTCGCCGCTCGCGGGCTCCTCGGGCTCGGTCGGCGCATCGTCGGGCTCCCCGGCCTCGTCGCCCGCGACAGCGGCCGTCGGGTCCGCGTAGCCGGGGGTCTCGCCGCGCGACGGCGTCGGCTCGAAGCGCACCCAGCCGATCCCGTCGAAGTGCAGTTCGGGCCAGGCGTGCAGGTCGTTCGAGCTCACCACGAACTCGCCCGGCACGCTCGGGTTCTCATCGCCCGGCTGGAAGCCCACCGCGATGCGGGCGGGGATGTCGAGCGTGCGGGCCATGAGCGTCATGGCGCTCGCGAAATGCACGCAGTAGCCCGCGCGCACCTCCAGGAACGTGGCGACGATGTCGGCGCCGGAGCCGTCGTAGCCGCCCTCCACGGGCGCGTCCTCCGAGTACACGAAGTCGCCGCCCGTGAAGGAGCGCTGGAGCGCGAGCGCTTGGGAGTAGGGAGACGTCGCACCGGCGGCATCGACCACCTCGCGAGCGGTCGCCGCGATCGCCGGGTCCACGTCGGGCACGGCGCGATAGGACTCGAGGCCCGCCTGATCGGCTCCCGCGGCCTCGAGCTGCGCGACGGTCGGCCGGGCGTCGAGGCTCTGCACCGTGTAGGCGCCCTCGCGCAAGACGCCCTCGCTCGACTGGACGGTGACGCCATCGGGCGCCACGAGCCACTCCCCGGCGAGACCCGCGAGCGAGACGGGCGCGCTCGGCAGGGGCACCCACCGCGTACGCACGCTCTCGAGCTGGATGCGCGTGGAGACCTCCGTGCGCTCCACCGCCGCCCCGAGCCAGGCCGGAGGGCCGATCTCGCCGAGCGCGCGCGGCTCTCCTGCCGCCACGGGCTGCACCGTCTGGCCGTCGAACTCGTCGAGGTGCGCGAGCGTCAAGTAGAGCCCGGCGCTCTGGTCGGTCGAGTAGCGCAGCACCGTCACGGCGGTCGGGCGTCGCAGATCGTCGCCCAGCTCGAGCACCGGGTTGATGCCGGTCGAGAGCCCGGCGATCCCCCCACCGGGCACGACCGCACCGGCGACGACGGGCGGCAATGCGGGTGGCACGACGACGGCCGCGACGAGCACGCTCGCCCCGACCAGGAGTGCTCGGCGAACACCCGCGGACCCGCCGTTGACAGCCGGGCGGTGCAGGGCGAGCACGAGCAGGAACGCCGCCGCGGTCGCGAGCAGGGAGAGCACGGGCAGAGCGCCGGGAGCCAGCACGACCGGGATCGCGAGGATGCCCAGCAGAGGCAGCGCGACGAGAGCGGGGCGTCGGCTCAGGGTGGCGACGGCGTCGCACAGCAGGGCGACGACCCCCGCACCGGCGGCGATGAGGAAACGCAGCCCGGCATCCGCGTCGGCGGGGATCGCCTGCTCGGCAATCGACACCTCGCCAGCCCGGATGAGTTCCTGCGCTCGCTCGAGAGTCCCTACGAGCGGCACGATGCCGAGCAGCGTCGTGTCTGCGGCGAACTGCAGCTGCAGGCTCACGACGCCCGCGGTCGCCGCCCCGAGCACCGACCACAGCGGTCGCCAGACGCGCACGCGATACCGCACGAGCGCTCCCGCGGCGATCACCGCGGCCACCGTCACGAGCGCCGAGAGCAGCCACCCGCCCTCGTCGAGCACGACCGAGAACGAGGTGAGTGCCGCACCGACCGCGAGGAGGACCGCGGCTGAGAGGGCGAAGCCCGCGCCCGTGCGAGAGCGCGGGTCGGCAGACGTGCGCACGCGGTGGGTCTCACGCACGGCGCACCTCGACCTCCGGCACGACGCGATCGCCAGCGAGAGCAAACCACGCCTCGACGGGCGTCGCGGATGTCGGCACGCGCACGACGGTCCAGCCGGCCCGGGCGAAAGTCTCCTCCGCAGTTTCGACCTCCCTGTTCCCGTCCTGCCCGGCCACGCTCGTGGGCACCCGCACGGCGCTCGGAAGAAGCAGACTCGGGTCATCGTCGACGAGCACCGCGAGAGCGGGTGCTGAGGCGGACGCGGTGCGGTGGGCGAGCATCCAGCGCACCGTTGCCGCGTCGGGGCGCGAGGCGATCGCGACGACCGGCAGAGCGCCCGCCCCCGCGGGGGCCTCCCGGTGCGGGTCGTCGCGGCCGAGCTCGAGCAGAGCGAGCTCGCCGAGAGCGACCCCCGCCGGGCCATCGGCGTGAGGGGCATCGTCGGGGAGCGCCGTGGGCGTGACGAGGTCGACCGCGTACCCGCGCTCGTCCAGGTGCACCGCCACGGAGGCGGCGAAGCGCACCGCCCACTCGAACAGTGCGCTCGAGGCCTCGCGTCGACCCGTGGCGTCGGGGTAGCCGCTGCGCTGGGTGTCGACGAGCAGGCGACTGCGCGGCCCGGCCTGCAGCTCGTCCTGCCGCACCATGAGCTCGCCCTGTCGCGCGGTCACCCGCCAGTGGACGCGCCGCAGGGCATCGCCCTGCCGGTACTCGCGGGTGACCACATCGTCGTCGCTGCGCTCGCGGGACCGCGCGCTGCGAGCGCCGGTGTCGCTCGCGGGAGCCGGCACGGGGCCCGTCGGCAGGCGCACGACGGCGGGCAGCACGAGCTGCGTCGTGACCGTTTTCGTGTCGGTCACCCGCACGGCGAGCGCAAAGGGGTCGTGATCCTCGATGAGGAGCGGCCCGACCTCCACGAGACCGCGTCGCTCGGGCCAGTAGCGGTAGCCGAACTCGGCGGGGCGCGTGAGACGCACGTCAGCGAGACGCCCGGGCCCCGCGAAGCCGGGCCCCATGGGCACGCGCTCGATCCACTCGGCAGCGCGGGCACGACCCGCGACGGTGGTCGTCACCCGCACGACCTCGTCCTGCACGGCGACGGGCGGCTCGAAGCGGCGGGACACCTGCACGCTCGGCCGCGTGCTCGCCACCACGAGCAGTCCGAGGAGCGGAGCGGCCACGGCGAGCGCCCCGACCGGCAGCAGTTCTGGTCGCTCCACCGCGTAGGCGAGCACGAGCAAGCCGACGCCGACGACGAGAAAGATCCCGCCTCGCGCGGTCAGCCGCGGCACGACGGTCAGCCCCCGGCGCTCGGCACCGGCACGGTCGTCGCGGCGACGATGCGCTCGACGACCTCGTCGACGCTGCGCGCCGGGCGCCCGTCGGGGTGCTGCGCTCTCGGCACGAGCAGCATGCGGTGCGAGAGCACGGTCGTCGCGAGCGCGTCGATGTCGTCGGGCAGCACGAAGTCGCGCCCGTCCATCGCGGCGCGGGCTCGTGCGGCGCGCACGAGCTGCAGCGTCGCCCGCGGGCTCGCGCCGAGCCGCAGCGCGGGCTCCTCGCGCGTCGCCTGCACGATCGCCACCGCGTAGCGCTCCACGGCCGGGCTCACGTAGATCTCGCGCACGGTCGCGATCATGCGGCGCAGGCCGGTGACGTCGATGACGGGTGCGAGGCGCTCGAGCGGGCTGCCGTGCTCGCGGTCGCGCACCATGCGTGCTTCGCTCTCGGCGTCGGGGTAGCCGATGGAGATGCGTGCCATGAAGCGGTCCCGCTGCGCTTCGGGGAGGGCGTAAGTGCCTTCCATCTCGATGGGATTCTGCGTGGCGACGACGAGGAAGGGCGCGGCGAGGGCGTGCGTGTGCCCGTCGACGGTCACCAGCCCCTCCTCCATGCACTCGAGGAGCGCCGACTGGGTCTTGGGGCTCGCCCGGTTGATCTCGTCGCCGATGACGATGTGGGCGAAGATCGGGCCGGGCGTGAACTCGAAGGTGCCGAGCTGCTGGCGGTAGACGCTCACCCCGGTGATGTCGGCGGGCAGCAGGTCGGGGGTGAACTGGATGCGGTTGACGCTGCCGTCGATGCACCGGGCGAGCGCGCGGGCGAGCATGGTCTTGCCGACCCCGGGCACGTCTTCGATGAGCAGGTGCCCCTCGGCCAGGAGCACCGCGAGGGCCGTATCCACGGCGTCCGGCTTGCCGTCCATGACGCCGTTCATGGCGAGTCGGATGCTCGACGCGAGCTCCCCGAACTCCTCAGCGCCCATCGGCTCAGCGCTCATCGGCTCACGGCCCATCGGCGCCTCGGTGGCGGGGTCGTTCGCCGAGCCGGTCGGCGTGGCTGCGGTGCTCGTCGACGTCGTCACCCGGTGAAGTCTGCCACGCGAAGGTGACGAATCCGCCGAGAGTTCTCGGCCTCGACGCTCAGCGCAGCCGCGTGAAGTCCAGTCGCACGTCGGACTCGCCGATCCTGGTCGTGAGGCTCAGGGCGTCGCCCGAGCACGCGACGGAAGCTCCTGCGAGCGGGTTGACGGTGACCGGGCGGAGAAAGAGCTCGTCGACGCTGCTGCGCTGGCCCTGCTCGACGTCGACGAGGGCGAGATCGTCGCGCTCCTCCGTGGCCTCGAGCAGCCCGTCGACGAGTCGATACGAGCCTTCGCTCTCGCCGACGAAGGAGGCGAGGCTCTCCTCCCCGCGGTTCTGCCACGTGATGCCGACTCGGGGCTCGACGTAGTAGAGGTCGACCGTGAAGCCCAGGGTCAGGTAGCCGCCGACGTCGATACCGGTGCCCGGGTCGAAGGCGAGCAGGTAGTCGTGCAGCGGCTCGCCCTCGATGCGCCATCCGCCCACGAGGCACTCGCTCTCGGTGAGCTCGACGCCGGGCGGCGGCTCGATGCCCTGAGCCTCTGAGGGGTGCACGGGCGCGGGGCCCTCCGGTTCGGGCTCCGCGCACCCGCCGAGCAGGAGCATCGGGCCGAGGGCGGCGAGCACGAGGGCGCTGCGCGCGTGGCGGGCGATTCCGCTCATCTCCGCATCCCCCTCTCCTGCGCCGAGGATTCCCCAGAATCCGGTGGTGCACAGCAAGCGTAGCCAAGGCGGCCGTGGCGTGCGAACCGGGCTGTCAGCCGTTGCGCAGGTCGGTATCCGAGCCGCGCGCCGCGCGCTCCAAGCGCCGACCCTCCTCGCGCGCCTCCGCCGTGCCGAGCGAGAACAGGTCGTCGACCGCCGCGCGATTGAGGGAGCGAGCGCCGGGGGCGGCAGGGTCGAGCAGGTGCGGCAGCCCGCGAATGACCGCGACGGGGAGGCCCAGCGCCTTCCGCTTGACGAGGTCGCCGGCCGCCGCGAGCTCGTCACCGAGCGCCGGCGCGGTCACATCGAGCAGTCGGCCCTGCGCATCAGGCTGCCCGCGCAGGTCATCCAGAAGGCGCACCCCGCTGCCGCCGATCGCGATATCGGTCTGGCCTTCTCGCCAGGCCCGCCCGGCCGTGTCGGTGATGATGACGCCGACCTCGCCGCCGACAGCAGCGCCGACAGCCGCACGGATCGCGGCAGCGCTCGCGTCGGGGTCGAGCGGCAGCAGCAGAACCGTGCCCTCAACGGTGTTGCTCGCATCGACCCCGGCCGCCGCCATGACGAGCCCCAGACGGTTCTCGACGATGCGCGTCACCCCTCCCGGGTGCACGCGCGTCGCGACGACGCGCACGGTCTCGTCGGTGATCGACTGCTCGCGATCGGCCGCGGCGACGATGCGGCCTTCGGCCTTGCTCACGATCTTGCTCGTGACGGCGAGGATGTCGCCCGGCTCGACGCCCTGCTGCACCGAGGCCGCTGCGATGATGGCGGGCAGGTCATCGCCCGGCGCGAACTCGGGCAGCCCGTCGAGCGCGAAGAGGGTGAGGCGCGGCGAGGTCATGCCGCCATTCTGCCGCGCGTCAGGCTTGCGAACGGCCGAGCAAGCGGGAGAACAGGCCAGGCTCGCGCTCATGCCCCGGGCAGCGCTGACTCTGGGGCACGCGGCGCATGACCTGGTCGACGTGC
The DNA here is from genome assembly GCF_009371975.2 of Microcella pacifica. Taxonomy (GTDB): domain Bacteria; phylum Actinomycetota; class Actinomycetes; order Actinomycetales; family Microbacteriaceae; genus Microcella; species Microcella pacifica. The sequence continues at coordinate 47,268 of NZ_VIKT02000008.1, forward strand.
TGACCGCATCCGGTCCAGGTGGTCTTGCCGCACTGGCGGCAGGTGATGGCAGAGCACATGGGTGCGCATCCTTTCCGTGGGGACCGCACCAGTATACCCCCAGGGGTATAATTTCCGCGCCGACAGCTCGCGTGCTCCATCGTCAGAGAGGCGAGTCGCCTCGCGCGAGCGTCTCGATATACCCGGCGATCTTGCGTTCGCGAGTCTCCGCACGCTTGACGCCATCGAGCCGGAAGATGACCCCGAAGCGCGCTTGCGCGCTGAGCCCGGCGAACGTCTGCGCCGCTGCCGGCGCGGCGTCGAGCGCGGCCTGCAGATCGTCGGGCACGACGACTCCCTTCTGCCGGTAGGCGGCATCCCACCGCCCGTCGGCCTGCGCGCGCTCCACCTGCGCGATGCCCGGCGGGCGCATCCGACCCTCCGCGGTCAGGCGACCCACGATCTCGACGTTGCGTTGCGACCAGACCGACCGGGGCCGCCGAGGCGTGAACACCTGCAGCGAGTAGTCATCGTCGAAGCGGTTGATCTGGCCGTCGATCCATCCGAAGCACAGCGCCGACTCCAATGCCTCGGCGTACGTGATCCCCGGCGCCGTCGAGGCCTTCTTGCGCATCTTGAGGCGCACGCCGGGGTGATCGGGATGCGCCTCGAGCCACTCCTCCCACTCCTCGACGCGCGCGAACAGCATCACGGGTTTCTGGTCGTTGGCCACCACGCGCTCAGGCTAGGCGATGCCGCCGACACGAGGGCCCGCGAGCGCCCGAGGTCACGAATCGGCAACAGGGCGCGCAACCCGTTCGCGGAGGCTTGCGCCAGCCCCGAGCATCCCGCTAGATTCTCCCCACGCCATATGACGAAAGGAGGTCGGCCATGTTTATTCACACTCAGGGAATGATTCCCACCACCGCCGGCTTCGTCGGCGTCTTCACCGCCTGAACAGCTGACGGATTCCGCCGCCGTTCGTGACGGTGGCGATGCTCTCGAAGCTCACGGCCCGCAACTGTGCGCGCTGTCGGTAGCCCACTTCCTGTGCAGGGTTCTCCGTCGCGCGCCGCGGGCCGACGCCCCGTGCCGCTCGGCACTCTTGTCGAGCGCTCGCGACGGGCAGTCGGATGCTCGCATTCGGCTGCCCGTCACCTCCCCCACGGTCACTGCAGCAGTGAAGGAACACCCCTCGTGAACACGCTCTCCTCGGCCCGGCAGCGCCCGCTGACCGGCCACCCTCCGAATACGCTCGCGCCCCAGAACCGCCCCACGCGGCCCGACCGCGTGAGCCCTCTCGACCGGCTCGCTCTGCACGTGGGTCTCGCCCTCGTGCGGTGGAGCCGGCGCTCCGCGGTCGCCGTACGCCACGAGCGCCGCGCCAGGCGCGTCGAGCAGCAGCTCGCCACCAACCGTCGCGAACGCGCGCACGAGCGGGCGCTCCGCCTGATCGTGCCGCCGCACTAGGCGACGACGGTGCGCGGCTCGAGCGCCGTCGGGCGCCGGAGGTCATGACCGTTCAACGCGGTCAGCGACCCCAGGCGCTCGGCGGCGCCTGCACGACGGGCACCTCGTTGTAGGCCCAGTGCGCGCCGTTGTTGTACATACCCGATGCCCAGCCTGAGAACCAGATGGCGCGCTCGACCTCCTCGGTCGGCGCGGACGCCTGGAGCGTCGCGACGATCTCGCCGTAGCGGGGCAACGTGTGCAGGGCCTCGGCCGCATTCTCAGCGGCGTCGACGAGGTGCACGTAGGTGCCCGTCCCTCCCCCGCCGCCCGAACCCCAGCCGTTGTTGAGCGGGTTGTTGCGCGTCCACCACGCATCCACGTAGTTCTCCTGGCGCATCCAGCGGGTCACGACCGTGACGTTGCTGTCGGTGAGGGGGAACTCGCCCATGAGCAGCACGAGCTTCGCCCAGTCGTGGTTGGTGCCGCCGGCGATGAAGGTCTCGTATCCGGGAGTCGCCCCGAAGTCGTCGCGCATGACCTCGGGCGCGTCCACCGATGCCCGTACGACGAAGGACTGCGCATTGGCGGTCGCGAACTGCTCGAGCTCCTCCTCCGCTGAAGGCGGAGTCGCTCCCGCGGCGAGCAGTCCCACGCAGACGGCCATGAGCCCTGCGAAGACTCCACGTGTCGCCGTCATGCGCGGCGATCGACGGGTCACCGAGAGTGCGCGCGTGCGTGCGCGCGCAGAAGAATGTCGGCCCCCAGTCACAACGGGAGAGTGTACGCGCCGCGGCCGTGAGCTCCCGTCCTCAGCTGGGAGTCCGCCGATTGTCGCCTCAGCCGAGGGCGCGCAGGCGCGGCGCGAGATCCCGCTCGAAGAGCTCCAAGAAGCGCCGCTGATCGTGACCGGGCGCGTGGAACACGAGGTGGTTCATCCCGTAATCGACGTACTTCGCCACCTCGGCGACGACCTCATCCGGGTCGCTGCCGACGATCCAGCGCTTCGCGATTTGCTCGATCGGCAGCGCGTCGGCGGCCTTCTCCATCTCGACCGGATCGGTAATGTCGTGCTTCTGCTCCTTGCTGAGCGACAGCGGCGACCAGAAGCGCGTGTTCTCGAGCGCGGCATCCGCGTCGGTGTCGTAAGAGATCTTGATCTCGATCATCCGGTCGAGATCCTCGAAGCGACGACCGGCCTTCTCGGCGCCCTCGCCGACCGCGGGGATGAGCTCGTCCGTGTACAGCTCGGCGCCCTTGCCCGAGGTGCAGATAAACCCGTCGCCCACGCGACCGGCGAAGCGCGCGACCGTCGGGCCACCCGCGGCGACGTACACCGGCACGGGGGTCTCGGGGCGGTCGTAGATGTTCGCATCCTGCGTGAAGTAGAACTCGCCTCGGTAGCTCACCCGCTCCTCGGTCCACAGCTGGCGCATGAGCTCGATGGACTCGCGCAAGCGCCCGAGGCGCTCCTTGAACGCCGGCCACTCCTGCTCGCCGGCACCGCGGAACCCGGTGGCGATCTCGTTGAGAGCCTCGCCTGTGCCGACGCCGAGGAACACACGGCCCGGGTAGAGCATCCCCATCGTGGCGAATGCCTGCGCGATGACCGCCGGGTTGTACCGGAATGTCGGCGTCATGACGGAGGTGCCGATGCGGATCGACGAGGTGCGCTCCCCGACCGCGGCCATCCATGCCAGGGAGAACGGTGCGTGCCCACCCTCATGCCGCCACGGCTGGAAGTGGTCGCTCACCGCGACGCTCTCCATGCCGTGCGCTTCCGCAGCGACGGCGATCTCGACGAGCTCGCGCGGATCGAACTGCTCAGCCGAAGCCTTGTACCCGAGGGTGAGGGGATGCGTCATGGCGCTACTCTGCCTGGTCCGCCTGCAGGAACTCTGCGACGGCCCGCGGCACGTACGGCGCAACGTCCCCGCCCAGCGCCGCGACCTGCCGCACGAGCGAGCTCGACACGTGTGCGTGCGCAGGGTCGGGCAGCATGAACACCGTCTCGACGTCGGCGAGGTCGCGGTTCACGATCGCCATGGGCGTCTCGTAGGCGACATCCACCTGACTGCGCACGCCCTTCACGAGAACGCTCGCGCCCACATCGGTGCAGTAGTCGACGAGCAGGCCCACGCTCCAGCCGGTGACGAGGATGCTCTGCGGCAGCGCCCGGTCAGCGATGGCGTGCTCGATGAGGGTCACGCGCTGCGCGATCGGCAGCATCGCCGTCTTGCCGGGGTTGTGCACCACGACGACGTGCACCTCGTCGAAGATCGCTGCGGCCCGCTCGATGACGTCGAGGTGGCCCAGCGTGACGGGGTCGAACGACCCAGGAACAACGGCGATCCTGCTCATGACCCCACCCTATCGGCGCGCGTGTTACGACGACGTGACGGAGTCGTCGGCGCCGCCCATAATCGCGTCGTCGGCCACGGGCGCGTCGTCCTCCGCGTAGTCCGCCTTGACGAAGATCGGCAGGTGGTCACTGGCCCCCTGCTCGAGCGTCCTGACGCTGCGGATGGTCAGCCCGATCGAGGTCGCGAAGTCGAAGTGGCCGCGGAAGAACTTGTAGCGCGTGTACGTGCGCGCATCGCTCAAGGTCACCTCGTGCCCGGTCTGCTGCAGGCGCCGGTTCAGGAAGTCTTGGAAGACCGGGTAGTTGAAGTCCCCCACCATGAGGGTCGGCAGCGTCTCCCCGAACGTGTCGAGGGCGTCGTGCGCGGCCTTGATCTGCGTGCGCCGCAGCGAGTTGAGGGCCGTGAGCGGCGCCGCGTGGAACGACCCGAGCACGAGTTCGCGCTGCTTCGTGCGGTCGTGCAGGTGGCTGCCGAGCAGCCGCTCGAGCGCGGGCTTGGCGATGATGTCGTGCAGCGACTTCTTGAGGGCGAAGGCCTTCGTCTCGAGCGCCTCGAAGCGTTCGTGGTCGTAGTAGATCGCCAGCCCCAGTCGGTTGAGCTTCGTCGCGTCAGCGAGGTGCATGGGCCCGAGGTCGACGGGCAGGCGCTCCGTGTCGATCTCCTGCAGGCACAGCAGGTTGGGCCGGTGGTCGGCGATGAGCGCGGCGAGCTCGCCGACCGCCGCGTGCTTGCGCAGGTTGTAGCTGATCACTCTCATCGCCTTAACCCTACGACGGCCCCGCGCGTGCTCGGCAGGCTCGGGGCCGTCACACAGTTGGCGGCTCAGTTCTTGGCGAGGAACTCGCGGGCGTCGTCATCGAGGCGACGCACGAGGGCATCCTTGAGGGCCGGATGCTCCGCCAGGGCCGCATCCGCCTCGAGCACCTCGGCCGCCGCGATGCGGGCGTCGCCGATGAGGTCGCCGTCGGTGGCGACGCGCAGCAGCTTGAGGCTCGAGCGCCCGCCGCTCTGGGTCGCCCCGAGCACGTCGCCCTCGCGCCGCAGCTCGAGGTCGACCTGCGCGAGCTCGAAGCCGTCGAGTGTCGCCGCGACCGCCTCGACCCGCTCGCGCGCGAGCGTCTCGGGCAGCGCTGCGGTCACGAAGAGGCACAGGCCGGGCACTCCGCCGCGCCCCACGCGGCCGCGCAGCTGGTGCAGCTGGCTCACTCCGAAGCGGTCGGCTTCGACGACGACCATCGTCGAGGCGTTGGGCACGTCCACGCCGACCTCGATGACGGTCGTGGCGACGAGCACGTCGATCTCGCCTCGCGCGAAGGCCTGCATGGTGGCGTCCTTCTCGTCGGTCGACATGCGGCCGTGCAGCGGCTCGATGCGGCGACCCTCGAGCGCGGGATGCGCCCGCAGGAGGGGCGTCAGCTCGGCGACCGTCGCGGGCAGCGGCGGCAGAGCATCCGGTACCGCCGGGGGTGACCCATCGCGCGCGTCCTCGGCGAGCGCATCAGGGTCGTCCTCGACGGTCGTCGGGTCGATCGCGGGTACGACCACGAAGCCCTGGCGACCCTGCTCGAGCTCTTCGGAGAGGCGCTGCCACGCGCGGTGCCACAGCTCGGGCCGCTCGGCGAGCGCGACGACGTGGCTCACGATCGGCACACGCCCCGCGGGCAGGGTCGCGATCGTGGAGATGTCCAGGTCGCCGAATACGGTCATCGCGACCGTGCGGGGAATCGGCGTGGCGGTGAGCACGAGCACGTGTGGCGGCACGGCGCCCTTGCGGCGCAGGCTCTCGCGCTGCTCAACGCCGAAGCGGTGCTGCTCGTCGACGACGACGAGCCCCAGGTCGACGAACTGCACCTTGTCGCCGAGCAGGGCGTGCGTGCCGATGATGATGCGGGATGCTCCGCTCGCGATGCTCAGCAGGGCGCGCTTGCGCTCGGCCGCGCTCAACTGGCCGGTGAGCAGCACGGGGCGCATCCGGGCCGCGCGGTCGGGGCCGAGAGTGTCGACGATGCTGCGGTAGTGCTGGTGCGCGAGCACCTCGGTCGGGGCGAGCAGGGCCGACTGGCCACCGCTCTGCGCGACCGTGAGCATCGCGCGCACCGCGACGAGGGTCTTGCCCGAGCCGACCTCACCCTGCACGAGGCGGTTCATCGGCACGTCCGCGGCGAGGTCGTGCGCGACCTCGCCGCCGACCAGCTTCTGATCGTCGGTGAGCGTCCACGGCAGCTCTGCGTCGAAGCCCGCGAGCTCGTCGCCCGCCACGCGCGGGGCGGCCGGCTGCGCGCGGAGGGCGGCCCGCTGCTGCAGGAGCGCTGCCTGCAGCAGGAACGCCTCGTGGAATCGCAGGGTGTCGCGGGCGCGGCGCCAGTGGCTGTCCTGCTCGGGCCGGTGCACCCACTGCAGGGCCTGCGTGAGGTCGAGCAGGCCGCGCTCGGTCCTCACCGGCTCGGGCACCGGGTCGTCGAGCGGCGGCAGGGTGTCGAGCACGATCGCGAGGGTCTTCGCGATCTGCCAGCTCGCGACGGTCGACGTGGCCGGGTAGATCGGGATCGGCTGCATCGCCCACTTCTGGGCGTCCTTGCCGCCCGTGCCGGGGTCGCGCTCGTCGCCCGCCTCGAAGAGCTCGTAGTCGGGGTGCGCGAGCTGCCGCGCTCCGCGGTACTCGCCAACCTTGCCGGCGAAGATGCCGCGCCGACCGGGCGTGAGCTCGGCCTTGCGCCAGGTCTGGTTGAAGAACGTGAGGGTCAGGATACCCTTGCCGTCGCCGATCGCGACCTCGAGAATCGAGCCCTTGCGCTGCTTCATGGAGCGCTCGCTCACGCTCAGCACTTCGGCGACGATCGTGACCGACTCGCCGACCGTGAGCTCGCTCAGCGCCGTGAGCTCGCCCCGCCGCGCGTAGCGACGCGGGTAGTGGGCGAGCAGATCGGCCACGGTGCGCATCCCGAACGCCTTGGCGAGCGCCTTCGCCGTGCGGTCGCCCAGCACGCCGCCGAGCCGCGCATCCAGGGGGTTGGTCACGGCCCCACGCTACCGCCGCGCGCGCTCGCGCCGCGTGCCCGCGCCCGCCCGCGCGCCCGCGCGCGCGAGCGCTTTGTGCCAGATCTGGCGCGTATGGGCGCTTGCGTTGGGGCGATGCGCCGTTTCGCGCCAGATCTGGCGCGAACGGGCGCGCGTGCGGCGACGCCCAGCGAGGGTAGCGTTGCCCTTGTGACGCGCATCATCGCCGGCTTCGCGGGCTCCCTCACCCTGCAGGTGCCGAAGTCGGGCACGCGCCCCACGAGTGACCGCGTGCGCGAGGCGATCTTCTCATCGCTCGAGGCGCGCGACCTCGTGGCGGGAGCCCGCGTGCTCGACCTGTACGCGGGCAGCGGTGCCCTCGGCCTCGAGGCGGCGAGTCGTGGGGCCGCCGAGGTCACCCTCGTCGAGCGCGCGGGCTCGGCTGCCCGCGTGTGCAGCGCCAATGCCCGACTCGTGCAGGGTCGCGCGGCGGGCGGCTCGGCCCCGAGCATCCAGGTCGTCACGAAGGCGGTCGCGACGTACCTCGCGTCGGCGACCGGCCCGTGGGACCTCGTGTTCCTCGACCCGCCCTACGAGCTCGGCGATGCGGAGCTCGAACGCGCGCTCCACCTGCTCGCCCCGCTTCTAAGCGAGGATGCCGTGGTCGTCATCGAGCGCAGCGCACGGTCCGCGCTGCCCGGCCTGCCACCGCGGCTCGAGCTCGACCGTCGTACGAGCTACGGCGACACGGCGCTGCACTGGCTCGCGGTCGCGCACGCCCACTAGCGCCCGTTCGGCTCAGATCTGGCGCATAGTGGCGCACCGCCTCAACTCAAGCGCCCCTTCGCGCCAGATCTGGCGCAACGCGGGCCCGCTGGCCGCGCGGTTAAGCGCGGCGCTTGAGGTAGAGGAGGGGCACCTCGATCGTGACCTCGGTGCCCTCGCCCTGCAACGTGTGCCAGTCGATGACGCCGCCGAGCTCGCCCTGAATGAGCGTGCGCACGATCTGCGTGCCCAGCCCTGAGCCGACTTTCCCCTCGCCGAGGCCGACGCCGTTGTCGCGCACCTTCACCGAGAGGGTGTCGTCGCTGCGACTCGCGACGATCTCGACCTCGCCGTCGGGCCGCCCGGCGAGGCCGTGCTCGACGGCGTTGGTGACGAGCTCGGTGAGCGCGAGGGCGAGCGGCGTGGCGTACTCGCTCGGCAGAGTGCCGAAGCTGCCTGTGGACGTCGGGCGCACGGTCGTGGAGTGGCTCGAGGCGACCTCGGCGATGAGCATGAGCACGCGCGCGAAGACTTCGTCGAAGTCGACGTTCTGGCTGAGTCCCTCCGAGAGGGTGTCGTGGACGACGGCGATCGCGGCAACGCGGCGCATGGCCTGCGTGAGCGACTCGCGGGCGACGTCGCTGTGGGTGCGGCGGGCCTGGATGCGCAGGAGCGAGGCGACGGTCTGCAGGTTGTTCTTGACGCGGTGGTGAATCTCGCGGATCGTCGCATCCTTGGTGATGAGCTCGCGCTCCTGGTGCCGCACCTCGGTGACGTCGCGCACGAGCACGATCGCGCCGATGCGCTGGCCGTGCTGCCGCAGCGGGATCGTGCGCAGGGTGACGGTCACGCCTCGCGATTCGATGTCGGTGCGCCACGGCGCTCGCCCGGTCACGACGAGAGGCAGGGACTCGTCGACCTGAAGCTTGCCGCTCAGCAGGCGCGTGGTCACGTGCGCGAGCGACTCGCCTTCGAGCTCGCCGACGAAGCCCATGCGGTTGAAGGCGCTCAGGCCGTTGGGGCTCGCGAATGTCACGGTGCCGTCGAGGTCGAGGCGCAGGAGCCCGTCGGAGGCGCGGGGTGCGCCACGTCGGGGCCCGCTGGGTGCGGTCATGTCGGGAAAGTCGCCGGCGGCGATCATCGCGAAGATGTCGTTGGCGCACTCGTTGAAGGTGAGTTCCTGGCGGCCGGGCATGCGCGCTTCGCTCAGGTTGGTGTGGCGCGTCATGACGGCGATGGGATGCTCGCTCACCCCTTTTCCGCCCGGATCGCGACTCAGCACGGGTATGGCGCGCAACCGCGTCGGGGTCTCCTCGTACCAGTCGGGCGTGCTCGAGTCGACGATGCTGCGCGTGCTGTAGGCCTCGCTGACCTGGTCGCGCCACTCGGCCCTGATCTCCTGCCCCACGAAGTCGCGGTAGAAGAGCGTCGCCGAGCTCGATGGCCGCTGGTGGGCGACGGCGACGAAGCTGCCTTCCGCAGTCGGCACCCACAGCACGATGTCGGCGAAGGCGAGGTCGGCGATGAGCTGACCGTCAGCGATGAGCAGGTGCAGCCACTCGATGTCGGCCTCGCTCGAGGCGGCGTGCTCGTGCACGAGATCGGAGAGGGTCGACACCCCCTCAGGCTAGCCGCTGCGCCCGGGCAGGAGCGCCGCGAGACCGCCGACGAATCGGGAGCGCACCGGAGCGGGCCGCTCGGTGACCTCGAGCACGTCGGCCAGCTCTGCGATGCCGGCCCGCAGCGCCGAGCGGGGCGCGGCGTCGACAACACTGCGGGCGGTGAGCAGGGCCGCGTCGGCTGCGTGCGGATCGTCGTCGATGAGCACGGCGTCGCTCACACCGCCGAAGCGATCGAGCGTCTGACGCACCTGGCCCGCTGGGTCGAGCCCGAGCACGCTCGACCGCACGCGGTTGACGACGACGCGCACGCTCGTCGTGAGAACCACGTCGAGCAGGTCGGGGTAGGTGCGCAGCAGGCGTGCGAGCCCGAGCGGATCCGCAGTGCCCACGGCCACGACATCGTCGGCCGCGCGCAGCGCCGCGATCGTCGCGGCGTTGCGTCGGGGTGCGAGCAGGTCGCTGCTGAGCTCTTCGTCCGTCTCGAGGTTGAAGCCGGTGTCGACGACGACGATCGGCCGCCACGCCCGGCACTCCTCCAGGACGCTCGTCACGCGCTCGGCGGAGAGCTCCGGCCACCGGTGCGGGCGCCCGATGCCCGTGAGCACTCGTAGCTCTCCGTGCGTGCCGCGCAGCGTCGACCCGAGAGGGGCGCGCTGCGCGACGCGGTCGAGCTCGTCCGCCGTGAGGCTGCCGGACCCCGCGAGCCGGCAGGCCGCGGCGAAGCCGGGCGACTCGTCGAGCAATCCGAGGGCCGGCGCGATCGCTCCGCCGTACGTGTCGGCGTCGACGAGGCACACCGGCAGTCCGCGGCCGGCCAGCTCGGCCGCGAGCCCGATGGCGATCGTCGTGCGCCCCGGGGCGCCGGCGGGGCCCCATACGGCGATGACGCGGGGGGCGACCGACGACGGGTCGATCTCGAGGCGGGCGATCGTGTCGCCGCGTGCGGCACTCCCCCTCGATCGGGAAGGCGGCGTGTGCGGCGAGACCGGCGTCGATGTTGGGGGGCTCGACGGTTGCGGGCTCGGCGGTCGAGCGTCGTCGTGCTCAGCAGCGTCGTCGCTTAGGCCAACGCCGTCGGGAAGACCAGCTTCATCACGGAGGCCAGGGCCGTCGAGAAGACCGGGGCCGTCGGACAGGTCCCCGCTGAGCCCGGTGCCGTCGGGAACGGCCGTGTGGCTCGTGGCGCCGAGCGGCCCCGCCTCCAGGGCTGCGAGGTCGATCGGGGCGCCGGGTCGAGCAACGAGCTGCTCGAGCACCCCCAGCCGACGGGCGGCCGCGCTCAACGCAGACCCCGTGGTGACGAGCACACTGCGGACGCCCAGGAGGTCGGACGCCCCGACGACGGTGGAGGTGGCGACGTCGGGGTGGTCCGCGAGCAGGAGGACCTCGGGGGTGGCCTCCGCGAGCTGACCGACCACCTCGTCAGTGTCGAGCGCCCGCCACACCACGCGGTGCCCGGCCCGCAAGAGCGCGAGCTCGAGTGTGTCGGCGTCGAGCCCGGGAACGGCGAGTGCGATGCGCACGTCAGGGCCCGACCGCGAGCGACACGGGGACCGCGGAGAGCGCGTCGCCGTTGGCGACGGCGTGCAGGATGCGCGCGACCTCGCGCCGCGGCACGAGCAGTTCGACTCGCGCCGCCTCCGCGCCGGAGACGATGCCCTCGGGCGCCACGGTGCGCACGAGCTGAGCGCCCGAGGCGAGCACGGTCGGTGCCCCGAAGCGACCGGCTTCGAGCGCGGGCGCCGACCACAGGTCGAGAACGTCACCGGCGCGCACGGTGCCGCCGAGGTCGGTCGCCAGAGCGACGACGATCGTGGTCGAGGATGCTCCGCGCACGTCGCCGACGGCGGCGAGCGGCACGAGCTCGCCCGAGCCGATGCTGCGGCTCACGATCACACCCCCCTCGGGCAGCTGCCCGCCCCGCAGATAGGTGCTGCTATCGGGGCCGAGAGAGACGCGCCGCAGTTCGAGGTCCGCCGCGTCGACGTGCTCGCCGACCGTGAGGAGTCGCGACGCCGCGTAGACCTCGACACCATCGTCGACGGCAGCGACCACACCGACCACACCCAGCACGGATCCGGCGACGAGGAGGAGGCCGATGACCAGGCGCGGGTCCCGGAAGCGTCGGGGACGTGGGGCGGGCTCGTCTCTCGCCGCGCGTGCTGCCATGCGGAGTCTCCTTGTCAGGGGCGGTGTTCGTCAGCGGTCGGCATCGATACTGACGAGAGCCGACGACGCCGGTCCGCAGTTATCCACACACCGTCCCGCTCGCGCGAGCCGGCGACGATAATCGACTCATGCCCGATGACCCGCTGAACCCGATCGGTCGGTTCGTGACCCTCGCCGATGTGGCGGAGATTCTCAGTCTCTCCGCCGCGGAGGTGCTCGCGCTCGTGCGCTCCGGAGAACTGCCCGCGATCCGTCTCGGGTCGATCGGCCAGTGGAGAGTCGAGTCGAGCGTGCTCGAGTCGTTCATCGCCGACAAGTACGACGAGGCGAAGCGCCTGGCGCTGTGGAACGAGGCGGAGTTCGCGGATGTCGCGGAGCTCTTCCCCGACCAGGGGCGAAACGGTCAGAGGCGCACGAGCAGCACCTGATCGAACGGTACGAGCCTCACCTGCTGCACTGCGGTGGCACGACGCGGAGTGTCGCGATCGTGAACAGCGAGGTCGAGATGGTCGCGGCCGACGCGATCGACGGTGCCGTGCAGATCACCGACCGCCGTCTGCACGGTGAGCGGAGTGCGGCGTCGGCACAGGTCGCGCAGCAGGAAACTGAGGCCCAGCCGGGCCGAGAGATCGTCGCGCGCCGCAGTGGGCTCGAGGGTGCGCTGGGCCTGCTCGACATCGAGCACGAGCGATTCCACCGCTCGCAGTGGCACGACGACCTGGGCCGCGCTGAGGTCGACGAGGTCTCCCGCGAGCCAATCGCGCCCGAGCGACCGCAGGCGCACCCGGGAGAGCGCACCATCGTGGGTACGCAAGATCAGGATGCGCCTCTCGGGCTCGCGCTCGCGCAGGAGGACGGCGAGCCGACCGCGCAGCTCGAGTCGACCCAGCCGCAGGCGCTCCTCCTCCTGCTGCAGGTCGAGCTCCTCCGCGTGCAATTCGTGCTCGAGCTGCCCGGCGAGGTCGTCGAAGAGATGGTCCCAGCGCATGCGGTGACCGTAGCGATCGCCCCCGACGCTCGGTCGCGGGTTTTCCACAGTTGCCCCTCGGGTCTGGACAACTGAGAATAAGTTCTGGTTGGGTAGGGCTACCCCGACCAGGGGTGCATAGACCGGTCTGCTCACGAGTGCTCCCTCGCGTGCCGACCCGACCCCCTCACCGGGAGAGGAGCCGACGGTGTCCACCGCCATTCCGCTGCACTCGCACGCCCCCCGAGGTCGCTCCGCGGCCGTCCGCATCGCGCAGGAGGAGTTCTTCGACTACCAGCCGACGGCGTCGAGCGAACTGCCCGACCCCCGGCCGCTGCTCGAGAATCTCACGCGTTGCGTCATCGAGATTCTCGCCGGCGCACGCGAGCTCGAGCAGATCGCCCGCTGGGTGACCGATGACGTCTATCGCACCCTCTTGAGTCGCTCCGTGATCAGCGCTCGCGCTCGCGCCGCGCGGCGGGCACCGACCCGTCGGCCGTCCTTCAGTCTCGGCGGCGTGCGCATCTGCGAGCCGCGGGACGGAGTCGTGGAAGCCGTAATCGTGGTGGTCAACCGCGCCCGGTGCCGGGCGGTCGCGATCAGGCTCGAAGGGCTCGACCGCCGCTGGCGCGCGAGCGCCATCCACGTCCTCTAGCGCGAGCAGCGGCCGCGCGCTCGTGCGCACCAGTGCCCGTCGGGCCTCAGACGCGAGCGCGGTCCACCAGCTCTAGCGCTTCTTGCCCTTCTTCTCCTGCGCGCGGCGCTGGGCCCGATTCACCGGCGCAGGACCGCCCGCAGCGGGCTTGCGCTGCTGGCCGAACGCACCCGTCGCGCCGACCTGCTGACCCTGGCCGCCCTGCTGACCCTGGCCGCCCTGGCCCTGAGCGCCCTGCGCCGCGGGGCGCCGAGCCTGTCCACCCGCGGTGCCAGAGCGCGCGGGCGCCGAGGCACCCGCCTGCGCACCGGCGAAGGTGGGGCTCACCTGCTGGCCGCGTGCGACCTCGGCGGGGGCGTTCTGCAGCTGCCCGCGCTGGTTGCGCACTTCCACTTCGCCGTCGGCCGAGGGCGCCGTGTAGCTGAGGTTCTGCGGCGTCTGCGGCGCGTTGAGACCCTTCGCCGTGACCTGCGCCGTGCCCGAGCTGCCGGTCACCTCCACCTCGAGGTTGAACAGGAACCCGATGGCGTCCTCGCGGATCTGGCTCATCATGCTCTGGAAGAGCGCGAAGCCCTCGCGCTGGTACTCCACGAGCGGGTCGCGCTGCGCCATCGCGCGCAGCCCGATGCCGTCCTTGAGGTAGTCCATCTCGTAGAGGTGGTCGCGCCAGCGGCGGTCGATGACGCTCAGCACGACGCGGCGCTCGAGCTCGCGCGTCGCCGAGCGGCCGAGAGACTCTTCGCGGCGCTCATAGGCGAGCCGGGCATCCGACACGATCTCGCGGATCAAGAACGCGCTCGTGAGCTTCGCGCCCGCCTCGCTGATGACCTCGTCGATCGTCAGGGTGATCGGGTAGAGCGTCTTGAGCTCCGTCCACAACTGGTCGAAGTCCCAGTCGTCGGAGTGGCCGACGGCCGTGTGGGTCTCCACGATCTCGGTGATCGTCTGCTCGAGGAACACCTGCACGCGATCCTGCAGGTCGTCGCCCTCGAGGATGTGGCGGCGGTCGGTGTAGATCGCCTCGCGCTGACGATTGAGCACATCGTCGTACTTGAGCACGTTCTTGCGAATCTCGGCGTTGCGCGACTCGACCTGCGACTGCGCCGAGCGGATCGCCCGGCTCACGACCTTCGACTCGATCGCCAGATCGTCGGGAACGTTCGAGCGGCCCATGAGCGCCTCCGCGGCACCCGCGTTGAACAGGCGCATGAGGTCGTCCTGCAGCGACAGGTAGAAGCGGCTCTCGCCGGGGTCGCCCTGTCGGCCGGAGCGACCGCGCAGCTGGTTGTCGATGCGGCGCGACTCGTGGCGCTCCGTGCCGAGCACGTAGAGACCGCCGACCTCGACGACCTTGTCGGCCTCCTCCTGCACCTGCTCCTGCACGCGCTCGAAGACGGCGTCCCACTCCGCCTCGTACTCCTCGGGAGTATCGATCGGCGAGAGGCCACGGTTGTTCATCTCGCTCACGGCGAGGAACTCGGCGTTGCCGCCGAGCATGATGTCGGTGCCGCGGCCCGCCATGTTCGTCGCGACCGTGACGGAGCCGACACGACCCGCCTGGGCGATGATCGCCGCCTCGCGCGAGTGGTTCTTGGCGTTGAGCACCTCGTGCTTGACGCCGCGCTTGGCGAGCAGCCGCGACAGCAGCTCGCTCTTCTCGACGCTCGTCGTGCCGACGAGCACGGGCTGGCCCTTCGCGTGGCGCTCCTCGATGTCGGCCGCGACCTGCTCGAACTTCGACTGCTCGTTCTTGTAGACCAGGTCGGGCTGATCGATGCGCTTCATGGGCTTGTTCGTCGGGATCGCGACGACGCCGAGCTTGTACGTGCTCATGAACTCGGCAGCCTCCGTCTCGGCCGTACCCGTCATGCCCGAGAGCTTCGAGTAGAGGCGGAAGTAGTTCTGCAGCGTGACGGTCGCGAGCGTCTGGTTCTCCGCCTTGATCGTCACCCCCTCCTTCGCCTCGATCGCCTGGTGGATGCCCTCGTTGTAGCGGCGACCGGCGAGGATGCGGCCCGTGTGCTCGTCAACGATGAGCACCTCGCCGTTCATGACGACGTAGTCCTTGTCGCGCTTGAACAGCGCCTGCGCCTTGATGGCGTTGTTGAGGAACGAGATGAGAGGCGTATTCGCCGACTCGTAGAGGTTGTCGATGCCGAGGTAGTCCTCGACCTTCTCGATGCCGGGCTCGAGCACGCCGACCGTGCGCTTCTTCTCGTCCACCTCGAAGTCGGTGCCGGCGATGAGACGCTGCGAGATGCGGGCGAACTCCGCGTACCAGCGGTTCGCCTCCCCGCTCGCCGGGCCCGAGATGATGAGCGGCGTGCGCGCCTCGTCGATGAGGATCGAGTCGACCTCGTCGACGATCGCGAAGTAGTGGCCGCGCTGCACCATGTCGGCCACCTGGCCGGCCATGTTGTCTCGCAGGTAGTCGAAGCCGAACTCGTTGTTCGTGCCGTAGGTGATGTCGCACGCGTACTGCTCGCGGCGCACCGGCGGGGTCTGGCCGGAGAGGATGCACCCGGTCGTCATGCCGAGGGCACGGAAGATGCGGCCCATGAGCTCGCTCTGGTAGCTCGCCAGGTAGTCGTTGACCGTGATGACGTGCACGCCGCGCGAGGCGATCGCGTTGAGGTACGCCGCAAGGGTCGCCACGAGGGTCTTGCCCTCGCCCGTCTTCATCTCCGCGATGTTGCCCAGGTGCAGCGCCGCGCCGCCCATGAGCTGCACGTCGAAGTGGCGCAGGCCCAGCGTGCGCTTCGACGCCTCGCGCACCGCGGCGAAGGCCTCGGGCAGCAGGTCGTCGAGCGACTCGCCATTGCTGTAGCGCTCCCGCAGCTCGGCGGTCTCGTTCATGAGCTCGTCATCGGTGAGGTCGCTGAAGTCGTCCTCCAGCTGGTTGATCGCGTCGGCGTACGACTTCAGTCGGCGCAGGAGACGGCCTTCGCCGACCCGCAGAACACGCTCGAGAACATTCGCCACTTGGTCACTCCCCGTCATCGGGCCGCGCATGCGCCTGGGTGGGGGCACCGCGAACACGCCGCAGGCCCGCGCGAGCGCGGCGCGCCCATGCTAGCAAGCGTTCGTCGCCGCCCGGTGCGAGTGCGCGCACCGCACCGGGCGCATCCCGCTCAGCCTCGTCGGCGAGCCTTCGCGGGCGCCTCCGCGGCCGGCTCCGTCTCGAGACCGATCACGCCGTAGTTCCACCCCGTGCGGCGGTACACGACGCTCGGCCGGTCGGTCTCCGCGTCGATGAAGAGGAAGAAGTCGTGGCCGACGAGCTCCATGTGGTCGACCGCCTCGTCGACCGTCATCGACGTGGAGGGAAAGACCTTCGTACGGATGACGACGGGGCTGTACTCCTCCTCGCCCTCCGCCGGCTCCTCGCTCACGGTCGGAATGGCGCCCGTCGCGACCTTCTCGATCGTCTCCGGGTCGGCGGGCGTGATGTCGACGACGCTGAAACCGTCGGCCGTCGCCTCGCGCAGCGACACCGGGCGGTGCTTGCCGCGGTGCACCTTCTTCTTGTCCTTGGCCCGGCGCAGGCGCTCGAGGAGCTTGTCGATGACGATGTCGAAGGCGACGTACTTGTCGCTGCCCGACGCCTCCGCCCGCACCACGGGGCCGGGGCCGATGAGCGTCATCTCCACGCGGTCATCACCGGAGTGACCCGTGCGACCGAGCTTCTCGTGATGCCGCGAGACCTTGATCTCCAGAACCTGCGCGCGATCGGCGAGGTGCTCGATCTTCTCGGCCTTCTCGGTGGCGTAGTCGCGGAACCGGTCCGTGATTCCCATATTGCGTCCGGTGATGGTGATATCCACGTCGACCTCCCTCGAGTCGGTGCGCGCCGCCCGAGGTCAGGCGGTTGTCGCGCCTTCCATGACCACACGCTAGTCCTCCCCCTCGTGCTTGTCATCGATTCGGCCGGGAGGCTCATCAGAGAATCGCCAGAGGATGCTCGACTCGCCGACTCGACGCGGCGTCGCGGCGACCGCGGCGCACGCCACGACCTCGGCTCCCGCGGCTCGCAGGGCGCGCGCCGCGGCGCGCAGGGTGGAGCCGCTCGTCACGACGTCGTCGAGCAGGACGACCCGCGCACCGCGCACCCGCGGGCTGACCCGCCAGCGCGCGGCGTCGACCTCGTGCCTCTGAGCCAGCGTCAGCCGCTTCTGCGCCCGCGCTCGGCCCCGCGCGGGCCGCAGGGCACGCGTGACCCGCAGCCCGGCGCGCCGCGCGAGCAGCTCGGCCGGGTGGTACCCGCGTCGGGCGGCCCCCGGCGAACCACCCGGCACCGGCACGAGCAGGGGCGTCGAGCCGGGGGTCGCACGGGCGTAGGCAGTCTCGAGCGCAGCGAGCACCGCCGGGCGCAGCGCGCGGGCGAGCTCGGTGCGGTCGTGCTCCTTGAGGGCGAGGATCACCCGGCGCGGCACGCCGTCGTAGAGCAGCGGTGCGACGAGCGGCACGGGCACGCCGCCGACCAGATCCCCGGTGCCCGGCGTCGCCTCGAGCATCGCGAGCCGCACACGCGGCCGCAGCTCGGCCGCGCAGACTCGACACAGCGCGAGGTCGGCGGCAGAGCATCCCGCACAGACGACCGGGGCGATGAGCGCCCACGCCGCACCCGCCACCGAGCCCACCGAGATCGCACCCACGCGACGATCGTGGCCCGACCCCGCTCGCCGTGCGGGGCGAGAGCGCGAGCGGTGGAGAGACGCTACTGCTGCGTCGCGAGGAAGGAGGCGCGCACGCCCGTGCTCTGCCAGCCGCTGCCGCGCGGCTCGAAGATCGCGCCGCCCTCCCCGAGCACGCGAATGCCCTCCACACCGCTGTTGCCGCCGACGATCTGCACGGCGCTCGGAGGCAGTCCGAGCGACCGGGTGCGACCGCCGATCTCGTGCAGCTCCACGAGCGTGCCGTCCTCCGTCGTCGCCACGCTCGCGACCCTCACCTCGTCGACCCAGGTGGCGTCGATGGCGCGCTCCCCCGAGATCGGCAGCTCGCGCAGCTCGCCGAGGCGCAGCGGCACCCCCGTCGCGTCGTCGCGCACGATCGCCGCGACCACGAGACGCGGCCCGGCCGCGCCGTCGAGCAGCAGCAGCACGCGCGTGTCGTCGCGCGAGACCTGCAGGGACACGATGCGCTGATCGTCGGGCAGCGCCGCCTCGACCTCGCGCGCGGTGCCGTCGAGCTCGAAGGCGACGATGCCGCCCGCGCCATCCGCCGCCACCGACCACACGAACTGGTAGCCGTCGACGCTCGGTGCGATGAGCCCCGGGCGCGCATCCAGGAGCAGGTCGGGTGCGCTGCTCGTGCGCGCGAGCCACACGCCCTCCGGCCCCAGGAGCCCCGCGATCGTGCGAGAGGGCCCCAGCACGAGGCGCGTCGCCTCCCGCTCCTCGACCGAGCCCGCGAGCGTGCCGAGCGCCTCGATCTCACCGGCCCCCGTCACGAAACCGAATCCGTCGTCCGTGAGCGCGAGAGTTCGGGCGTCCACCTGCGGCACGATCTCGGGGGCGCCCGCCGTGAAGTCGGGTATCGCGAGCACGTTCTGGTCGACGGTCACCTGCACGCCGGCGACGCCGCTCACCGCGCGGAGACTCGCCGCGAGCTGCAGCCGCAGCAGCTGACGGGCCGTGTCGCTCAACCCGAGCACCTCGTTCGTGAGGTCGACCCGCGCGACGCCATCGGCAACCTCCACGGGGGCCGCCGCGAGCTCCGTACCCTCGGGCACCGCCGATACCGTCGCATCCTGCAGCCAACTCGTCGGCGGCTCGAGCAGTGCCCGCACGAGCCGGGTCGGCACCTCCGCTCGCGCAGGGAACCACCGCAGGTCGGGTACGAGATTGCGGAAGGCGAGATCGTAGTAGTACAACGTGTGCTGGCTGAACGCGTTGGGGAACGCCTGCTGCGAGATGAGGATGCCGTCGCCGAGCTCGGCGATGCGCCACTCCCCCTCCACCTGCACGAAGTCGAACGGCGGCAGAGTCTGCGAGGTGGTCGACTCGCTCGCGGTGTAGCGCCCTACCGCGTCAACCGACGCCGACACGGGCACGGTGTAGGTGAGTGTCGCCTCGTCGACGCGATCGACCGTGCCCTCCCTCGCCCGCACGAGCGTGCCGGAGTAGGGGTTCCACGTCTCGGCGGTGTCTTCGGCAAGGTAGGAGCGCGCGATGCGGTAGTTGTCCTGCGAGGCCGTCGTCGCGGCGAGGAACCCGGAGAGGATCTCCTCCTGCGTGGCGCCCTCGCTCGGGCCCGACGGCAGGAAGTCGAAGTTCGCATCGACCCCCGTGTCGATCGGCCCCCCCGCGTCGACCCCGCTCTGGAACGGCACCGAGACGCAGCCGGCCAGCACGATGGCCGGCAGGGCGAGAAGGGCGAGAGCGCGGCCGCGGATGCTCCGCCGCCGTGTGCGCGTCGGGCTCATCGCTCCCCCTCCCGCGCGGCGCGGTCGCCCGGCGCGTCGTCCGGCTGCAGGGCCCCGTCGAGCGGCTCCGCCGGCGGCAGGTCGATCGGCGAGCGGCCGATGGCCTCGCCGCGACGCCGCGGCAGGGTGAGCCGAAAGCACGTTCCCTCGCCCGGCCGCGACCACACGTCGAGCTGGCCGCCGTGCACCTGGGCGTCCTCCGTCGCGATCGCGAGCCCCAGGCCCGTGCCGCCCGTCGTGCGCTGCCGTGAGGGGTCGGCGCGCCAGAAGCGGTCGAAGACCCGCTCGAGCTGCGCCTCGTCCATGCCGAGACCGTAGTCGCGCACGGCGATCGCGATGGCATCGGCGTCCGAGTCGACGTGCACGACGATCGGCTTGCCCTCGCCGTGGTCCACGGCGTTGCCGAGCAGGTTCTGCAGCACGCGCCGCACGCGCCGGGCATCCACGTCGGCCTCGAAGTAGCCGCCCGGGGCGACGAGCCGCAGCTCGCTGCTGCGTTCGTCGGCGAGCGGGCGGATGCCCTCGAGCGACTCCTCGACGAGCCGCACGAGGTTGGTCGGCTCGACGTCGAGCTCCACCGCGCCCGCGTCGTAGCGGCTCATCTCGAGCAGGTCGGCGAGCATGACCTCGAAGCGCTCCACCTGCGTGTGCAGCAGCTCGGCGGTGCGCGCCGTCGTCGGCGTGAACTGGTCGCGCTGGTCGTAGAGCACGTCGCCCGCAAGCCGGATCGTCGTGAGCGGCGTGCGCAGCTCGTGGCTCACATCGCTCACGAAGCGCTGCTGCACGCGCGAGAGGTCGGCGAGCTGGGTGATCTGCCGCTGCAGGCTGTCCGCCATGCGGTTGAAGGAGCGCGCGAGCGTCGCGATGACGTCCTCACCCCGCTCGGGGATGCGCTGATCGAGCTGCCCGTCGGCGAGACGCTCGGCGGTCTCGGCCGCGAGCCGCACCGGCCCGATCGCGAGTCGCACCACGAAGTAGGTCACGAGACCGATCGTGCCGATGAGCAGGAGCGAGCCGATCACGAGGGTCTGCTGCACGAAGTCCAGGGTCTCCTGCACATCGCGCACGTTCGAGATCAGGTAGAGCTCGTACTGCCCCGCGGTGGGCACCTCAAGCGCGCTGCCGACCACGATGCCCGGGTCGGACCCCTCCGCGGTCGGGATCGAGACGGCCTGCGAGTAGAGCTGCCCGTCGTCCACAGCGACCTGATCCCGCAGGTCGCTCGAGATGATGGAGAGCTCGAGCCCGCTCGTGCTCAGGGCCGTCATCGTCTGCGGCGTGACCTGGCCGGGCGTGCGCTGGATCGCGAACTGGCTCGACGTCACGTTGCTGATCGTGGTCTGCGCGACCTGCCGCACCGCCTCGACGTCGATCGTGCCCGTCTGGGTCACCGAGCTGTCGAGCAGCTGCTGCGCGCTCACCGTGGCCTGCCGCGCCTCGGCGAGCACCTGCTGCTTGCGGGCGTCGTACAGGTTCGTCGCGATGCTGATCGACATGTAGCCGCTGATGAGGGTCACGCCGACCGTCGTGAAGAGCACCGTGATCGCGACGGTACGCAGCTGCAGCGAGGTGCGCCACACGTGCCGGAGCCGGCCGACCGTGCTGCGCCAGCCGTACGGCACCGGCGCGGGCATCACCCGGGTCACGGCGAGGTCGACGCCCCGGCTCGGTAGCCCACGCCGCGCACGGTCATGACGATCGCCGGGTTGTCGGGGTCGAGCTCGACCTTGGCGCGCAAGCGCTGCACGTGCACGTTCACGAGGCGAGTATCGGCCTTGTAGTGGTAGCCCCACACCTGCTCGAGCAGCATCTCGCGCGTGAACACCTGGTTCGGCTTGAGGGCGAGTGCGAGCAGCAGATCGAACTCGAGCGGCGTGAGCGAGATCTGCTGGGCGTCGCGCGTAACCTCGTGCCCCGTCACATTGATGAGAAGGTCGCCGATGCGCAGCGTCTCCACCGAGCTGTCGGGCGTGGGCCGCAGGCGAGTGCGGATGCGCGCCACGAGCTCCTTCGGGTTGAACGGCTTCACGACATAGTCGTCGGCACCGCTCTCGAGCCCCTCGACGACGTCGGAGGCGTCGCTCTTCGCCGTGAGCATGATGATGGGCGTGCCGCTCGTCTCGCGGATGCGCGCACACACGGCGATGCCGTCGAGACCCGGCAGCATGAGATCGAGCAGCACGAGATCGGGCTTGAGCTCGGCGAAGGCGTCGAGAGCCGCCTCCCCGTCATAGGAGAAGTGCGTCTCGAAGCCCTCGGCCCCCAGAACGATGCCGATCATCTCGGCCAGGGCCGTGTCATCGTCGACGACGAGGATGCGCGCGGTCATCAAGCCTCCGCTCTGTCGGCACCGTCACCGGCAAGATTCGACCTTTAGTCGCTCCAGCCTAGACGAGTGTGACAGCATACGTTCGATACGCAGAACGAGCCCGGCGAGAAGGACGACACGGTGACCAACGACTCCCCCTGGCAGTCCCCCGGCTGGCAGCCCTCGGGCAACGGCGACAGCAGCGATCCCGGCGGTGCGCCCGGCGCCTCTCCCGGGGGTTACGCACCCGCTCCCGGCCAGCCCGCAGCCGGATGGACCCCGCCGCCCAAGCCCGGGCTCATCCCTCTGCGGCCCCTCGACTTCGGCACCATCCTCGGCGGCACCTTCCAGGTGCTGCGCCGCAATCCACGGCCCACCTTCGGCGCCGCTCTGCTCATCAACGCGCTCGTCGTCATCGTCACGTTCGGCCTCACCTTCGGGGTGAGCTTCTGGGCGGTCGACCGCGAGCTGCGGGCCTCCGCCGACGACCTCGACGCGGTCAGCGCCGGCACGGTCGGGCTCATCATCCTCAGCGGCATCATCGCCGTGGCTGTCTCCCTCGTCGCCCAGGCCGTGCTGCAGGGCGTCATCGTGCTCGAAGTCTCGCGCGCGACCCTCGGCGAGAAGCTCACCCTGCGCGCGCTGCTCGCCCGCGGTCGCGGCCGCTGGTGGGCCCTCATCGGCTGGACGGCACTGTTGTCGCTCGTCCTCATCGTCGCCCTCACCGTGCTCGTGCTGCTCATCGCGGGCATGGCGGTCGCCGCCGGCCCCGCCGGCCCCTTCCTCGCGGTAGGCCTGGGAATCCTCGGCGGCCTCGGCTTCGCCGTGCTCGCGGCATGGCTGTGGATCAAGTTCGCCCTCGTGCCCACCGCGATCATGCTCGAGCGGCTGCCGCTCGGGGCGGCGATCCGCCGCGGCTGGACCCTCGTCATCGGGCACTTCTGGCGCACCTTCGGCATCCTGCTGCTCGTCACCGTGATGGTGCAGATCGCCTCCGGCGTCGTCTCCTTCCCCTTCCAGCTCGCGGCCGGCTTCGGCGGCGCGCTCGTCAACCCCGCCGGCGACCCGACCGGGAGCATCGCGCTCATCATCGGCTCCAACGTGCTGCTCATCGCCATCACCGTGGTGATCGGCGCCATCGGCTCCGTGCTGCTGTCGAGCGCCACCGCGCTGCTCTACATCGACATCCGCATGCGCAAGGAGGGCCTCGACCTCGACCTGCAGCGCGTCGTCGAAGAGCGCGCCGCCGGGCTCGACCCGCACGACCCGTACGAGGCCGCCGCCCGCCCCGACGCCCCGTACGGCACCCCGGGCGGCGCGTGACGCCGATGCCCGGCGCGGCACACGGCAGCGCCGTGCTCACGCTCGCGCCGTGGGCGCGTGCGCCCCTGGAGCCCGATGCTCCGGATGCTCGCGACCTGCTGCTCGACGAACTCAGCGACCCGATCTACGCCGAGACGCAGCCCACGTGGTTCGACCTGCTCTCCCAGGCCGTGCTCGACTGGTTCGCCTCGTGGCAACTGGTCGGCGGCGACGGCCCGCCCGCGCTCGCCCTCGTCGTCATCGCCGTGCTGCTCGCGGCGGGCATCCTCATCGCGATCCTCCTCTACGGCCTGCCCCGCTGGCGCCGACGCAGCAGCGTTGCCGACGACCTCTTCGGCGAGACCGACCGGCGCACCGCCCGCGAGCTGCGGCGCGACGCCGAGAAGGCCGCGAGCGCCGGAGACTGGGCCACCGCGATCGCCGAACGCTACCGAGCGACCGCGCGCGGCCTCGATGAGCGCACCATCGTGAGCGTGCTGCCCGGCACCACCGGGCACGGCTTCGCCCGCGCCGCCGCCGCCCGCTACCCCGAGCTGCGCGCCCTGCTCGAGACCGCCGCCGACCGCTTCGACGACGTGCGCTATCTCGGGCAGGAGGGCGACGCCGCCGGCTACGCGCACGTGCGCGACCTCGACGAGCGGCTCGAGCGCAGCCCCGCGCCGCACGCGCGCATGGGCGGCGCGAGCCCGGGTAGCGGCACGAATGGCCGCACGGTCGACATCGCGGCGGTGCCCCGATGAGCCAGGTCACCTCGGCCCCGGCATCCGCGGCCCCCGCCCCGCCCACCGCCGAGTCGCTCGCGACCGTCGTCACCACGCCGACCGTGCGGCGCGTCGTGCGGCGCTCCCTCTACTGGGGCGTCGCCGTCGCCGGGCTGCTCGGCTTCGGCGTGCTCATGGTCGTGCTCAACGGCTCGGGCCGAGAGCTCGCCCGCTGGGGCGCCGACGAGGCCGCCCCGGTGGGCTCGCGCGCCGTGCTCGAGGTGCTGCGGGCCGAAGGCATCGACGTCACCGCCGTCGGCACGCTCGCAGACGCGCGCCGCGCTCTCGCCGGCGATGACCCCGCCACGCTCGCCGTCGGCGACCCGCGCCTGCTGCTCGACGCCGAGCGCTGGGGCGAGCTCGACGGTCTCGCCGAGCACCTCGTGCTGCTCGAACCCCCGCTCTACGGCCTCGACGCGCTCGGCCTCGACGCCGTGCCCCTGCGCGAATTCGACCTGCGCGTCGACGTCGACTGCACGCTCCCCCTCGCGCAACGGGCCGGCACGATCGACGCCACCGGAGTCGGGTACGCGAGCGACTCCGGGTCGGTGTGCTTCACGGAAGGCACCGGAGGCCCCGAATCCGACGAGAGCGAGAGCGAGAACCAGGGCAGTGCCGGCTCCGCCCTCGTGAGTTACGAGCTCGACGGCGAGAGCACCGTGAGCGTGCTCGGCGCGGGGGGCGCCGTGCAGAACGACCAGATCACGCAGGCCGGCAATGCCGCGCTCGCGCTCGGGCTGCTGGGCGAGCATCCGCGACTCGTCTGGTACCTGCCCACGCCCGCCGACCTCACGAGCCCCAGCCTCGACGAGCTCACCCCCGGCTGGGTGAACCCCGTCGCGTGGCTGCTCCTCGCCACGGGGCTCGCCGCCGCGGTGTGGCGCGGCCGACGCCTCGGCCCCGTCGTCGTCGAGCAGCTGCCCGTCACCGTCAAGACCACCGAGACGATGGAGGGCCGCGCCCGGCTCTACGCCCGCGACGGGGCGCGGCTGCGCGCCCTCGACGCCCTCCGCGTCGGCACCCTGCGCCGCCTCGCCGACGGGCTCGCCCTCGGGCGCGCCTCCGGCGTCGATGACATCGTGAACGCCGTTGCCGCCATCACCGGCCGATCGACGGATGCCCTGCGCACCCTCCTCGTCGACCGCGAGCCCGACACCGACCGCGAGCTCGTCGCGCTTAGCGACCGGCTGCTCGAGCTCGAGCGGGAAGTGCTGCGGCGCGTCGCCCTCGATGACACGGCCGACACGGCAGACGCAGCCGGCGCGCCCGCCCCCAGCGATCCGCCCCGACCACAGCCGCCGACCGGAAGAATGGACCCATGACCGCAGACCTCCGTAGCCAGTTCGCCCAGGTGCGCACCGAAGTCGGCAAGGCCGTCGTCGGGCAGGACGGCGCCGTGAGCGGCCTCATCGTCGCCCTCCTCACCGGTGGCCACGTGCTTCTCGAAGGCGTTCCCGGCGTCGCCAAGACCCTGCTCGTGCGGTCGCTCAGCGCCGCCCTCGACCTGCGCACGACGCGCGTGCAGTTCACGCCCGACCTCATGCCCGGCGATGTCACGGGCTCGGTCGTGTACGACGCGAAGGCGGGCGACTTCGAGTTTCGGCGCGGGCCCGTGTTCACGAACATCCTGCTCGCCGACGAGATCAACCGCACGCCGCCCAAGACGCAGTCCGCCCTGCTCGAGGCCATGGAAGAGCGCCAGGTCACCGTCGACGGCGAGACCCATCAGCTGCCCCACCCCTTCCTCGTCGCCGCGACGCAGAACCCCGTCGAGTACGAGGGCACCTACACGCTGCCCGAAGCGCAGCTCGACCGCTTCCTGCTCAAGCTCGTGCTCGACCTGCCCGCCCGAGACGCCGAGGTCGAGGTCATGCAGCGGCACGCCGACGGCTTCAACCCGCGCGACCTCGCCGCCGCCGGGGTGACCAGCGTCGTCGACGGCGATGCGATCACGGCCGCGCGCGCCGCCGTCGCCGAGGTGCGCGCCTCGCCCGAGCTGCTGGGCTACATCGTCGACCTCGCCCGCGCCACCCGGCAGAGCCCCTCCGTCAAACTCGGTGTGAGCCCGCGCGGCACGACCGCGCTCCTCGCCGCCGCCAAGGCCTGGGCCTGGCTGCAGGAGGCCGAAGCGATCACGCCCGACCACGTGCAGTCGATGCTGCTGCCCGTCTGGCGGCACCGTATCGCCCTGCGCCCCGAAGCGGAGCTCGAAGGAGTCTCGGCCGACACGATCCTGCGCTCCATCGTGCAGCAGGTGCAGGTGCCCCTGTGATGCTCGCCGCCGTCACCCTGCCGCCGGCGGGCCGCCCGTAGCCGTGGCCGTCACCGGGTGGTTCGTCCTGCTCGTCGCCCTCGGCGTCGTGCCCGTCGTGCTGCTCGTCGACACCCCCCTCGGAGCCGTCGGCGCGGTCGCGCTGTGGCTGCTCGTGTGCGTGCTGCTCGCCGCGCTCGACCTCGCGCTCGCCGCCTCGCCTCGGGCCGTGCGGCTCGAGCGCGACACCCCCGGCAGCGTGCGCCTCACCGAGAGCGCCCGCGCGACCCTGCTCGTGACCAACCCCGGTCGCCGCACGCTGCGCGGCATCATCCGTGACGCGTGGGAGCCCTCTGCCGGTGCGAGCCCCCGACGGCAGCGGCTGCACGTGCCCCCGCGCGAGCGACGTGCTGTCGTCACGACCCTCACGCCCTGGCGCCGCGGGGAGCGCCGTGCCGCGATCGCGACGATCCGTGCGCTCGGGCCGATGCGCCTCGCCGGGCGCCAGGCGAGCATCCGCGTGCCCGGCGCGATCACGGTGCTGCCCGAATTCGCCTCGCGCAAGCACCTGCCCTCGCGGCTCGCGAAGCTGCGCGAGCTCGACGGGCGCACCGCCGTCATGGTGCGCGGCCAGGGCACCGAGTTCGACTCGCTGCGCGAGTACGTGCGCGGCGACGACGTGCGCTCGATCGACTGGCGCGCCACCGCACGGCGCTCCGGCGGGCCGGGGCGCAGCGGCGGGCCCGCGCAGACCCTCATGGTGCGCACCTGGCGACCCGAGCGCGACCGACACGTCGTCGTCATCGTCGACAGCGGCCGCACCTCCGCCGCGCGCATCGCCGACGAGACGCGCATCGACACGGCCTTCGAATCAACCCTGCTGCTCTCGGCCCTCGCCGACCGGGCGGGCGACCGCGTCGACGTCGCCGTCTTCGACCGGCGCGTGCGCGGGCGCGTGCAGGGCGCCCGTGGAGCCGAGCTGCTCACGCGGCTCGTCGAGACCATGGCGCCCATCGACCCCGAGCTGCTCGAGACCGACTGGTCGGCGGTGCCCTCGCTCGTGCGCTCGATGACCTCGCAGCGCGCTCTCGTCGTGCTCGCCACGCCCCTCGAGTCGCCCGGGGCTACCCGCTCGCTGCTCGCGATGCTGCCCCAGCTGACCGCGAAGCACCTCGTCGTCGTGGCCTCCGTCACCGACCCCGCGCTGCTCGAGGCGGCCGCGGATCGTTCGGATCGAGCATCCGTGTACCGCGCCGCGGCGGCCGAGCGGGCGCTGCTCGACGCGGAGCGCGTGGGAGCCGCCGTGCGCCGACTCGGCGGCGACGTCGTCGCGGCCGCGCCGCTCGACCTGCCGCCGGCCCTCGCCGACCGCTACCTCGCGTACAAGGCCGCCGGCCGCCTGTAGCCGCATCCGCCCCGCCGACCCCGGCCGCCCGTCTCCGGCGCGCCGTCTCCACAATTCAGGAGTCGGGGAGCCTCTCGGCCGCGGAAGGGCCTCTCGACGGCGTGTCGCCCAGCAGGCGACGCAGAATCTCCTGAGTTGTGGAGGCGGCCCGGGGTTGTCCGCGCACGCAGAAGGGGCCGGGCCCGCAGGCCCGACCCCTCACGTGCGACTCGTGCTACTTGGCCGCGGTCGGCTCCGGCACGAGCGTGTCGGTCGGCGACTCGATGGGCTCGAGGCCGTCGGCGACGCGCTGGCCGAGCGTCGCGTCGACGTTCGTCCAGTACTGGATGACCCGCTCGCGCAGCTCGGGGATCGTGACCGCCGACACGTGGCCGACGATGTTGCTCACGAGCCGCTCGCGCGCCGCGTCATCCATGACCTCGTTGACGAGCGTGCGGGGCTGCACGAAGTCGTCGTCGTCCGCGTGCAGGGTCGCGGCGGCGCGCACGAGCTCGCCGTCGCTCTCCCAGCCGCGGTCGTCGCCGTGCGCCGCCGGGTCGGCGTGCGGGCCGCCGAACGAGTTGGGCGCGTACACCGGCTGCGAGGCGGGCGGGAAGCTGTAGGTCATCGCGCCCTCCTTCGAGTAGTGGTGCGCCTCGCTCTTGGGCGCGTTGACCGGCAGCTGGTTGTGGTTGGTGCCGACGCGGTAGCGGTGGGCGTCCGCGTAGCTGAAGATGCGCGCCTGCAGCATCTTGTCCGGGCTCGCCGCGATGCCGGGCACGAAGTTCGAGGGCGCGAAGGCGGCCTGCTCGATCTGCGCGAAGAAGTTCTCCGGGTTGCGGTTGAGCGTCAGACGCCCGACGGGGATGAGCGGGTAGTCGCCCTTCGGCCACACCTTCGTGAGGTCGAAGGGGTTGAAGCGGTAGTCCTTCGCGTCGTCGTAGGGCATGATCTGCACCGAGAGGTCCCAGCTGGGGTGGTCGCCCTTCTCGATCGCGTCGAACAGGTCGCGGCGGTGGAAGTCGGCGTCCTCACCGGCGATCTGATCGGCCTGCTCCTGCGTGAGCGTCTCGTGCCCCTGGTTGGTGCGGAAGTGGTACTTGACCCAGAACCGCTCGCCGGCCGCGTTGATCCACTGGTAGGTGTGCGAGCCGAAGCCGTCCATGTGCCGCCACGACGAGGGCACGCCGCGGTCGCCCATGAGCCACGTCACCTGGTGGGCACTCTCGGGCTGGAGGCTCCAGAAATCCCACTGCATGTTGTGGTCGCGCAGGCCCGAGCCGGGCAGGCGCTTCTGCGAGCGGATGAAGTCGGGGAACTTGATGCCGTCCTTGATGAAGAACACGGGCGTGTTGTTGCCCACGAGGTCGTAGTTGCCCTCGCTCGTGTAGAACTTGAGCGCGAAGCCGCGCGGGTCGCGCCACGTGTCGGGGCTGCCCTGCTCGCCCGCGACGGAGCTGAAGCGCAGCAGCGTCTCGGTCGTCGTGCCCTTCTGGAACACGGCGGCGCGCGTGTACTGGCTCACGTCCTCGGTCGTCTCGAACACGCCGAACGCCCCGCCGCCCTTGGCGTGGACGACGCGCTCCGGCACGCGCTCGCGGTTGAACTGCGCGAGCTTCTCGACGAGGTAGTGGTCGGTGAGCACGATCGAGCCGTCGTTGCCGACGCTCTGCGAGTGCTGGTCGCTCGCGACGGGGGCGCCGCTCGTCGTCGTGGTCGGCTTGGTGGGTTCCGTCATGGTGCTGCTCCTTCGGTGGGGGTGGATGCCGCGGCGCCGGCGGGCGCCGCGGGGTCGGGGGTGTCGGGGGTGTCGGGGGTGTCGGGGGACGCCGCCGCTGACGCGGGCGACGATGAGGGGGATGCTGCGGTGCAGTCCGCGCACAGCCCCCAGAAGGTGACCTCCGCGGCCGCGATCGCGAACCCGGTGTCGCCCGAGGGCGTCAGGCAGGGGGCGTGCCCGACGACGCAGTCGACGTCGGTCACGGCGCCGCAGCTCGAGCACACGGCGTGGTGGTGGTTGTCGCCGACGCGCAGCTCGTAGCGCGCGGCCGAGCGCGCGGGCTGGATGCGCCGCAGCACGCCGGCCTCGGCGAGGTCGCCGAGCACGTTGTGCACGGCCTGGAGGCTGAGCCGCGCGGGCGAGTCGGTGAGTGCCTGCCGCACGGTCTCGGCGTCGGAGTGCGGCATCCTCTCGAGAGCGTCGAGCACGGCGAGTCGACCGGCGGTGACGCGCAGGCCCACGTCGCGCAGCAGCTCGCTCGTGTCGTGGTCGCTCGCGGTGTGGCTCATCGCCCCCACTCTAGCGCCTTATCGTGAATGACTCAAGGATAGCCGGGCCCCGAGCGACCGCGGTCGGCACCTGTGCTCGCCCGTGGCAACTGTGCCCGCTCGAGCGCGCACAGTTGCCACTCTCGGGCACAGCCGCGGGGTGGGCAGGCGCCGACGACGGCACAGTCGCGCGAGTCGGCGCCCCTCAGTCGGCGACGACGACGCGCGCGCCGCGGCTCAGCGGGTCGAGGTCGCCCGTCTCGCCGTCGCGGAAGGCGCGTCGGCCGAGCATCCACTGGTAGGCCAGGAAGGCCGCGAGCGCGACCGTGCCGATGCCGATGCGCACCACGTCGGGCCACTCCTGCCGCGTGACGTAGCCCTCGATGATGCCGCTCACGAGCAGCGCCGCGACGAGCCCGCCGATCGCGGCGAAGAACGCGCGGCCGTCCTCGGCGAGCGCCTGCGCGCGCGTGCGCGAGCCCGGCGACACCCACGCCCAGAAGATCATGAGCCCCGCGGCGCCCGCGACGAAGATCGCGTAGATCTCGAGCTGGCCGTGCGGCGCGATGCTGAGGAAGAAGACGTCGAGCCGGTCGAACTCGGTCATGATGCCCGCGCTCATGCCGAGCGCCTGCGCGTTCTGGAACAGCACGACGGGCACCCAGAACCCGACGATGCCGAAGGCGACGCACTGCGCGGCGATCCACGCGTTGTTGCTGAAGACCTGCAGCCCGAAGACCGCCTCGCTCGAGGCCGAGTAGTACCCGACGAACTCCTCCTCGGCGTACCCGCGCAGCTGCTCGTACGGCCCGAGCGCCGCGACGACGTCGGGGTTCGTCGCGACCCACACGGCGTACAGCGACGCCACCGCGACGAAGGCGATCGCGATCGCGATCGTCAGGTACCGGATGCGGTACAGCGCCGCCGGCACCTCTCGCGTCGCGAAGCGGGCCACCTGCGACCACGGCTCAGCGCTCGCGCCCGTGAAGCGCAGGCGGGCTCGCGAGAGAAGAACGCTCAGCCGCGCGGCCTGCGAGACCTGCCCGGCGCTCGTCGTGATCGCGGAGAGCTGCGTCGTGCCCGCCTGGTAGTGGTCGATGAGCTCGTCGGCGTCGCGCCCGGCGAAGCGCCGCTGGCGCGACAGCTCGCGCAGGCGGCGCCATTCGGCGTCGTGCGCGGCGGAGTAGGCGTCGAGATCCATCTGTTTAGATGATGCCATGTCGACTGCACAGAACACCGCGAGTGCGCAGAACCTCGCGACTGCGCAGACCCGCTCGAGCGGGCAGACCCCCTCGAGCGCGCAAGCGACCCGGGGCGCCTACGACTCGGAGAGCGAGCTGCTCACGGGCGAGGCCGTCGCCCTCGAGCTGCGCCCGGCGAGCGTCATCGCCCGCATGGCCGGCGGCATCATCGACTACCTCACCTACATCATCGCGACGGGCCTGCTGCTGTGGCTCATGCTCTCCGCCGCGGGGGCGATCGGACTGCCGGAGGCGCTCTTCGCCGCCGTGAGCATCGCGTGCGTCTTCCTCGGCGTCGTGCTCGCGCCCGCCGTCGTGGAGGCGGCGACGCAGGGCAAGTCGCTCGGTCGTCTCGCGCTCGGCGACCGCATCGTGCGCGACGACGGCGGGGCGATCGCCTTCCGGCACGCCTTCATCCGCGCCTTTGTCGGGTTCTTCGAGATCGTCATGACGTTCGGCGGCGCGGCCGTCGTCGTGGCCCTGCTCAACCCGCGCGCGAAGCGGCTCGGCGATCTGCTCGCGGGCACGTACAGCCAGTACGAGCGGGTCGCCGCCGAGAATGCGGTCGTGTACGGCGTGCCCGCGCAGCTCACCGAGTGGGCGGCCACCGCAGACGTGGCGCGGATGCCCGACGCGCTGTCCCGCCGCATCGCCCAGTTCTTGCGGCAGGCGTCCGGGCACACCGGCCCGACCCGCGAACGTCTCGCCAGGAGCCTCACGGCCGAGGCGGCGCTGTACGTCTCGCCGATGCCGAACATCGACGTCGCGCATTCCAGCCCGGAGCAGCTCAGCCCCGAGCTGTTCCTCGCGGCCGTCGCGGCGCTGCGTCGCGAGCGCGAGGCGACAGGGCTGCGTCTCGAGCAGGCGCGCCTCGCCGAGCTGCAGCCCACGCTCGCCGCGCTGCCGCACGGGTTCCCCGACCGCGGGTAGAGCATCCCCCGCACTACGCCCGGTCAGGCGCGGGCGAGGGCCTCGTCGGTCGCGAACAGGTAGTTGCGCGTGCCGAGCTCGACGGCGGGGACGCGCGTCCACGTGCCGCCGCGCCACGTGTAGAGGCCGTACTCGGGCCAGCGCTCGTGGATCGAGGCGACGAACCCGTCAGCGTCGCGGCCGTACCGCGCGAGGTGGCGATCCTCGATCTCGAGCAGCAGGCTCGGCAGGTCGCGACTGATCATCTTCGCCGCGCCCTCGATGACCTGCGGCTCGAAGCCCTCGACGTCGACCTTGATGAAGGAGACGGGCCCGATGCGCTCCGCCTCGACCCAGTCGTCGAGCGCAGCGATCGGCGTGAGCCAGTGGCGCACCATCTCGCGCGCGCCCAGCGGCGCGGCCCCCTCGGTGAGGTGCGCGCGACCGTAGATCGGCAGGCCGAAGAACAACGGCAGCCTCATGGTGAGCTGGCCCTCCTCGCGCCCGACGGCCGAGGGGTTGACGCTCACGTGCGGTGCACCGAGGATGCGCCGCCAGCGGCGCAGAGTGCTCTGCTGCCGGGGGTGCGGGTCGAAGGAGTCGACGCGGCCCGCCGAGCCCACGATGTGCGCGAGCGGGATCGTGTACATGCCGTGCGCGGCGCCCACGTCGATGACGCGGTCGCCCTCCTTGACGAGAGCGCCGAGCCCGCGCAGCTCGGGCTCGGCCCACTTGATGCGGCTCGCGAAGAGCATGACGTCGTGGCCGAATCTGAGCCGGGACGAGACCCCGCGCGTCTCACGCTGCATGTCGATGACCATCGTTCCCTCGGTTTCCGGCTCTGTCGTCGACTCTAGTAGCGGTAGTGATCGACCTTGTACGGGCCCTCGGATGGTACGCCGATGTACTGCGCCTGGCGCGGGGTGAGCGTCGTGAGGCGAGCGCCGAGCGCGTCGAGGTGCAGGCGCGCGACCTTCTCGTCGAGGAACTTGGGCAGCACGTACACGCCCGTCGGGTACTGGTCGAGGCGCGTGTGCAGCTCGAGCTGGGCGAGCACTTGGTTGGTGAAGGAGGCGCTCATGACGAAGCTGGGGTGCCCGGTCGCGTTGCCGAGGTTCATGAGGCGGCCCTCGGAGAGAACGAGGATGCTCGTGCCGGTCGGCAGGCGCCACTCGTGCACCTGCGGCTTGATCTCGATGCGCTCGGCACCGGGCAGGCTCTCGAGCCCGGCCATGTCGATCTCGTTGTCGAAGTGACCGACGTTGGCGACGATCGCGAGGTTCTTGAGCTTCTGCAGCTGCTCGACGGTGACGACGTTCTCGTTGCCGGTCGCGGTGACGAGAATGTCGATCTCGCCGAGGTGGTCGTCGAGCCGCGCAACCTGGTAGCCGTCCATGGCGGCCTGCAGGGCGTTGATCGGGTCGATCTCGCTCACGATGACGCGTGCGCCCTGCCCGCGCAGAGCATCCGCGCTGCCTTTGCCGACGTCGCCGTAGCCGCACACGAAGACGGTCTTGCCGCCCATGAGCACGTCGGTGGCGCGGTTGAGGCCGTCGGGCAGCGAGTGGCGAATGCCGTACTTGTTGTCGAACTTCGACTTGGTGACCGAGTCGTTGACGTTGATGGCGGGGAACAGAAGCTTGCCGTCTCGGTGCAGCTCGTAGAGGCGGTGCACGCCCGTCGTGGTCTCCTCCGTGACGCCCTGGATGCCCGCGGCGATGCGCGTCCACCGCTGCGGGTCGCTCTGCATCGAGTCGCGCAGCACGCCGAGGATCACCCCGTACTCGTGGCTGTCGCCCGGCGCGGCCTCGGGCACGCCCCCGGCGGCCTCGAACTGCACCCCCTTGTGCACGAGCAGCGTCGCGTCGCCACCGTCGTCGAGAATGAGGGTCGGGCCGATCGGCGCGCCTGAGTCATCCGTACCGAAGTCGAAGATCTGCTGGGTGGCCCACCAGTATTCCTCGAGCGTCTCGCCCTTCCAGGCGAACACGGGGGTGCCGGCCGGGCTCTCGGGCGTTCCGGTGCGGCCGACGACGACCGCGGCGGCCGCCTCGTCCTGCGTGGAGAAGATGTTGCAGCTCGCCCAGCGCACCTCGGCGCCGAGCGCCACGAGGGTCTCGATGAGCACGGCGGTCTGCACGGTCATGTGCAGGCTTCCGGCGATGCGGGCGCCGGCGAGGGGCTGGTGCGGCCCGAACTCGTCGCGCAGGCTCATGAGGCCGGGCATCTCGTGCTCGGCGAGGCGGATCTGGTGGCGGCCCGACTCGGCGAGGGTCAGGTCGCGCACACGGTGCGGAACACCCCCGCTGGTCTCAACGGTCAATTCGGGGCGCGCAGGGGTCTGGATGCTCATGGTCGCCATTCTGTCAGGCTCAAGCCGAGCATCCGGTACGAATGTCGCCCCCCGAACCCGCGAGTGTGCCCGCATGTGGCATGTGTGCGCCGCAGTGCGAGCTCAGTTGCCGCTGGCGAGCACAGTTGCGACGGGGAGGGGCGGCTAGGCGCGGATGAGGGCGAGCACCTCGTCGCGAATGGCGACCATGAGCTCGGGCGCCTCCGCCTCGGCGTTGAGGCGCAGCAGCGGCTCGGTGTTGGAGGGGCGCACGCTGAACCAGTACCACCCGGCGTCGCCGTGGCCCGTGAAGAACAGCCCGTCCAGCTCGTCGATCTCGGCTCGGCCGTGGAAAGCGTCGACGATGCGCGTGTACGCGGCCGGCACGTCGTCGACGACGGAGTTGATCTCGCCGCTCGCCGTGTACGGCGTGAACTCGGCGGCGAGCTGCGAGAGCGGGCCCTCGTACTGACCGTACTGCGCGATGAGGTGCATCGCCGCGAGCATGCCGTTGTCGGCACCCCAGAAGTCGCGGAAGTAGTAGTGCGCCGAGTGCTCCCCACCGAAGATCGCGCCCGTCTCGGCCATGCGGTCCTTGATGAGCGAGTGCCCGACCTGCGTGCGCACGGGGGTGGCGCCGGCGGCGGTGATCGTCTCGGCGACCGACCTGGAGGTGATGAGGTTGTGGATGACGTGGATGCTCGTGCCCTCCTCGCCCGTCGCCTCGAGCCGCGCCTGCTCGCGCCGGATCTCGCGCAGCGCGACGATCGCGGCGACCGCGCTCGGCGTCACGGGTTGCCCCAGCTCGTCGATGACGAAGCACCGGTCGGCGTCGCCGTCGAAGGCGAGGCCGAGGTCGGCGCCGTGCTCGAGGACGGCGGCCTGCAGGTCGCGCAGGTTCTCCGGCTCGAGCGGGTTCGCCTCGTGGTTCGGGAAGGTGCCGTCGAGCTCGAAGTAGAGCGGGATGATCTCGAGCGGGAGCGCCGGCAGGCCCGCGGCTGTGCCCAGCACGGCGGGAACGGTCATCCCGCCCATGCCGTTGCCGGCATCCACGACGATGCGGAGCGGCCGCACGCCACTGAGGTCGACGAGTTCGCGCAGGTAGGCGGCGTAGTCGGGCAGCACGTCGCGGTGCGACTCGGTGCCGGGCGACTCGACCGCGGGCACGGCGCCCGCCTCGAGGTAGGCCTGGGCGCGGTCGCGGATGCCGCGCAGCCCGGTGGCGAAGCTCACGCCCTGCGCGCCGGCGCGGCAGAACTTGATGCCGTTGTAGGTGGCGGGGTTGTGGCTCGCCGTGAACATCGCGCCCGCAGCGGCATAGCGGCCCGAGGCGAAATAGCTCTCGTCGGTCGAGCAGAGCCCGAGGTGCACGACGGAGGCGCCGCGCGCGGTCGCGCCGCGGGCGAAGGCGGCGACGAACCCGGGCGAGGAATCGCGCATGTCGTGGCCGACGACGACTTCCTGGCCCGCGAGCCCCAGCTCATCGACGAAGCCGGCACCGAGCGCGTCGACGACCTCGTTGGTGAGCTGCGTGCCGACGAGCCCGCGAACGTCGTAGGCCTTGATGAACGCGCTGAGGTCGGGCGTGGAGGTCACGGCTCCAGCGTAGCCGGGCTCGAGGCGAACCCCGTCGGGGCGGCGCCGCGCCTCAGCCGGTCTCGCCGAGCACGCTGTAGCGCACGATCTGCCAGCCGTTGGGGGCCGAGAGGCGCTGGGAGTGCCGCTCGCACAGGTCGTAGCTGTGCGGCTCAGCCCGCGCGCTGAGCGGGCCGAGCACGGCCATCGAGTCGGCGTAGACGTACGTGAGGGTGCCCGTGGCGGGCTCGCTGCACGCGACCTTGCTGCACGGGCGACCGTTCATGATGAGGCCAGCATAGGCCGGGTGTGCGGCGTCGCGGCGGTAGGCTGACCGCGTGGCACGAGCGAGCAGGCAGTACCCGAGCGCGCGCGCCCGGGCTCGGCACGGGCGCGCCGGTCGTTCCGCCCTCACGGGGCCCCATCTGCCGCTCGTGAACACGCGCCGCGACCTGTTCGAGTCGACGGTGCGGGCGAGTGCCGACTACCTGGTCGACCTGTGGCCGCACGAGCTCTCGACGCTGTCGATCGAGGTGCTGCCGATGCCCGATCAGCCCGCGCAGGTGGAGGGCGTGGCCCGCTGGCGGGTCGTGCCGTCGCGCTCCCTCGTGGTGCTCTACCGCATCCCCATCGAGCGCATGAGCCGCCTGCACCGCGACGACGACTGGCATCGGCGCCTCATGGTGGAGAGCTGCGTCTTCCGCGCGGTGGGCGAGCTCATCGGCAAGGACCCGTGGGAGCTCGCCCCCGACCGCTTCCGCCACTGGTAGCGGCGGGCCGGGCTGCGGCGATGGCTGACGGCTGACGGCTGACGGGAAGGCTACGGGTAGACGGTCACGGGCTGCGCCGCGAGCGGCGGGGGCAGGATGCGCGTGCCCGCCATGAGCCCATCACCGCGATAGCTCACGCTCGCGTGCAGTACTCCGTCGGCCGCGAGCCGCACGCCGACGTTGGCGGCGGTCTCGAGCACGACGCTCTGGCCTGCCGGCACGAGCACCTCGCGGCCGTCGATGGTCGCCGTCACGTCGCCGTCGGGTGCGTACAGGTGCACTCGGGCGCTCACCCCGCCGGGGGAGGGGGCGACGCTCGTGAGCACCTCCTGGCCCTCCTGCAGGGCGCCGGTCGGCACCCACCACTCGATGTCGAGGCCGCTCGCGCCACCGGCGGTCGCGCGTCCTGCGACGACGAGCGGCTCGGTCGCGTCGACGACGACGGCCCAGTCGCCGTCGGGCAGGTCGGTGAGGGGCAGGTCGAGCACGGCTCCCGCGCCGACGGTCGTCGTGATGACCTGCCCGGTGCCGCCGTCAGCCGGGCGGAGGGTGACGGTGACGTCGGAGTCCGTGTCGCCCGGCACGAGCATCCGGAGGGTCGTGAGGGCGTCGCCGATGCCGTCGCCGGTGGCCTGCTCGAGGGCGAGCTGACTGCCCACGACGGGCAGTGCGGGAATGACGTGGCGGGTGGAGGGCCGCTCGAGCGGGGTGACGAGCGCCACCCCGGAGGGGTCGAGACCGCGCACGACGGACTGCTGGAGGTGCGCGGCGATCGACCCGCCGCTGCTGTCGACGGCGATGACGGGCGAGGCCTCGTCGACGGCGATGCCCGCGAGGGGCAGGATGCGCTGGGTTCCCGCCGCCACGATGATGCCGCTCGTGCCGGGGGCCTCGAGCAGACCGCGCTCGCCCCACACCCGCAGGTCCACGGTCGCGTCGACCTCGCCCGGGTTGGT
This sequence comes from Microcella pacifica, assembly GCF_009371975.2. Classification (GTDB taxonomy): domain Bacteria; phylum Actinomycetota; class Actinomycetes; order Actinomycetales; family Microbacteriaceae; genus Microcella; species Microcella pacifica. Next base: position 84,739 of record NZ_VIKT02000008.1, read on the forward strand.
GAGCACGATCCAGGTGGTGCGGCCGACCTGGGTCGAGCCGCCGACGAGCCAGGCGGTGCGCTCGGCCCTCCCGCACTCGGCGGCGGCGAGGCCGCGCAGGTCGGCGGTGGCTACGCGCGTCGACTCGGCTGCGGCGACCGCCGTGTCGGGGGCGTCGACCGGCAGGGTCACGGCGACGGGAGCACTCTCGAGCGCGTCGCTGGCCGGCACGGTCGACTCGACGAGGCCCGTGCCGACGCTGCGGCGCTGCGGCTGCTGCGCGACGGTGAGCTGCGGATCGTCGCCCCGCGGGAGGCCGAGCACTCCCCCCGTGCAGACGACGGTCTGCGCTGACCGGTCGGGAGTGACCGCGAGACCTGCGGTGTCGGGGGCGAGGTCGGGCACGGGCGCGAGCAGCACGACCGCGCCGAGGGCGACCGCGGCGGCCGCACCGGCAAGAGCGAGCCCCGCGCGCCAGGTGGCGGCGAGGATGCGCTGGGTCACGGTCATGACCGCCCTCCCGTCGGCGCACCCGAGGGGTCGGCGCCGAACTCGCTCTCGAACTCGTCGTCGGCCTCGAAGGTGGGGGCCGGCTCGTCGAGCACCGAGTCGGAGCGCGGGCGCCGCGGGCGCAGACTCGTGGGGATCGCGAGCAGCAGCGTGAGAGTCAGGATGCCGAGCTGGGTGACGAGGATCGCGCCCGCCCCCGGGCGCTCCGGCGCGAACCCGGCGCGAGCGTCGTCGGCAGCGCTGTCGGCGGCACTGTCGGCAGCGGCGACGCGCCACAGTCGACCGACCGAGGTGTCGCCGACGGGCTCGAGCTGCGCGGTCGCGTCGAGGGCGGCGCTCGAGGAGGCGGCCAGAACGGCCGCGTCGTCACCCGTGATGCCTGAGGGCGGCGCGAGCAGCACGAAGCGCACGCCGAGGGCGTCGAGTGTCTCGGTGACGTCGCGCCCGCCGGCTGCCGCGAGGTTGGCGACCAGTTCGGCGAGCTGCTCGCGCTCCGCGATCGCGGCGAGCGTCGCCGCTTCGGCGCCGCCCGAGCCGACGACGGCCGCGAGGTCTCCCTCACCGCTCGTGCCGGGCAGGCCCGAGCCGAGCAGCGACCGCGTCGTGAGCATCGTGCGCTGCTCGATGAGCGTGAGCCCGGCGCCGCGGTCGATGCGTGCGGCGAGCCCCGCCTGCGCTGCGTCACCCGCCCCGCTCACCGGAGTGAGCACGAGGGTGCCCTGTGCGGGATCGTCGCCGGCCTCGGCGGCGACGAGGGCGGGCAGCGTGCGGTCGGGGCTCGGGGCGACGGCGGCCGTGCCCAGCAGTAGCGCACCGAGCACGGGCAGAACGACGGCGGTGCCGCCGAGAACGGCGAGCAGGCCCGGATACGCGGCGCCGCGCCGCAGTCCGTCGAGGCCGACGACCGCGGCGAGGGTGAGCCCGAGCCAGTAGAGGCCGAGCGCGGGGGCGACGTCGAGCCCGACGGCGGTGCCGCCCACGGTCACGAGCGCCATGCCGCTCACCGCGAGCGCGGTCAGCAGGCCGGCGGCGGCGAGGCCCAGCGGCACGAGCCCGCGCCGACCGCGCCGGAGGGCGAGACCGAGCAGGGCGAGCACGGGCAGCACGGTCACAAGCGCCGCGACGACGAGGAGCGCGACGATCGGCGGCGTACCCGCGGGCAGGAGCGCCGTGAGCGGCTCGAGCACGAGGCGCAGATCGGGCCAGCCGAGCAGCAGCCCGACGCGAGTCTGCTCGCCCGTCGCCGACGGCAGACCGGGGTCGGCGAGCAGGCCGAGCGGGGTGCCGCGCAGCACCTGGTCGATGACGAGCGGCGTCCACAGCGCGGCGGCGGGCACGATGAGCGTGAGCAGGCGACCGATGCGGCGCGGGTGCAGCACCATCCACGCAACCCACGCGAGCAGCAGCGCGGGCACGAGCGTAGGAGCGGCGGCCGTCACGATCGCCGCGCTGAGGCCCGCGACGGCGGCGGCGCTCCACGAGCGCGGGGCGCGCGCGGCGCTCGCGACGAGCGACGGCAGGGCGAGGTGCGCGACCACCGCGGCCACACGGCCTTCGGCGAGGCTCACGAGCAGGGTCGGCGAGAGCGCCCACAGCCACGCGGCGACCGCGGCCGGGCCGGCGCGGCGCACGAGGCTCGCGGCCGCCCACCACGCGGAGAGCCCGGCGAGGGGCACGGCGGCGATCCACAGCACGACGAGCGAGAGGGAGGGCTGCCAGGGCGTGAGTGTGCCGAGCAGGGCGAGCACGAACGCGAAGGGGTCGGCAGCGGCATCCTCGGTGGCGGTCAAGCCGCCCCAGAGGGTCGCGAGATCCGGTGCCAGGGGCGCGAGCGCGCCGCCCAGCAGGGCGGGCGCGCCGAACAGGGGCGATGCGGCGATCGCGCCGAGGAGGGCGAGCACGGCCACGATGAGGCCGCCGCCGGGCAGGAAGTCGGGGCGTGGCGGGCGGTCGTCCTCGCGGGCGCTCAGCAGGGCGTCCTGCGCGATGGCACGGCGGCGGCGCACCTCGTCGCGCGGCATGCGCAGCGGCTCGATCGCCGCCCAGCCCACCTTCCGGCTCCTCGACAGCCGGGAGCGCGCGCTCGAGACCGCGGTACCGGAGAACGCGACGGCGAGCGCGGCGACGAACTCGCCGATCACGAGGGTCGGCCGCTTGCGCAGCAGGTGCAGGATCGAGCGCAGCAGGGCCAGCGGCAGAAGACTCAGCCAGTGCAGCGGCACGGCCGGCAGGGGCGCGTAGACGAGACGGCGGTGCAGCTGCGCGCGGCGGCGCCAGCGCGCCTCCACGCGCGCCGGCAGGGAAGGCGGGGTGCCGTTGCGGGCGAAGAGCGGCGTGCTCTCGTGCACGAAGACGCGGGCGTGCGGCACGACGACGATGCGGTGGCCGGCGAGGCGGATGCGCACGCCGAGGTCGAGCGACGCATCCACGTGCGGCAGAGCCGGGTCGAAGCCTTCCACGTCGTGCCAGGTGGAGCGCCGCACGAGCATGCCGGCTTCGCCGACCGCGAGCACGTCGCTCGTGCGGTCGTGCTGCGCCTGGTCGAGCTCGCGCTCGGCGAGCGCGATGCCCGCACCGTACGCGGTCATCGTCTCGCCGAACTCGGCGATCATCGTCGGGTGGTCGGCGTCCATCTGCTTGGGGCCGGCGGCGGCGACGGACGGGGCGATCTCGACGGCGGCGAGCAGGCGCTCGAGCGTGCGGCTGTCGGGCGTCGTGTCGTGGCGCAGCAGCCACAGCCACTCCTCGACGCCGCCGTAGGGCGAGGAGGTCTGCTCGGGGGCGGGAAGGGCGGCGACGGCGCGGTCGACGAGCTCGCCGAATCCGAGTGCCGCGCCCGCGGTGACGAACTGGGTCGGGGCGATCGACGCGAGGGCGGCCGTGACCTCGTCGTCGCCGGCGGCGTCGACGACCACGAGATGGTCGGGGTGGCGGGACTGCTCGGTGAGAGCATCCAGTGTCTGCTGCAGCGGTTCGCCGCCTCGGCGGGCGATGAGAACGGCGGTGACGCGCGGTTGCATTCCTTAGGCGCGGCGTCGAAGCTTGCGGCGCTCCCGCTCGGAGAGCCCGCCCCAGATGCCGAAGCGCTCGTCGTTCTGCAGGGCGTACTCGAGGCACTCAGAGCGCACCTCGCACGTTGTGCAGATCTTCTTCGCGTCGCGGGTCGAGCCGCCCTTCTCGGGGAAGAACGCTTCGGGGTCGGTCTGCGCGCACAGCGCGTCGGCCTGCCAGGCGAGGGCGCTGTCGTCATCGTCGGTGTCGCGCGCGCGCCGCACCCCGGGCACTCCCAGTCGAACCGGGTCGACGAACCAGTCGCCGGGTACCGTGTTGCGGTATTTGCTCATGTGATGCTGCCCTCCCCCGTCACGTGGCGGACTCTGCCGCGTGTGCCCTAATTACACTCGTGTCATTCGCTCGCGTCAAGTCGCGGGATAGTAAAAGGTTCGACTGAGTATTCAGGGTTGCGACGCGCCGGGAAAAGTGCAAGCGCGGCGAGGGATGCTCAGCAGAGGCTGCCGTAGAGCACGCGGTCGCTCAGCACGGCCTTGCCGCCGAGCGCGTAGATCTCTCGCACGAACATGCCGGAGATCTCACGATAGTTGTCGAGGCTCAGGCAGCGCTGCGTGCTGAGGTAGATCGGCGCGCCGAGAGCGGCGGCGAGCGGGCCTCCCGAGAGCGCGTCGGCGAAGCCCGTTCCCGTCGCGAGGAACGCGTAGTCGGGCGCGCTCTCGCGGAAGAAGGCCTGGTTCATGAGGAGCGCCGTCTCGTAGCGATCGTCGCCCCCGAAACGGTCGACGTCGGGGTCGCTCGGCAGAGCGCTCAGCGACGAGGCGATACCGCTCGAGACGCTGCTCGCGCCGCCCGCGATCGCCACGTACTGCGGCGCGATATCCGTGAGGAAGGAGCGCGTCGCGACATCGAGCGAGGAGCGCTGGCCGTCGACGAGCACGACCGCGCCGCCGACGGAGCTGATCGCCGCACCCGCCGCGAGCGCGTCGGGGAAGTTGCGCCCGGTCGCGACGGCGACATTGTCGATCGCGCCCGGCCAGGCGTCGGCGACGATCGCCCGCGACGTGTCGTAGCGGTCGACGCCGGCGATACGGTCGACTTCAGCGTCGGGCAGGAGGCTGCGCACCGTGCTCACGACGCTCGAGCGGATCGCGGCGGTGCCGCCGACGATCACGACGCGGCCCGGATCGAGGCGGCGCAGCTCGGAGCGCACGATGCTCGGCACCGCGTCGGGGCGCGTGAGCAGCAGCACACCGCCGTTCGCGGCCGCAGCGGGGCCCGCCGAGAGGGCGTCGGCGTAGCCCAGCCCCGTGGCGAGATAGACGACATCCGCTTCGCCGTCGTCCACGAAAGCCTGCGAGATGGCGACCGAGGTCTCGTAGCGGTCGGCGCCGGCGATGCGGCCGCCGGCGAGCTCGATGGGAGCAACAGTGATGGTCGGGAATGCGTAGGCGAGATCCTCGCTCAACGTCACGGTGTCCGCCTCGAACCAGAACTCGCGGTCGTTCCAGTACTCCTTGCCCGGCGCGTCGTTCTCGATCGTCAGCACTTCGAGCCGGTAGCCGCCCGCGGGCAGCCCCACGACGCTGAAGTCGCCGTCGCCGTCGAAGGTGCTCACGGTGTCTTCGAGGAAGTACTGCCCCGAGTCCTCCCGCCAGAACCGCACGAGCGTGTTGCCGGTCGTCGCGGGCTGCGTCGCTCCGCCGCCCGAAGTGCTGATGAGGATGCGCCCGGTGACCTCTCCGGCAGCGGCGGCGGTGAGGCCCGGCGTCGGCGAGGGCACGCGGCCGCCCGCGCCCGGGTCTGCCGCGGGGGTGAGCCCGGCGGGCGGGGCCGGGTCGATCGTGCGCGCCTGAGCGGGCAGGGCGGCGAGGGGCACCAGGAGGGCCGCAGCGGCGACGGGAGCGAGCAGGCGAGCCAGGAGGGTGGAGGGCACGGCGGTCCGATCAGAGTTGACGAGCGACGTGCGCTCTCGAGCATTTCTCTGACTCTAGCGGCCATGAGTCATGCTCGGGTGTCCCACCTTCTGGGGACACCGCACACTCCTAGGCGGATGCCCGCCGCGCCTCCCACGCCGAGTCGACCATCTCGGCGAGCGTGTGGCGCATCGCCCAGCCGAGGTCGCGCGCAGCGAGCTCGCCGCTCGCCACGATGCGCGGCGGGTCGCCGGGGCGCCGCTCGGCCAGCTCAGGTTCGACGGCGATGCCGGTGACGCTCGCCACGGCATCCATGATCTGGCGCACGGAGACGCCGTCCCCCGAGCCCAGGTTGTAGGCGGGCTCGAGCGGCTCGCCCGCCTCGAGGCGGCGGGCCGCGGCGACGTGGGCGAGCGCGAGGTCGGCCACGTGGAGGTAGTCGCGCACGCACGTGCCGTCCGGCGTCGGGTAGTCGGTGCCGTAGATGCGCGGCTGGCGCCCTTCGGCGAGCGCGTCGAACACGAGAGGAAAGAGGTTGTGCGGGCTGGTGTCGCGCACGGCCGGGTCGCCCGAGCCGACCACGTTGAAGTAGCGCAGGCTCGTGTGCCGCAGCCCTGCGGCGATCTCCTGGTCGCGCAGCAGCCACTCGCCGATGAGCTTCGACTCGCCGTAGGGACTCGTCGGGTTCTTCGCGGTGGTCTCGGTCACGAGGTCGACGTCGACAGCGCCGTATACGGCCGCCGAAGATGAGAACACGCACTGCTCCACACCGGCACGCTGCATGGACTCGAGCAGTGTGATCATGCCGGTCACGTTCTGCTCATAGGTATGCAAGGGGCGCTGCACGCTCACGCCCGCGTACTTGAAGCCGGCCACGTGGATGACGCCCGTGACGTCGTGGTCGGTGAGCGCAGCAGCCACCGCCTCAGCATCGAGAAGGGATGCGCGCACGAAGGGCACACCCTCGGGAACGAAGGCGGCGTGCCCGCTCGAGAGATCGTCGAGCACGACGGGCGCGAGACCCGCGTCACGGAGGGCGCGGACGACGTGAGCACCGATGTAGCCGGCGCCGCCGGTGACAAGCCAGGTCATGGCGTCAACGCTAGTGCTCGCGGTGCGGCCTCAGTCGTAGATGCTGCGCAGGTCGTCCAAGTGCACCCAGTAGGCGTTCGGGTCGTCGAGCTCGAGAGCCGCATCTTCGGTCACGTAGACCCAGAGGCGCTCGCTCCACAGCACTCCGAGCCTCGTGCCCGCGTCGACGTCGCCGATGGGCCCCTCGCCGGGGCTCGCGAAGCGCCTCGTGTCGCGCACGGCCTCGAGCCCGAGTGCGGGGAACTCGGAAACCGCCTCGACCGGGCCGTAGAGGCTCTCGTGCACGGTGCGAGTGATCTCGGCGAGGGCCCAATTCGTCGTGCCGCCCTGCCCCATGATGGTGATCACGTAGGTGCCGTCGTCGGTCGAGACGATGGCCGCGTCGGTGTTCACGAGCCCATCGTCCACGGCGAGCAGACCCGGCTTGTCGACGACTGCGGCGTTCACCGGCACACCGGAGGGCGCCCGTTGCCGGTAGATCTGGGTGGCCATGAGGTCGAGCAGCAGGGAGCTCGATTCGGCGCTCAGCAGCTCTCCCGCGTGCAACCGCGCCAGCAGCAGGGCGAGGTCATCCGCGCTCGTGAGCTTGGCCGGGTTTGCGGCGTCGTCGCCATAGCCGTCGGGGTACGTGGTCGTCGGGTAGCCCTCTCGGGCGAACTGCGCACGCAGGCTCTGCTCGCCGAGCAGGTCGACGAGCTCCCAGTGGCAGTTGTTGTCTGAGATCACGATCATGGCGCGCAGGCAATCGTCGACACTCACCCCGGAGCGCACGGCGTCGTCGAGGGAGAGGGCGCCCCGGTCGACGCGATCGAGCGCCGCGTAGGCGGCGAACAGCTTGATGACACTGGCCGGCTCCCGAGGCTCTGCGCCACGGATGCTCAGCTGACGCTGCTCGCCCGTGAGTTCTCGCACCGCTACCGCGTAGTCGCCCGAGAGCGTGACGAGCCGCTCACGTACGGCAACCTCGAGCGGCGACCCTGGGTTCTCTTCCCCGCTCTGCGCCTGAACGTCCGACACCGGGGGCGGCGCGCCGCTAGCGCACGAGCCGAGAGCCAGCACGGCGGTCACGGTGAGCGCGAGGACGATGGGCGCGATGCCCGGTCGACGCGATGGCGGCATGCCTCTATCGTCGCGGATAGTCGTAGTAGTTGCGCAGCGATGAGGAGCGCACCCACACGTAGCTGCCGTTGTGCACCACCTGGTACCAGGTGCGCGCGCTCGCGTAGACCTCGATGCGGCGCCCGGAGGGGAGGGTTCCGAGCTGGTCGCTCGTGCTCGCGTAGCGGTAGTAGGGCGTGGATCCCGTCGTGACGGCGTTGAGGTCGCTGTACGACGCGCGGGTGCCGATCGGGCCGTTGAAGTGCTCGTAGGCGACGCGGCCGAGCTCGCGCACCCCCGCCACCGTGGCGCCCCCGCTGCCGAGGACGGCGATCGCGTAGGAGCCCGCCGGCGAGGTGACGATGCCCGCATCAGACTGGAACCAGCCCGCCGCCGACCAGGCCGAACCGGTCTTGTTGGCGACGGGGGTGCCTGCCTCGACGCCCGCGGGCAGCTTGGAGCGCCACAGCTGCGTCTCGAGCATGGTGATGAACAGGTCGGTGCTCTCGGGGCTCAGCAGCTCGCCCCGGTCGAGGCGGCTCAGCAGGAGCGCGAGGTCGTCGGTCGTGGAGACCTTCGCGGGGTAGTAGACGCCGCTGCCGCTGTAGCCGTCGTAGACGGTACGGCGGTAGCCGTCTGACCAGAACTGGTTGTTGAGGTTCTGCTTGCCGACGAGGTCGACGAGATCCCAGTGGCAGTAGTTGTCAGAGACGTGGATCATCGCGCGCAAGCAGTTCTGCACGCTCACCCCCGACCTCGTCGGAGTGCTCAGGGAGAGCAGGTCGCGGTCTACGCGGTCGAGCACGGCGTACGCGACAAAGAGCTTGATGACACTCACCGGCTCCTGCCGCCGGGTGCCGCTGATGCTCACCGACGTCTGCAGGCCCTCGACTTCGCGCACACTCACGGAGTAGGTGCCGGGCAGGGTGCGCAGTCGCTGTTCGAGGGCGGCCTTGAGCTCGGCGTTGCTCGTCGCCCGATCATCGGCCACGGTGGTGCACGCCTGGAGCGAGGCGACGCGTGACGACAGCACGGCAGTGCCGCCGAAGAGCGTGATGCGGGCGGCGTCGAGCCTGTCGAGCATCGCCTCGCGCGCCGCGCGGGGCAGGCAGGTGGGCCCTGACAGGTAGAGAGGTGCGTTCTCGATACCGGCGAGCACCGCGCCCGAGAGCGCGTCGGCGTAGCCCGCGCCGGTGGCGACGAACGCGCGCTCGGCGGTCGGGAAGGCGTGCGCGTTGATGGCGACGGCGGTCGCGTAGCGGTCAGGCCCCGCGAGGCGCTGCACCGTGTCGACGGCGAGGCTGAGCTCGATGCCGCTCGAGATGACGCTCGCGCCGCCGGCGATGTAGGCGGTCTGCACGCTGCGCGAGGCGATGAGCTGCCTCGTGGCCGAGTCGAGCGACGACGATGCTCCGTTGACGAGCAGCACGGGCACTCCTGCCGCCCCAGCGGCGGCCGCGGCGGCGAGCGCGTCTGGGTAGTTGCGGCCGGTCGCGAGGTACACCGTGTCGCTGGGCGGCGCGAAGGCCGTCACGAGCGCGCGGGAGGTCGCGTAGCGGTCGGCGCCCGCCACTCGGCGCACGTCGAGCCCGAGGCGCGTGACCTGCGTCGCGACCGACGACGTCACGACCGCCGTGCCGCCGACGATGACGACCTCGGCGGGCGCAAGACGTGTGAGTTCGGCCGCGACGACGCTCGGCAGCGAGCGCGAGCCCGTGAGCAGCAGCGGCCCGCCGAGCGCGGCGGCGAGAGGCGCTGCCGAGAGCGCGTCGGGGTAGTCGACGCCGCTCGCGAGAAAGACGATGGGCACGCCGGGCTCGAAGGTCTCCTGCGAGACGGCCACAGCCGTGGCGTAGCGGTCGGCTCCGGCGAGTCGGTCAGCGCTGCTGGCCGCCGTCGGCGCGGCCTCCTGCGTCGCGACCGGCGTCGGTTCGGTTTCGGTCACGGCGACCGCTGCCGTGTCGAGCGATCCTCCCGCGAGCGCACCGCTGGTGAGCGCGCCGACGAGCAGCGCTACCCCTGCAATCTTCATAGCCCCCATGACCGCTCACCCCCCGGTGCGTCGCCTTCAGAGTAACTGACGCGCGCGACGCGGTGCTGATCTCGCGGTCAGGCCCGGGGGTGCTGGCCGGTGGCGATTACGACGCGGCCCGTGCCCTGGATGCTCAGGGCCGCGTCGTCGCAGTACGCCGCCTGCCCGCGCTCGAGCACGAGCGACCCCTGCAGGGTGGCGCTGCCCTCGAGGCACAGCGCGATGGTCGGGCCCCGGGCATCCAGGGTCACGCCGCCTGCGGCGGCTCCCGAGTCGATGACGGTGAGGGCGAAATCGACGACGTCGGGCGTGAAGCGCCGCACGCCGGGGGCGACATCGACCGGGTCGATGCGGGGTTCCGGCACGGGTCGAGCGTCGAGCACGGCCATGAGCTCGGGCACGTCGACGTGCTTGGGGGTGAGGCCGCCCCGTAGCACGTTGTCGCTCGATGCCATGACCTCGATCGCGAGGCCGCGCTGGTAGGAGTGAATGTTGCCGGTGGGCAGGTAGAGCGCCTCGCCCGGCCGCAGCACGACCGTGTGCATGAGGAGGGAGAGCAGGATGCCCGGGTCGCCCGGGTAGTGATGGGCCAGGCGCCGCACGGTCGCCCAGCTCTGCGTGTCGTCTGCGGTGCCGTCGAGGTGCGCGGCGGTGCGCGTGGCGGCCGCGACGAGCTCGGCGATGTGCTCGCCGCCGTCGATGATCCAGCGCACGATGTCGGGCAGGGCCGAGTCGCTCGAGAGCTTGTTCAGCACGGGGCCGAGGTCGGTGCGCTCCTCGAGCTCCTCGTCGTCGCCGTGGACGATCGCGATGTGGGCGCTGTGCAATTCTGCGCGAACCGCGTCGAGGCTGCGAAAGCCGGCGAGCGCGATGAAGGGGTCGCTGAGCGCGTAGATGAGCTCGGGCTTGTGCAGCTCGTCCTTGTAGTTGCGCGTCGGGTCGTCGAGGGCGATGCCCGCCTTGTTCTCTCGAGCGAAACCTGCGCGCGCCTGCGCGATCGTCGGGTGCGCCTGCAGGGAGAGCGGCTCGGCCGCGGCGAGCACCTTGAGCAGGAAGGAGAGCTTGTGGCCGCGGGCCTGCAGGTGCGCCGCGAGATCTGGCTCCTCGGCGCCCTCGACGATGCGCGCGGGCGCGCCGGGGTGGTCGCCGAGCCACAGCTCGGCCTCTGGCTCTCCGCTCGGGGTGGTGCCGAGCAGCTCGGCGATCGCGGTCGTCGACCCCCACGCGTAGGAGCGCGGAGTGTTCTCGATGCGCAGTAGCACGATGCGGCCTCCCGGTTGTCGACTCCACGCTAGCGAAGCCCGCGGCATCCGCTCGTGCGCCGGTTCGTGCGCACCCGACAAGCGGCAGGGGCGGGTGCGCACCGGCCGTGGAGCGCCTCGACAACAGCCGAGTATCCGCCCGGCCGCCGGGCGTAGCCTCAGCCCATGACCTTCCCCACGCTTGCCAGCGACTTCTACGGATTCGAAGCACTGCTCGCCGACCACGAGAGAGACGCCCTCGTGCGCCTGCGCACCTTCCTCGAGGCGGAGGTGAAGCCGCTCGTCAACGACTACTGGGAGCGCGCGGAGTTCCCTCGGCAGATTCTGCCCGGCCTGCACGAGCAGCAGGTGTTCGGCAACCTCTGGGAGGAGACGAAGGCGGGCGACTTCAGCGCCGTGTACGGCGGCTGGACGGCTCTCGAGATGGCGCGCGTCGACGCGAGCGTCGCCACCTACGTGGGCGTGCAGAACGGCCTCGCGATGGGCTCGATCGGTGTCGCCGGTTCACCCGAGCAGCGCGCGGAGTGGCTGCCGAAGCTCAAGACCGGTGACGTGGTGGGTGCGTTCGGTCTGACCGAGCCGCTCTCGGGCAGCGACTCGGCTCAGGGTCTGCGCACGACCGCTACGCGCGAGGGCGAGGAGTGGGTGCTCAACGGCTCCAAGCGGTGGATCGGCAACGCCACGTGGAGCGACATCACGATCATCTGGGCCAAGAGCACGGAGGACGGCCAGGTCAAGGGCTTCATCGTGCCGACGAACACGCCCGGCTACTCGGCGACAAAGATCGAGCGCAAGCAGTCGCTGCGCATCGTGCAGAATGCCGACATCGAGCTGACCGACGTGCGCGTGCCCGAGTCGCACCGCCTGCAGAACGCGAACTCGTTCCGCGACACGGCCGCCGTGCTGCGCCTCACCCGCGCCGAAGTCGCGTGGGCCTCCGTCGGCACGGCTATCGGCGCCTACGAGGCCGCCGTCGAGTACGCGACGACGCGCGAGCAGTTCGGCAAGCCCATCGCCCGCCACCAGCTCGTGCAAGACCTCCTGAGCCGCAGCCTCGCCAACATCACGGCGAGCATCGCGCTGTGCACGCGCGTGTCGCAGATGCTCGACGACGGCGTGCAGCGCGACGAGCACGCCTCCCTCGCGAAGGCGTTCGCGACGACCGCGATGCGCGAGACGGTCGGCCTGTGCCGTGAGGCTCTCGGCGGCAACGGCATCGTGCTCGACTACGACGTGGCTCGCTTCCACGCCGACGCTGAAGCGCTCTACAGCTACGAGGGAACGCGCGAGATGAACAGCCTCATCGTCGGCCGGGCGATAACCGGCATGGGCGCCTTCGTCTAGGCCTCTGAGCAAGCGCCGTGTGAGCGCATCCGCTCGAGCGAGCGTGCGCACGCGCGCTCGACCGCAGCGATGCAGCCGGTTCTCGCGCCGCAACGCGCCCGCGTCATAGAGTGTTGCTCGACTGGCCCACCCGACTTGGAGCGCTCATGAGCAACGACCCCTCACTCTCGTCTGGAATCCGCGACGAGCAGACCGTGACCCCCGAAGGCAAACCCGTCGCGACGACGATCGACGGCGTCAAGGTGCGCTCGACACCCCACCACGTCGACCACCGCGGCACGGTCTTCGAGATGTTCGAGGGCGTCGGCGACTACTGGGATGAGCCCGTCGTCTACGCCTACCAGTTCTCGGTCCGCCCCCACCAGATGAAGGGCTGGGGCCTGCACGAGCGCAAGGCCGACCGCTACACGATCATCTCCGGTGAGGTGCTGCTCTTCCTCTACGACGCCCGCGAAGACTCCCCGACGCACGGGGTCAGCATGAAGCTCGTGCTCTCCGACCGCGGTGTGCGGCAGGTGACGATGCCGCCGTACGTGTGGCACCTATCGGTCAACGTGGGCTCGGTCGACGCCCACCTCGTGAACTTCCCCACCGAGGTCTACCACCACGAGTCGCCCGACCGGCTGCTCCTGCCGTGGGACAGCCCCGACATTCCGGTGGATGTCAGCTCGCACCTGCCGAAGTTCTGACTGCGGATGCCCCGGGTCGCCGCGGTCATCCCCACTCTCGGCACCGACGTACCCCGTCTCGCCGCCGCCGTGGAGGCGGTGTGGGCGCAGAGCCCCGAGGTCGATCTGGAGGTCGTCGTCGTGGTCAATGGCGCCCCGCTCTCCGAGACGACGGGGTGGGATGCTCGCACGCGAGTGATCTCGACCGGCATCAATCTCGGCTGGGGCGGCGGGCTGCACGTGGGCCGGGCCGCGACGGACGCCGAGTTCATCTGGCTCGTGCAGGACGACTCGTACCCCCAGGAGCACTGCCTGCGCGAGCTCGTCGCCGTGCTCGATGCCTCCCCCCGGCAAGCGCTCGTCTCACCCATCGTCGTGCGCACCGAGCGGGAGAACGACTCCTCCCCGACGGTTCCGTACGCCCGGCGTGCGAGTTGGGGCGGCGTGCTCGCAGCCGACGGGGCCATGCACCACTGGGAGCCGAGGCGAGACACTCCGCTCGATGAGATCGGCGCGATTCCGCACCTCGACTACGTACCGAGCCGCGGCATGCTCGTGCGCTCCGCGGTGTGGGACGAGGTCGGCGGCACCGACCTTCGCGCCTTCCCCGTGGGATGGGTCGACGTGCTGCTGTGCTCGGCGGTGCGCGCGGCCGGGCACATGATCGGCCTCGCGCCGACGGCGCGCATCCGTCACGATCGCTCCGCCTCCACGCCGACGATCCTCAACGGCTATGTGCGCGAGCGCGGGCCGCGCCTGCTGAGGAAGGCCGGCATGCCGCCGGCGAAGGCCTCCGACGCCGTGCCCGAGCATGTGCTCACGGGCACGCTCTCGAGCGCGACAGCGTCGGTGCTCGAACTGGCGGCGTACGCCGAGCGCACGACGGTGCCTCGCCCGCAGCACGAGGCGGTCGAGCAGAAGCTCGAGCGCGTCACCCGCGATCGCGACCGAGCTCGGCGCGAGCTCGAGGCGCTGCAGGGGTCTCTGTCGTGGCGGGTCACGGCGCCGCTGCGGCGACTGCGCGGTCTCGCCCGTCGACGCTCCTGAGCCCGAGCGCCCGCCTACCGGTCGGCCGGCAACCAGCCTGCAGCGCGCCCGACGTCGCGGAAGTAGTGCACGGTGTCGCGCAGCCCGTTCTCCAACGGCACGCGCGGCTCCCACCCCAGCTCGCGCTGCGCGACGGTGATGTCGGGTCGACGCTGCTGCGGGTCGTCGGCGGGGAGCGGGAGGAAGACCAGCTCGGAGTCGCCGCCCGTCAGGGCGATCACGGCGCGCGCGAGGTCGAGCATCGTGCTCTCGTGGGGGTTGCCCATGTTGATGGGGCCCACGACGTGGTCTCCCGCCTCCATCATCGCGATCATGCCCTCGACGAGGTCTGATATGTAGCAGAAGCTGCGCGTCTGAGAGCCGTCGCCGTAGATGGTGAGCGGTTCGCCCTTGAGCGCCTGCACGATGAAGTTGCTCACGACGCGGCCGTCGAGCACGTGCATGCGAGGCCCGTAGGTGTTGAAGATGCGCAGCACCTTGATCGCGAGCCCGTGCTGCCGGTGGTAGTCGAAGAAGAGAGTCTCGGCGCAGCGCTTGCCCTCGTCGTAGCAGCTGCGCACCCCGATGGGATTCACCCGACCCCAGTACTCCTCAGACTGCGGGTGCACCTCGGGATCGCCGTAGACCTCTGACGTGGAGGCCTGGAGGATCGGAGCCTTCAGCCGCTTGGCGAGGCCGAGCATGTTGATCGCGCCGAGGACGGAGGTCTTCGTCGTCTGGACCGGATCCCGCTGGTAGTGCACGGGAGACGCAGGGCACGCGAGGTTGTAGATTTCGTCGACCTCGACATGCAGGGGCAGTGTGATGTCGTGGCGCAGCAGCTCGAAGTTCGGGTTCTCAAGCAGGTGCGCGATCGAATCGCGCTCGCCCGTGTAGAAATTGTCGACGCACAGCACGTCGTGGCCGCGCGCGAGGAGCGCCTCGCACAGGTGAGAGCCGACGAATCCGGCACCGCCGGTGACGAGTGTGCGGCGACGGTTCATGATGCTGCCTCCTGAGTGAGTGCGCGTGGTGGGAGTTCAGAACGTGAGTCGGGCGGCGACTCGTGGCGAGATCCAGATCGCGTTGATGTGCGTGCTCGCGTAGCGCGTGTAGCCCGCTGCCCGGAGCGCGGGCAGGTCGCTCTCGGTGAATCGGTTCGTCTCGGTGTCGAAGGGGTTCTCGACCACGACGACCTGTGGCGCCGCGGCAGAGAAGTCGATCTCGTCGAGGACGGCCGCATCGAGACCCTCGATGTCCACCGAGAGCAGATCGAGACCCGTGGTGGAGAAGTGCTCCTCGATGATGCGGCCGAGAGCGAGCGTCGGCACCGTGAGCGTCTCGCCGCCGGGGCCGTCCTTGCCCAGTTGCCGAGCGAGCGTCGCGCGCTCATCGAGCACGGTCGACCAACCGCGGTCGACCGTGCGGTGGAAGCGGATGCTCTCGCTCGCGGCGAGCACCGCGGGTACGACGGCCCCCTGAAGTACCGTGTCGCGAGGACGTTCGCGCGCGTACTGATCGACATACTCGGGGTCCGCCTCGACGAGCACACCTCGCCCGCCAGCCTCGTAGAAGAGGAAGGTGTTGTTGTCGCCGACGGGCAGCGCCGCCCCGACATCCAGGTACCGCACGGCGCCGGGGGCGACTCCGATACGGCCGAGGATGTAGGCGCAGATCCTGTCCTCGCCTGCTTGGGAGTAGGACGCTGGGCCCTCGAGCCTCGACAGCTCGCGCGCGCGCTCCTGCGCAGCCTGCTCCCGCTCACGCGCCCGCTCGTCCTCTTCGCGAGCTCGCGTGACGCGCTGCGCCTCGACCGTCGCGAGGCGGTCGCTGAGAGCATGCTGCTGCGCCACGAGAGTGTCGATGAGCTTCTGATCGACACCTCGCGGAGCCTCGGCCCGCGCCCCGCTCGATGCCGACGTGCGATGAATCTCGCGCAGGAGCGCCGCGAAGTACGGCCGCGCGAGGAAGAAGATGAGGCGGCGAACCGGATTGGTGAGGAACCGCCAGCGGGTGCGTGAGACTCCCGACTGGGCGAGCGCGGCGAGGGATCGTGGCATGGGTCAACTCTCCTGTAGCTGCTGGGCGAGGTTGTGCTTGAGCGCCATGAGCGCGTACGTGCGCCAATCGAGGCGCTCAGGGCGAGCACGCCGATGGGCCGTGGAGGCGAGTACCTCTTCGACGGTGGACACGCAGGTGTCGAGGTGCAGGTCTTCGCGGCACAGCATCATGCCGGCCTCCCCCATGGCGGCGAGGTCGACACCGCCCCCGCACACCCTCTGCATAGCGTCGGCAAGAGACTCCACGGTGCGGTCGATGAGCACGCAGTGGACACCATCGACCATGCGCTCGGTCACGCCGGCTCCGCCCGTGATGATCGGCACGCAGCCCTCGGCGGCCGCCTCGACGGGGGCGAACCCGAATGGCTCCCGCTCCCACGTGGGGAAGAGGAAGGAGTCGGACCGGCGATAGATCTGCTGCAGCTCGGCCTGCGAGCGCCAGCCGCCGAAGCGGACGAGGTCGTCGAGCCCGAGCGAGTGCGCCAGATCGACCGCCCAGGGCAGATCGCCGTCACCGTAGATCTCGAGCGAGAAGTCGATGCCCGCTCTCTCCCGCATGAGTGCGGCGGCCTCCAGGATGAGCCCGGTGCCCTTGTTCGCATGCACACGACCGGCCGCAACGAAGCGGACGCGGCCCGCGGGGGCGTAGTCACGCTCGGGCAGCTCGAGCGACGCGGTCGACCACCCTGGCACATACACGGCGCCCTGCGCGACCGAGTAGCCGCACAGCTGCTCAACCTCGCCCAGCAGACGGCGACTCATCGAGATGATGCTCGCCCCGTCGTAGAGCGTGCCATCGTGCGCGCCGAAGAGCGCCAGCACGTCGGGGTTGAGGTCGGTGCTCACCTCGACGGGCACGCGATCCATGAGGTGGAGCGCCCACGGGTAGTCGAGAACCTGCAGCGCATCCATGAGTGCGAGCCCTCCGATGCCGAAGACGTTGAAGAGATAGACGCAGTGCGGCTCGAACTCCTCGATGTGCTGCAGCATCGTCGCGGTGTTCGTCGGGTGGGAGGCGCGGGCGAGCACGGTCGCACCGGGCTCGACCGATCGCCGAGCCCGCATCGCGGCCGGGGTGTGCGCGGTCATCTGCAACGTGCGCACAACGTGAGGCTGAGGCTGATCGGCCAGCCTGGTCGAGGGCGAGGTGAGAACGCGCACGTCGTGGCCGCGCGCGCGCAGAGCGTCGACGAGGGTGCGGCAGCCCATCTCGTAGCCGCCGATGTGCATGGGCGGGTACAGGTTGCTCACCACGAGAATGCGCATCAGTCGAGCACCCCCTGGTAGACCTCGAGGAGGCGACGACCTGCCACCTCGAGACCGAAGGTGCGCACGACATGCTCGCGCACGTCCGCGCTCGACAGCCCGGGTCGCCAGGTGCCCTGCGCCCACTCGCGCAACGCCTGCGCGAGCTCCTCGTCGTCTCGGAAGAGTCGACCCGCGTCCGTTCCCGCAATGAGCTCGGGCAGCGAGGCGGTCTTGGCGAGCAGCACAGGGGCCCCGCAGGCCATCGCCTCCAGCGGCGTGAAGCCGAGCAGTTCCGGCTTCTCGACGCGTCGACCGTAGGCGTCGAGCGTCGTGGACGCCTGCACGAGAAGGGCGGACGTCGAGTAGTGGCGCCTCACCATCTCGTCGTCGGCATCGTGCACGAAGGTGACGTCCTTGCCGCGTGCAAGACCTTTCACAAGGTCGAGGTACGGCTGGTCGTACGGCTGCCCGATGATGGTGAGCGAGAGTTGAGGGGGCAGCGCCCGCACGATGCGGTCGACCCCCTTGTGGGGCAGGATGCGGCCGACGCAGAGAATCCCCTCGCCTCGCAGTCCGTCCGCCTGCTGCGGGTGGAACGTCTCGGTATCGACCGGCCCGAGGATGACCTCGTGACGGCCCATGATCGAGGAGCCGATGAGCGCACCGGCGTAGGCCGAGATCGAGACGACGGCGGCTGCGAGATCCATCCCGCGACCGGCGAGCATGTTCTCGTCCGCCCCGCCGCCGAGGTCGGTCAGCACGACGGGAATTCCCATGGACGCGGCGGTCGCGGTGGCATAGGCACCGAAGACGGTGAGCGACTGGTGCACGTGCACGACATCCGCACCGACAAGCGCCTCGCGCAGGTGGTGCGAGATCGCGTTCATCGGCCCCGGGCGCTGCGTGTCGTTCGGGAGGGTCTCCAGCCTGATGCCCTCGACGATGACGGAGGATCGTTCGCCACCCAGCGAGACGATGCGCTGGTCGACGGGCACGTGATCGGCCGTGGCGGCACGCGCGACGGCACGCGCGACGTTGGCGACGTAGCGTTCGCCGCCGCCGAGTACCGAGCTCGACGAGAACGAGGTGGGGGTCAGATGGGCGATGGTCAACTCGGGAGTGCGGTCTGGCGTGGTGATCAGGGCCTCCTCGGCGCCGAGGGCGTTCGGTCGGCGTCGACCATGCGCGCGACGACCTCCTCGAAGCGCACGGTCGGCTGCCACCCGATCGCTGTGCCGGCACGCTGCGGGTTGCCTCTCAGCTCGGCGATGTCGGCAGGCCGCAGCAGCGCATCATCGTGGCGCACGTACCGGCTCCCGTCATCGATGCCGACGTGCGCGAAGGCTGCCTCCACGAAGTCACGGATGCTGTGGCTCTCGCCCGTCGCGATGACGAGGTCGTCGGCCACATCCGCGCAGCGCCGCAGCGCGTCGGCGTAGTCGGGGGCCCAGCCCCAATCCCGCCGGGCGTCGAGAGCGCCGAGCACGAGCGTGTCGGCACGACCGTCGACGATGCTCGCCACCCCTTGGGTGATCTTGCGCGTGACGAACGTGGGCGGGCGCCGGGGCGACTCGTGGTTGAAGAGGATGGCGTTCGAGGCGCGCACGCCGCGGTGCCGGTACGCCTGCACGAGGTGGTGACCGAGAGCCTTCGCGGCCCCGTAGGGGTTGGTCGGCGCGATGGGCGTCGACTCGTCCTGCGGTGCGGGAGCGTCACCGAAGATCTCCGCACTCGAGGCGTGCACGACGCCCACCTCTCGGCCGACCCGATCGGCGAGCCGCTGCGCCGAGTCGAGGATCGTCGCGGTGGAGGCCCCCGTCACGACGGCGTATTCGCGAGGGTTCGCCCACGATGCCCCCACGGCCGTGAGGCCGCCGAGGTGGAAGATCGTGTCGGGCTCGAGCCGCTCGACGAGCGAGGCCACGCCTGCCGCGTCGACGAGATCCTGGTCGTGCAGGTCGGCGTCGAGGGTCAGGCCCAGGTCGCGCAGGCTCTCGTCGCCGGGGCGCACGAGCCCGTGGACCTTCCACCCGTGGGCGACGAGGTTCTCGGCGAGGTAGCTTCCCGTCTGCCCGGCGATGCCCGTGACGAGCGCCACGCGAGTCACGGCGTCATCGCCTCGCCTCGCTCGCGCGCGAGGTCGGCGTCGACCATGAGAGAGACGAGTGCCGCGAAGTCGATGGTCGGTGACCAGCCCAGCACGCGCCGGGCCTTGCTCGCGTCGCCGACGAGCTGGTCGACCTCCGCGGGCCGGAGGAGGGCCTCGTCGTGCTGCACGAGGGGCGCCCAGTCGTCGATGCCCACGTGCGCGAAGGCGAGGTCGAGGTACTCGCGCACCGAGTGCGTCTGCCCCGTGGCGACGACGTAGTCGTCTGGCTCGTCCTGCTGCAGCATGCGCCACATCGCGTCGACGTAGTCGCCGGCGTAGCCCCAGTCGCGCTGTGCGTCGAGGTTGCCGAGCGTGAGCGAGCTCTGACGGCCCGTGGCGATGCGGGCGACCGCGCGGCTGATCTTGCGGGTGACGAACTCGGGCGAGCGCATGGGCGACTCGTGGTTGAAGAGCATGCCGCTCGACGCGTGCAGGCCGTACGACTCGCGGTAGTTGATGGTCATGTGGTGCCCGAACGCCTTCGCGACGCCGTAGGGCGACCGGGGCCACAGGAGGGTCGACTCGTTCTGCGGCACCTCCTGCACCTTGCCGAACATCTCGGAGCTCGACGCCTGGTAGAACCGCACGGGCCGCGCACCCGCTCCCCCGTAGAGCCTCACGGCTTCGAGCATCGTGAGCACGCCCTTGGCGGTGACGTCGGTCGTGAGCGCGGCGTTCTCCCACGAGTACGCGACGTAGGAGATCGCCCCGAGGTTGTAGACCTCGTGGGGCTCGGAGGCCTCGAGGGCGCGCAGCAGGCTCGAGAAGTCCAGCAGGTCGCCGGTGAGTATGCGCACGAAGGGCAGCTCGCGCTGGATCATCTCGATCTTGGGATTGCTCTGCCCCCGCACGAGGCCGAACACCTCATACCCCTTGTCGTGCAGGAGTCGGCTGAGGTAGTAGCCGTCCTGCCCCGTGACGCCGGTGATGAGGGCTCGTCGCATGCGACAACTCTGCCACGCCTCGACGCAGCAGGGTCACGTCACCGCACTAGGCTGATGCCCATGTCGTGGCTCCGCGAGCGCCGAGTGGCTCTTGCCGGCCTGACCCTCTTCACGCTCCTCGCGGGCGATGCCTGGCGGTACAGCCTCAGCTGGTACGGCTGGGGCGCGATCATCGCTCTGCTGGGCCTCGCGTGGCTCGCCGTAGCCGTGCGCGAGCGCGTCGACCTGCGCCGCGTGCCCGTGGCGCTGGGAGCGGTCGCCGCCTACCTGACCCTCTCCATCGCCTGGTCGGCGTATCCCGGCGCTTCCGCCATCGGCGTGCTCGTGACCCTCATCACGGGGGCCGTCGCGATCGTCATGACGCAAGTGCTGACCCTCGGCGACGTGGTGCGCGCCCTGAGCGCGGCGACGCGCTGGATACTCGGCCTCTCGCTGATCTTCGAGCTCATCGTGGCCACGCTCGTGCGGCAACCGCTGCTGCCATTCTGGACCTCCTACGAGGAGCCATACCCTGCAGCGTTCAACTGGTCCCGCAATGCGCTGCTCGAGGGCGGGCGCATCCAGGGCATCACCGGCAACGCCAACCTGCTCGCCTTCGTGGCCCTGGTGGCCGTGATCGTGCTCGCGGTGCAGTGGCGGCTGCGGCAGACCGACCCCGGCCACGAGGCCTCCCTGCGCCGACCCGCGGTGCTCGGCTGGATCGCGATCGCGCTCGGCGTGCTCGTGCTCACGCGCTCGGCCACCGTGATCATCGCCGGCGTCGGCGTGGTCTTCGTGCTGGGCGTCGTGCTGCTGGCCCGCCAGCGCCCGGGTCGAGCCAGGCTGGCGGTCTACGGCGCCGCGGTGGCCCTGGCAGGTGCCGCCGCCGCCGCGGTGGTGGTGCTGCGCGACACGCTGCTGACCCTCGTGGGCCGCAGCGACGATCTCACGGGCAGGCTCGACATCTGGTCGGCGGTCATCGACCTCGCCCAGGAGCGGCCGTGGTTCGGCTGGGGCTGGGTGAGCTACTGGGCCCCGTGGGTGGAGCCTTTCGACGATCTGGTCGTGATTCGCGGCGTCACCTACCTGCAGGCGCACAACGCGTGGCTCGACGTGTGGCTGCAGCTGGGCATCCTGGGTCTCATCCTCGTGGCCGTCCTCGTGCTCACAACGGTCGCGCGCACCGTCGCCTGGGCCGTGGATGCTCCGCGCGGCGATGCCCTCGACCCCGCTGCCCTGCGCCTCGCCCCCGTGCTCCTCCTGGCCATGCTCCTCGTGCACAGCCTCGCCGAGTCGCGACTGCTCATCGAAGCGGGTCTGCTGCTGCTCGTGTGGATCGCGGTCGCCTCGCGCCGGCATGAGCTGCGCGGGCGGCGCGCGGAGGCGACGGCATGACGCCCGCGATCCGCGCGGTCGTGGGCTCGGCGCGCTTCAGTCAGGCGCTCACCGAGGCGATCGTGGGTTTCGCCCTCATCACCGGTGCCGTGCGCGCGATCATGGGCTGGCCGGGCGCTCTCGGCCTGCTCGCGGGGCTCGTCGTGCTCGCCGCGGCGTCGCTGTGGGCGCAGCCGGAGCGCATCGAGTGGCGCGGGGTTCTGCCGATCTCGGTCATGGCGCTCTTCGGGCTGCTCACGGTCAGCGTCATCTGGAGCCAGTACACCTGGGTGACGGTCGGCGGCATCGCCTACGCGCTCGGCTTCGGAGTGCTCGGCCTGTACATCGCGCTCGTGCGCGACCTCATCCAGCTCGTGCGCGCGGTCGGTAACGCCCTGCGGGTCATCCTCACCGCCTCGTTCGTGCTCGAGATTCTCAGCGGACTCCTCATCGACACTCCTCTGACCTTCCTCGGCATCTCGGGCTCACTCGCCGAGGGCGGCCCCATCGAGGGACTCGCCGGTACCCGCAACGCCTTCGCATTCCTCGGCGCTCTCGCGATTTTGAGCTTCTGGATCGAGGTGCGCACACGCTCGGTCTCGCGTGCCGTGAGCGTCTACTCGCTCGCCCTCGCCGCGGCGACGATCATCTTCGCCCGGTCGCCGGTCTCGCTGCTCGTGCTCGCGGCGGTGCTCGCCGCCGGGCTCGCCCTCGTGCTAGTTCGGCGCCAGAGGACGGTCGCGCGCCGGGCGACGCAGAGCGTGCTGCTCGTCTCGCTCGCCGTGTTCGGCGTGCTCGCCTGGCTCTTCCGCACCGCCCTCGTCGACGCCGTCGACGCCGCGACCGATGTCGAGGTGCGCACGAGCGTGTGGGCCCGCGTCACGGGCTTCATCGACCAGTACCCCGTGCAGGGCTGGGGCTGGGCGGGCAAGTGGCCCAACGAAGTCTTCCCGTTCGCGGTCGTCGCCGACAGCACCGGCCGGCAGCCGCCCTCCGCACTCAACGCCTACATGGATATCTGGCTGCAGCTGGGGCTCGCGGGCCTGCTCGTGCTCATCGTGGCGCTGGCCCTCGCCTTCGTGCGGGCGTGGCTCGTGGCCTCCGAGCGCCGCAGCACCGTCTACGTGTGGCCTGCGCTCACGCTCGTGCTGCTCGCGACGACGAGCATGACCGAGAGCTACCTGCTCTACGAGGGAGGCCTGCTGCTCTTCGTCACCTCGGCGTTCGCCGCCGCCCGCAACCGCTCCTGGCGCGGGCGGCTCGACTAGCGTGCTCGCGCGGCGAGCACCGAGTCGAGAATGTCGTCGAGGTCGTGCCGCGCGCGCCAGCCGAGCTCGTCGGCGATGCGGCTGACGTCGGCGACGA
Source organism: Microcella pacifica (assembly GCF_009371975.2). Classification (GTDB taxonomy): domain Bacteria; phylum Actinomycetota; class Actinomycetes; order Actinomycetales; family Microbacteriaceae; genus Microcella; species Microcella pacifica. The sequence continues at coordinate 107,794 of NZ_VIKT02000008.1, forward strand.
CGGCGGCGGGGTCGCCGGGCCTGCGGGGGCGGGTGACGGTGGCGGGAGCATCCGAAATTCGATGCCGGATGCCCTCCACGACGTCACGCACACTCGACCCGACCCCCGTGCCCACGTTGTAGGTGCGGTGCGGCTCGGGCTGCTCGGGCAGGGCATCCAGTACGGCGAGGTGCGCGTCGGCGAGGTCGCGCACGTGCACGAAGTCGCGCACGCACGTGCCGTCGGCGGTCGGGTAGTCGTTGCCGAAGATCTGCGGTGAGCGCCCGGCGTCGATCGCCTCGAGCACCATGGGCACGAGGTTGAGCACGGCCGTGTCGGCCAGGTCGGGCCAGCCGGCGCCGGCCACGTTGAAGTAGCGCAGGCTCGTGACGCGCAGGCCGTCGGCGCGGGCGACGTCGGCGGCGAGCCACTCCCCCGCGAGCTTCGTCTCGCCGTAGGGGTTGACGGGCACAGTCGGCGCGTCTTCGGTCACGACCCCGTCGGCGTCGCCGTAGACGGCGGCGGAGCTGGAGAAGACGAGGTCGCGCACACCCGTCGCGACCATGGCCTGCAGCACGGAGGTGAGAGCGCCGACGTTCTGCCGGTGGTACCAGAGCGGTCGGGCGACCGATTCGCCGACCTGCTTGCGGGCCGCTAGATGGATGACCGCCTCGACGCCCTCGTCGGCGACGAGCCGCGCGAGCACGCCGGCCGCGCCGGGTTCGGCGAGGTCGAGCTCGTGGGCGGGCATCCCGTCGATGCGGTGGCGCAGGCCGTGCGCGAAGTCGTCGACGATCACGGGGGTGTCGCCGCGGTCGGCGAGCACACGGCAGATGTGCGAGCCGATGTAGCCGGAGCCCCCGGTGACGAGTACGCGCACCCGGCCAGTCTAGGCGGGCACTGGGAAGGCGTAGGCGATGTCGAGGTCGTGCTCGCCCTCCGGCAGGCCGAGCACCAGGGCGATCACCTCACGCACGGCCGCGTCGAGTTCGTCGAAGTCGGCGCCGAAGGTGTGCGCACTGGGCAGGTCGCGAACCTGAGCGATGAGTTGCCCGGCGTCGCGTTCCACGTCAACGATCCACGTCGTCATCGCAGCCACCCCTTTCCGAGCACCGGCTCCAGGTCTCGTTCGATCGCTCTCAGCGTGCCCTTCGGCACGTCGCCGCCATGGTACGGCACCGTGGTGCGTGCGACCAGGCCTCCGAGCGCGACCTCGAATAGCCGGTGCGAACCGCGTTGCCTGACGAGCGTGCCGCCACGCGCCTTGATTCTCTTCTCGACTTCTCGCGCACGCACATGGGCGAGTGTGACGCCCGCACGGTCACGCCAGCTCGCGTGCCCTCGACCCGTTGACGTCGACGCTGGTAGGACCGGTGTGGAGGACGCGTCAGCAGCGGCGCAGGTCGCGGGCGGAGTTGCTGACGACCGCTGTGCCACCGAAGACGGTGATGGTCGACGGGCTCAGATCGAGGATGTGGTTGACGACGCCCGGCTCGACGCACTTCGTTTGCGTTATGTACATGGGCCCACCCGAGATGCCAGCCAACACTCCCCCGGCGAGGGCGTCGGGGAAGTTCTGGCCGTATGTCAGGAACGCGTCGGGTGCCGAGTCGGGGTGCGCGAACTTGTTGATGAGCAGCGAGGTCGCGTAGCGGTTCGCACCGCCGTAGCGGGCTGTGCTCACGCCCGAAACGGCGTCGATGGCGTTCTTGACGCCGTTCGACACGACCGCCGTACCACCAGCGATGCGAGCGACAGTGGGTTCGAGCTTCGACGAGAGGAAGCTGCGCGTGGCTGAATCGATACCCGAGGCTGCGCCGTTCACGAGCAGGATCGGCACGCCAGCGGATGCGGCTGCGGCGCCCGCTGAGAGAGCGTCGGCATAGTTGGCACCGGTCGCCACCCACACCTGCTCATCTGTGGAGAAGAACCCCTTCGTGAGGCCACGCTGCGCGATGAGCCGTGACGTCTCGTAGCGGTTGGCGCCGCCGATACGGACGACCGAGTCGGCGTAGGACCGAAGAGCGCTCGCGACCGAGCTGCTGACGACGCTCGAGCCGCCCACGATCACGATCGTCTGCGGGTTGAGCCGGTTGAGTTCGGATCGCACGGATGAGGGAAGGGAACCCCGCTCAGTAAGCAGGAGCGGGCCGCCCTCAGCCGCGGCCGCGGGGCCGGCGCTGAGCGCGTCCGGGAAGTTGGCGCCGTTCGCGATGTAGACCACGGGAACGTTTGGCGAACCGGGATACGCACGAGCAGCAATGGCGTTCGCCGTGTCGTATCGGTTCGCTCCCGAGAGTCGCACACCATCCGCCACGAAGATGCTTCCGGTACTTGGGGAAGCCTGCGTCTGCGAGCCCCAGCTTGCGGTCGCCGACCATTCGAGGGTGCCCCGTAGTCCGTCGAGAGGCACCGACCAGTCGCCATTCGCACCGACGGTGGGCGACACCGTTGCGCCGCCATTGATGGACACCTCGACACCGTGCCGAGTCGAACCACCCGTGACCCGCCCGAGGAGGTTCGGAGTCGCGCTCGGGCTGAGGCGCACTGGCGACGATGCATTGCGATTCGTAGACGAGAACCCGATGAGCGGCTCCCAGTCGGGGTACACCTTCGTGACCTGCTCCCATGCCGAGTTTGCAGAGTACAGAGTGCTGAACACACCGACGTTCCCCTGAACATTGCATGAGGGGAACTGGTCAGGATCGGCATTAGAGGCCGCGGACGTGATGCCGACCGCGCGGCTCCCAACCACTGCTGGCCCACCGCTGTCGCCCTGCCGGACGCAAATCGCCGCCACGATCGCACCTACGCAGTACGCGCCGGGTGCCTCGCAGTTGGACCCGCCGACAGGAACAACTTGGTCAACGCCATCGCTGAATCCATATTGTGCCGCAGTTGCAGGAGTCAAGATCGCGCCGCATGTCCAACCCGTCGTCGAACCCGATTTGCACAAAGTCGCGCCAGATATGGCCGGCCCAGCGTCGCGAATGACCAACGGCGACGAAGCGAGAGGCGCGCCCGATGTTGAGTTGCCCCATGTAACGATCTCAGGCTTGCCGACCCAGACGTCATTGGTGACCTGAGTAGCGCCGAAGTCGTAGTACGTGATGACCGGGTCAAAGTCTGGCGCGCCAGTGTCGAATCCCGGGTTCGCATATTCGCCAGCGACGTGAAGGCCACCGTTGCCGATCTGGGTGGTGGCGCCTATAGTCCCGCCGGAGATGGTCGGGCGATTAATGGTGGCCGCTCTTCGCATCGAGCCCTCAATCGTCTCGCAATGGCCAGCCGACAGCATCTCCAGTTCGCTGTTGGAGGTATTGAGACCGACGAAACCGATAGAGCATCGAGAAGAGTCATACACGTAGGGCATGCCACCACGGAGGTCGGCGGCGGGCTCGAGACCCTCGATAGCCTCGGTCGCGCGCGCCGCCGGTGCAGAGCCGAACTCGACCCGGGCGCCGACGCTCTCCGCCACCCGGGCATCCGCATCGTTCTCGACGGTGACGACGAGGTCGTAGCCCTCCAAGCGGGCGTCGACCACGTCGATGACCTCGGTGAGGTCGGCCACCACATCGGCTGCCGCGTTGCCGGCTTCGCTCTGAGCGAGCCACTCGGCCCCGCTGAGACCCACATCGCGCGCGAGCGCCTGCTGCAGGCCCGCGGGCAGAGCAGCACCCTCCGCGGCGAAGTCGTCAGGCTTGACGTCGACCATGCGCGACGGCTCGTCGCCCACCGGGGTGACCGGCCGCTCGAGTGCTCGTACGGGCACGGCCGTCGGCTCTGCCGCGGACGCAGCCGTGACCGGGGCCGCCACCAGGGCGAGGAAGGCGAGGAGCGCGCCAGTGGTGGCGGCGCGGGGGCTACGCATCGACGATCTGCCTTCTGCTAGGAGCACGGCCGGTAGTTGTAGGCGTTCGAGGTGAGCACCGAGGTGCCCCCGACGAACGTGAGGCTCTCGACGCCCGAGAGCGTCAAGTGGCCGACGGCCGCTGCGGGAAGGCAGCTGCCGGGCGAGAGGTGCAACGGCGCGTTTTGCGCGCCCGCGACGGCAGCCGCCGCGAGTGCGTCTGGGAAGTTGACGCCGCTCGCGAGGTAGCCTGCGGTCGCCGTCGGGAAGGCGTAGTCGTTGATGCTCGCCGCCGTCTTGTAGCGGTCGGCTCCGCCGCGACGCACGAGAGACGTCACGTCGGTGCCCGACTTCAGAGAGTTCAGGTAGTTCGTCGAGATGACGGAGGTGCCACCGGCGGCGACGACCGTCGTGGCGCCCAGCTGATCGATCACACTGCGCGTGGCTGAGTCGGCCGAGTTCGAGCCCGGCGGCACGAGAAGAACGGGAACCCCGCGAGAGCCCGCGGCAGCGCTCGCCGCGAGAGCGTCGGGGAAGTTGCCGCCGCTGGCGACAAAGACCTCGTCGGCGCCATCAGGGAACGCGAGAAGCGCGAGCGCGCGGGCCGTCGCGTACCGGTCGTCGCCCGACACACGGGTGACGGTCGTAGCGAGCGCCTCCAAGGAGGCGACCACGGACCCGCTGATGACGCTCGGGCCGCCGACAACGATGATGTTCTCGGGCGCGAGCCGCACGATCTCGGCTCGCACCGAGTCCGGCAGGGAAGCTCGGTTGGTGAGCAGCAACGGCCCGCCGGCGACAGCCGCTGCGGGCGCCGCCGCGAGACCGTCGGCGAAGCCCGTGCCGACCGCGATGTAGACGGTCGAGACCGCGCTCGGGTCAGGGTAGGCCGACGCCGCAAGCGCGACAGAGGTGGAGTAACGGTCAGCCCCGGCGAGGCGCGACTTCGACACCGCGCTCGAGAGCTGCCCGGTCGGGTTGCCGAACCAGTCGGTGTAGAGGCGCCAGAAGTTGCGGTTGCCGTAGCTCGAGCAGCTGTCGCCCGTGCCGTACAGGTTGCTCATCGCGGCCGAGTTGGGCGTGTAGGGGGTGTAGTTGTACAGCCCGGCGGTCGCGGCGTTGCGAATGACCACCCGCTTCGTTCCGCAGGAGGTGTTGGGGTGGTACTGGATGTACTCCGTGCCGATCTGGTTGTTGTACCACGACGGGTTCAGGCGATAGCGCTGGAACTGCCAGGCCGCCGAATACAGCTGGGGCCCGATGCCGGCGTACTCCACGTTGCAAGGAGCAGTGTCGGGGCAGTCGTAACCGAGCGCGAAGTCGACGGCGCGCTGCGAGGGGGCAGTCGACGTCACCAGGCTCTGCTCCTTCTGCAGGGTGACGAGCAAGACCTGCGCCGCGATGCCGCACGCCTGCTGCACGCGGTAGATGATGCGCGAGACGCGCTCGTCGCTGCCGGAGGAGAAGGACCGGCACTGCTCGTTGGCGCTGCGGGCCGCCGTGTCTTGCCTCAAGATGTCCAGGCAGCGTGAGTTCTGACACGTGCCGCTCTTGGACGCGAGGAAGGACTGGATCTCAGACTCGGTCATGCCATTGCGATCGTAGAACTGCAGATCGCTGATGAGGTAGCCGGGGTCGAAGTCAGAGCGATCGGCCACGGAGTCGAAGGTGTTGCCGCTCTCCACCACCGCCCGATCGGGCGTCTCGTCGATGACAACCGGCTCGACGACAGGCTGAGCGTACGCGGGAGTCGCGGCGACGACGAGGCTGCCCAGCAGCGCCGCGGCCCCAATCGCGGCCACGGCACGCAACGAGCGCCTCCGCGCCTGCGGCGCGCTGGCCTCGAGAGAAATGGACCGCGACATGATGAAACCCCCCCCGCCCGCAGCCCCCTGCCGCGAGTCACAACAGTCACAACAGTAACTCGATTGCGGCACAAAAGGGAGGCCCTCACTCGGGGGCGTTCGTTAGACGAACCCGAGGAACGATCGCAGAGCATCCGCACTTCTCGCGCCGTCGTGGTGGGCGCGCACGAAACCCGGCCCGGTGGAGGCCCGCTCGGCAGCGCGAGCGGGGTCGGCGACGATGTCGCGCACGACCGACTCGAGCGTCGTCGCGGTGGCCTCGACAACCGGCAGCGCCTCCCCGCACTCGCGCTCGACGACGCCCCGCACCTGCTCGTCGACGTGACTGACGACGACCCGGCCCGCCGCCATCGCCTCGCACGCCGCGACCCCGTAGATGCCGAGGCGCAGCTGATCGACGACGATGTCGGCCTCGCCGTAGGCGGCCACCATCTCGTCATTGCTGAGGCCCGTGATCGAGCGGTAGTCGATGAGCCCTTCCGCGGCGAGGCCGTGCAGAACGGGGTCGATGAGGTCGGTGCCCTTCACGATCGTGCGGCTCGGAATGTGCACGACGAGCGGTCGCTCCCGGCCGGCGAACGGCGCCCGCTCCGTGGCCCACCGCTGCGGGTCCACGACGACCGGCAGCCATCGAGCCTCGGGCAGGTCGACGAGCAGGTCGGGCGTGGAGACGAACACCGGCAGGTCGACCTCCGCCACGAGAGCCGCATTCTCAGCGGTGACGCGCTCGAGCGCCGCCGTCTGGTCCCACCCGCCCGGCCCGAACGGCGACCATTCGGCGCGCGCCCGGTGGCGGGAGGGCGAGCGGATGTCGCTGCCGTGGAACAGCAGCGCTACGGCGATGCCCGCGCGGCCCAACTGCCGCAGCTCGCCGCGCACGTCGCGCCGGTGCGGGTCGCCGAAGAGCGGCGACGCCGACTCGAGCAGCACGTGCGTCGCCCCGTCGAGCACCGCCCGACGCTGCGCACGCTGCCACCGCCGCGACCAGCGGTACTCGCCGCGCGTGATGCTCTGGTCGGCGGGGAACTTCGCGAACCGGTTCATGTCGATCTGCATCGTGCGGGCGACGACGCCGTCGAGCCGCTCGGCGGCGCGCGCCCACGCCCAGCCCTGCCCCGCCGAGTTGGTGGGCGCCACGAGGAGGCGCACGGCCGCGTCGCGCGGCAGATCGATCGCCGGTGAAGGATGCGCGGGGTCGAAGCGCTGCGTCGGGTCGACCATGCGCGACACGAGAGCGCCGGGTGCCACGACCAGGGACGCCCGCAGCACGCTGCGCAGAGCATCCTTGCCCCGCTCCACGGGGCTTCGAGGGGGGCGCGGCACCTGCTCACGCTACCAGCGGGGCCCGCGCCGCCCGCGAGCGCACGAAGCGCGAACGGTAGGCTGGCACGCGCCCGCCGTACCGGCTCGGGCACCCGAGAACCGCAGGAGACCTCACCGCCCATGCCGACCGAGCGCGTCGCCCTGCTGGCTGTTCCCAGCGAGATTCTCAACGACCCGCGCGTGCGCCGCGAGATCGACTGGCTCACCGACGCCGGCTGGGTGGTCGACACCCTCGGCTTCGGCCCGCACCCCAGCCCCCAGGTGCGCACCCACTATGAGCTGCTGCCGCCGACCGTGTGGGAGTCGAGCCCGTGGCGGCAGCTCGTGCTGCACGGCCTCATGACGAACAGCGCCAAATTTCGCCGTATCATCCAGCAGCGCATCCCCACCGACGCAGCCGACGCGGTGCGCGCAGGTACCTACGACCTCATCGTCTTCAACGATCGTGAGCTGGCACCGTGGAGCCGCGACCGCGACGTCTTCGGCGGGCTCACCGCCACGCACCTCCACCTCGACATGCACGAGTACTTCACGCAGCGCATGCGCGAGCGCACGCCCTTCGGGCTGCTCGCGTGGAGCTGGCAGCGCTGGCTCACCCGCCGGCTCGGCGACCCGCAGTTCACCACGCGCTCGACCGTGTCGCAGCGCCTCGCCGACTACTACGAGCATGATCGCGGGATGCCCCGGCCCGCGGTCGTGCGCAACATCCCTGAGTACGTCGAGCAGGAGCCCCGGGCCGTCGACCCGCAGCGCATCCGCCTCATCTACCACGGCCTCGCCCACTGGGAGCGGGGCCTGCGCGATCTCATCGACACGATGGGGCTCGTCGACGACCGCTTCGAGCTCACGCTCATGCTCACCGGCGACGACGCGATGATCGACGAAGTGCGGCGCATCGCGGCGCCGCACGGCGACCGCATCGTGCTTCGGCCCGGCGTGCCGGTCAAGGAGATCGCGCGCACCATCAACGAGTACGACCTCGCGATGATGGTCTACCGGCCCGTGTCGCCCAATGTGCGCTACATGCTGCCCAACAAGCTCTTCGAAGCCGTGCAGGGGCGCATCGGGGTCGTCACGGGCCGTAACGAGGTCATGATCGCCGAGCACGAGCCCTACGGCTTCGGCGTCGTCGTCGAGCCGTGGGGCGCGCAGAAGACCGCGGAGCTGCTCAACGCGCTCACGGCGGAGAAGGTGCAGCAGCTCAAGGAGGCCGCGCACGCCGCCGCGCCCGTGCTGCACTCGGAGAACGAGAAGCAGAACCTGCTGCAAACGGTGGGGGCACGATGAAGTCGGCGTGGAGGGCCGCGATGGGCGTGCTGCGCATTCTGCCGCCGCAGGCCAAGCCGTTCCTCATCATCTACTCGGTGACGCTCGGCATGCTCGCGATCCTCGACGCCATCGCGGTCGCCCTGCTCGCCGTCGTCATCGGCCCGATCCTCTCCAACAGCCCCGTCGACCTTCCGATCATCGGCCAGGTCGACGATCAGGGGCTCATCCTGCTGCTCGGCCTCGTGTGCGTGCTGATCATGTCGAAGTCGGTCATCGCCGTCGTGCTGCTGTGGGGCGCCACCCGCCGCTTCGCGCGTTACGAGCTCGACCTCGGCAGCCGCCTGTTCGAGACCTACGTGGCCGCATCGTGGACGGAGCGCCTCAAGCGCAACTCGGCCGACCTCGTGCGGCTGACCGACAATAGCGTCGCCGTCGTCATCGCAGGCCTGCTGCTGCCGGGCGCCACCCTGCTCGGCGAGGCGATGAGCTTCGTCGCGGTGCTCGGCGTGCTCGCGATCGCCCAGCCGACCGTCGCGCTCATCTCACTGCTCTACCTGGGCTTCATCGGCGCGATGCTGTACTTCTGGGTCACCCGCCGCTCGCGCGAGGCGGGCGCCGTCACCCTGCGCTACTCGCTGCGCACCTCGCGCCTCATCACCGAGATGATCGGCGCGCTCAAGGAGATCACGCTGCGCGACCGTCTCGGCGCGATCGGCGACGTCGTGCGGGCGAACCGCTGGCACAGTGCGCGGGCCCGCGGCAACGCCGTCTTCCTCAAGGAGGTGCCGCGCTACGTGCTCGAGGCCGGCATCATCGGCGGCTTCCTGCTCGTCGGCGTCACCGGCTTCCTCACCGGCGGCACGACCGGGGCCATCACCGCAGTTGCTCTGTTCGGCCTCGCCGGCTTCCGCATCGCGCCCTCCATCGTGCGCTTCCAGTCGGTCGTGAACCAGGTGCAGATGGCGGCACCGCACGCCGAGCGCGTGCTCGACGAGATCGCCCGCAGCGAGCGCACCGCGGGCCGCGGCATCGACGAGCGCGACACCGCGACGCCCCCCGACCCCCCGCGCGAGATGGTGTTCGAGCGCGTCTCGTTCCGCTACTCCCCCGAGGCGGACGACGCCGTGCGCGAGGTCGGCCTCACCCTGCCGTTCGGGTCGGTCGCCGCCCTCGTCGGTGCCTCCGGCGCCGGCAAGTCGACGATGGTCGACCTCATGCTCGGGCTCCTGTCGCCGAGCGAGGGCACCGTGACGGTCGACGGCATCCCCCTCGATCAGGTGACCCGCTGGTGGCGCAGCCGCGTGGCCTACGTTCCCCAAGAGGTCTCGCTCTTCGACTCGACGGTCGCCCAGAACGTCGCGCTCACCTGGAGCGCCGACTTTGATCGGGAGCGCGTGCGCGAAGCCCTCGCGATGGCGCAGCTGCTCGACGTCATCGAGGAGCGCGAGGGCGGCATCGACGCGCCCATCGGCGAGCGCGGCCTCGCGCTCTCCGGCGGTCAACGTCAGCGGCTCGGCATCGCCCGCGCCCTCTACGCGCAGCCGCTCGTGCTCGTGCTCGACGAGGCGACGAGCGCGCTCGACACCCGCACCGAGGCCGCCGTGGCCGCCGCGATCGCCGAGCTGCGCGGCTCGACGACCGTCGTCTCCGTGGCCCACCGGCTCTCGACCGTCAAGAACGCCGACACCATCTTCTTCATGAGCGGCGGCCGCCTCGTGGGCGCGGGGCCCTTCGACGAGCTCGCCGCGACCGTGCCCGAGTTCGCCCAGCAGGTGAAGCTCGCCGGTCTCGGCGACGGCGAGCTGCGGTAGCGCCGACCCACCTAACAGGTTCTGAGCGACTCCACTCGGCCGCTCAGAGCGCTCGGGCCACCGACGAGGGTGAGCGAGCTCGACCCCTGTTCCAGCAGCAGAGCGCGAAGCTCGGGTCGCACGCACGTCGGCAGGCTCAGGTGCAGAGGGCCGCCGAGACTCACGGCGAGAGGCGCGGCGCCGAGGGCGTCGGGGAAGCTGAGGCCATTGGCGATGAGCGCGTTGTCGTTCGTGTCGAAGAAGAAGTCGTTGATGAGCTCACCGGTCTCGAAGCGGTCATCGCCACTGAAGCGGGTGACCTTGGCTAGGCCGTACTCCCTCTCCCATCGGTTCACCGCCAGAGCAGACACCGCGGAGTGGCCCCCTGCGACGTAGACGAGCGACGGCTCGTAGTCCTCCAGCGCATCCAGGGTCGTCTGGCTGAAGCTGCTCGCGTTTCCGTCGACCAGAAGGACGGGCATCCGTTCGGAGCCAGCGGCAGCCGCGGCCGACAGGGCATCCGCGAAGTTCGTGCCGGTCGCGATGACAATGCGGCTGCGCGGTGACCTCCACGCGCCGCTGTTGATGAGCTTGGCGGAGGTCTCGTAGCGGTCAGCGCCCGCGACGCGCGAGACCTCCCCGCCCCACGCATCGGCGATCTGCTGGATTCTGCGCTCGACCGAGCGCGAGATGACCGCCGTGCCACCGACAACGGTGATGATCTCTGGCTCAAGCCTGCGAAGCTCGGCCGCGGTCGCCGAAGGGAAGCTGTTCTTGGGGGTGAGCAGGAGTGGCGACTTGGTGCTTCCTGCCACGGGGGCAGCGCTGAGAGCGTCGGCGAACGACTCGCCGCTGGCGATGTAGAGCTGGAAGATCGGCCCGCCGGACGGCTTCATGGCCTTCGACACCGCCACGCTCGTGGCGTACCGGTCGGCACCGAACACTCTCTTCGTCTCGACATTCCACACCGGTGCCACCACCGCACCCACTGTCACCGTCTCGCCGGAGGTCAGCGTGAAGACCGTCGCCTCATCGGCACTCGCCACGGCGGGGTGGAATGTGCGCGCCACCGCGAGCGACCCCGTCGCCGACCGGGTCTCGACCACGTAGCGCCCGATCGGCAGGGAACCGAAGGTGAAGGCGCCGGAGCTCGCGGTACGAGTCTGCGCGACCGGAACCCAGTCACCGGACGAGTTTTCTCGGTACGCGATCACCGTGACGCGGTCGCGCGCGCTCGCCCCCGACGTCGTCTGCACGGAGCCGGTGAGGGCGGCAGTCGGCCGCAGTGTGATCGTGATGGGCGTGTAGGAGAAGGCGGAGCGCCACGGCACGACGCGCGGCTCGGCCAGGCGGGCGTCGACGACATCGTTCTCGTAGGTGGGCACGACGGCGTAGCCGCCAATGTCGCCGCCCGGAGCCTCGGCGCGCACATGGAAGTCGTAGCCCTCGTAGTTGTCGAAGCTGCGCACTTCGACCGTCCCGGCCGAGTTGGTGGTCCTCGCCCCTCCCGACCAGCCAGCGGCAACGCCGTGCTCGCTGTGACTGATGCGCACTGTCGCCGAGGGCACCGCCACGGGGCCAGAACCGTCGTCGAAGAGCACAGTGACCGCCAGCTTGACGTCCGCGGCTGCGGGCGAGACTGCACCCAGCGGAGCCAGGAGACAGGCGAGAGCGATGGCCGCCGCAGCGGGGAGAACAAGGGACCGGTGACCGGCACGACGACGAAGCATGAGACCCTCTCAGGGAGTTTTCTCGAAAGCTAATCGACGTATCTCGGCTTGTCCAATCGGGCTCGAGCGGGCCCTACTCAGCCGAGCAGGAACGGCCCCAGCACCTGTGCCGAGCGGCGCCCGTCGTGCACGGCGCGCACGAAGTCGGGGCCGAGAGCCGCCGTCGCCCTCGCCGCCTCACGGTCGTCGAGCAGGCCGCGCAGCACCGTCTCGAGCTCAGCGGCGCGGGCCTGCACGATCGGCAGCCGCTGGCTCGTTGCCGCCAGCACTGTCTCGCGCGAGAAGTCGGCGACGTGGCTCACGACGACGCGGCCCGCCGCCATCGCCTCGCACGCCGCGACCCCGTAGATGCCCATCGAGAACTGGTCGAGCACGATGTCGGCGTCGCGGTAGGCGGCGACCATGCCCTCGTGGGGCAGTTTCTCCAGCCGGCGGTAGTCGATGAGACCCTGCTCGTGCAGGCGATGCAGGGTGGGCTCCACGAGCTCGGAGCCCTTCATGGCGGCCCGAGAGGGTGCGTGCACGACGCGAGGCACGGCGCGCGACAGGGGCGCAGCATCCGTCGCCCATCGATCGACGTCGACGACGACCGGCAGCCACGTCGCCTGCGGAACGTCGCGCAGCAGGTCGGGAGTCGACACGAAGACGGGCAGGTCGAGCCGGTCGAGCAACGCGCGGTTGCGCTCGGTCAGCCGTTGATAGTGGGCGATCTGGTCGCCGAGCGCAGTGCGGAACGGCGAGTCGGCCTCGAGCTCGGCGTGCCGGCTCGGCAGGCGGATATCGCTGCCGTGGCACAGCATCGCCACGTGCAGACCGCGATCGAGCGCCCACTGCACCTGCTCGTCGACCGACTCCAGCAGCACGCCGCCGAAAGGCCAACGCTCCGCCTCGACGATGAGGTGGGTGAAGTCGCGTGCGACGACGGTGCGCTCGGCGCGCTGCCATCGGCCGGATGCCGCGTAGACACCGCGCGGCACCGGCGTATCGGCGGGGTGGCGGAACCCCGCTCGCAGCACCTCCACCATCGACACCGCGCCGACCCCCGGCAGGTGACGCTCGGCGGCGCGCGCCCACTGCCACGCCTGCCCGGCGAAGTTCGCGGGGGCGATGTAGAGACGCACGGGCGTCTCGGGGGCGCGGCTCGGCGCGGGAATGTCGGCGGGGCGGTAGCGGTACTCCCCCGGCAGCAGTCGGCCGACGAGCCCCTCCGGCAGGGCGCGGATCACGTGGCCCGCCAGACGCTTGAGGCGGCTCACGCGCGCGCCTCCCGCGCCGGGCGGGCGCGGCCGTGCGGCGTGGCGGCGGCCAGCTCGACGGCGTCGGCGGCGCGGCCCGCGACCGCGGCGAGTGACACACGCTTGCGCG
>NZ_VIKT02000009.1 GCF_009371975.2 Microcella pacifica
GACCGCCGCCGGGACGGCCGGGGCCGCCCTCGGGGCGAGGAGCCCCCGGGCGGGGTGCGCCGGGGCGCGGCGGGCGCGGAACGGCGCCGCCGGGGCGCGGCATGCCCTGGGAGGACGAGTAGGGGTTGTTGCCGGGCCGCGGCGCGCCGGGGCGCGACATGCCCTGCTGGGAGGCGAAGGGGTTGTTGCCGGGGCGCGGGCCACCGGATGCCGCCGGGCGCGCGGGCGCGTCGCCCTCGGCCGGCTTCTGCGGTGCAGCGGGCGCCTCGGCAGCGAGAGCGTCAGCCGCCGGCGCCTCGGCATCGGGCTTCGATGCCGACTCGGGTGCCGTCTCGACCGTCTCAGCGGGCTTCGGAGCCGGCTTGGGGGCGGCCTTGGCGGGTGCCTTCGCGGCGGGCTTCTCTTCCGCCTTCGGTGCGCCGAGGCCTGCCTCTTCGACCGCCTTGCGCAGCTTGCGGGCGACGGGGGGCTCGATCGTCGACGACGGGCCCTTGACGAATTCGCCGAGCTCTTTGAGCTTCTCGAGGGCGACCTTGCTTTCGATGCCGAGCTCGCTCGCGATCTCGTGCACGCGTGGTTTTGCAGCCACAATTCTCCTGTCTGGATCCGCACCCAGACAGGGGCGGATCACTAGTGGTGGACGGGTCTCATTTCGAGCCGCTCATTAGTTGTCCATTGGCCGATCAGCCTGTTCTCTCGTGGAGCCGGTTGCTCCGATGGTGTGTCGTACGTGGTCTGCGTCGAGCGGACCGGTCACGCGCAGTGCGCGCGCCCATGCCCGCCGCTGCGAGGCGGCTTCGACGCAGTCGAGGGTGGCATGCACCCACGCGCCCCGTCCCGGCAAGCGGGCCAGGGCATCCGCCTCGACCCTCCCCTCGCGCGCCACGACCCTCAGAAGAGAGGAGCGGGATGCACGCTGGCGACAGCCGATGCAGGTTCTGACGGGTTCCATTGTAGCCCCTGGCCTACTCCTCCATGACGGAGTCGGGCTGGATGTCGATCTTTGCGCCAGTGAGCTTGGCGGCGAGGCGGGCGTTCTGGCCCTCCTTGCCGATCGCGAGGGAGAGCTGATAATCGGGCACGAGAGCCCGCACCGCCTTCGTGTCCGCGTCGATGACGAAGGCGTCGGAGACCTTCGCGGGCGACAGGGCATTCTTCACGAAGGTCGCGAGGTCGTCGGAGTGGTCGACGATGTCGATCTTCTCCTGACCGAGCTCGGCCGTCACGGCGCGCACGCGCTGCCCGAGCTCGCCGATGCACGCGCCCTTCGCGTTCACCCCGGGCTCGAGCGAGCGCACGGCGATCTTGCTGCGGTGGCCCGCCTCGCGCGCGATCGCGGTGATCTCGACGAGCCCGCTCGCGATCTCGGGCACCTCGAGCGTGAAGAGCTTGCGCACGAGCGAGGGGTGGGTGCGGCTCACGGTGATCGACGGACCCTTGAGGCCCTTCGAGACGCTCGTCACGTAGACGCGGATGCGACGGCCGTGCGCGTAGTCCTCCCCCGGCACCTGCTCCTCGGGCGGCAGGATCGCCTCGACGGTGCCGAGGTCGATGTGGATCATGCGCGGGTTGGGGCCCTGCTGGATGACGCCCGCGACGATGTCCCCCTCGCGCCCCTTGAACTCGCCGAGAACGCGGTCGTCGCCGATGTCGCGCAGACGCTGGTTGATGACCTGCTTGGCCGCGAAAGCGGCGATACGGCCGAAGTCGTCGGGGCTGTCGACGGCCTCGCCGATGAGGTTCTCCTCCTCATCGAACTCGGGCACGTAGATCGTGACGTGGCCCGACTTGCGATCGAGTTCAGCGCGCGGCTGCGGTCGGTCGGAGCCGCGGTGGTCGTCCTGCTCCGTGTGCTTGAGGTAGGCGGTGAGGATGGCCTGCTCGATGATCTGCACGAGCTCGTCGAACGGGATCTCCCGCTCGCGCTCCATCATCCTCAAGACGGTCAGGTCGATGTCCACGGTGTCGCTCCTCTATTCGATTGCAGACCCCCACGGTACCGGACATCGCTAGTGTGTCTGAATGGACGCCATGGACGCTGTCAACGACCTCATCGCCTCTTTCGGCGGCTCGCTCTGGCAGTGGATCGTGCTGCCGATCGTCATCGGGCTCGGCCTGTACTTCACGGTGCGCACGAGGGTCGTGCAGTTGAGGCTCATTCCCGCGATGTTCCGCACTCTCACCGACGTGACGCCGCGCGATGCCGGCGGCAAGCCGCAGTCGGTCTCGGCGTTCCAGGCCTTCACCGTCTCGGCCGCCTCTCGCGTCGGCGTCGGCAACATCGCGGGTGTGGCGACGGCGCTCGCCCTCGGCGGCCCCGGCGCGATCTTCTGGATGTGGACCATGGCGTTCATCGGCGGCGCGTCCTCCTTCGTGGAGTCGACGCTCGGGCAGGTCTACAAGACGAAGGACAGGGACGGCTTTCGGGGTGGCCCCGCGTACTACATGCAGCGCGGCCTCGGGAAGCGGTGGATGGGCATCCTCTTCGCCGTCGTCCTCATCGTCGTGTTTCCCTTCGCCTTCTCGAGCCTGCAGGCGAACACGATCGTGAGCGCCGTCGGGGGCGCAGCCGGCCTGGAGGACCCGGGGATGCTCCCCTGGGCTATCGGCGGCGTTCTCGCCCTCGCGACCGGCCTCGTCATATTCGGCGGCATCCGTCGCATCGCGAGCGTGACCCAGTCGCTCGTGCCCGCGATGGCGCTGCTCTACCTCCTCATCGGCATCGTCATCGTCGCGATGAACATCGAGGAGGTGCCGCGCGTGTTCGCGCAGATCTACGCCGGCGCCTTCGGGTTCCAGTCGATCGCGGGCGGTGCCGTGGGCACGATCATCCTCGTCGGCATCCAGCGCGGCATGTTCTCGAACGAGGCCGGTCTCGGCTCGGCTCCGAACGCCGGCGCGGCTGCCGCGGTCACGCACCCGGCGAAGCAGGGCCTCGTGCAGACGCTCGGCGTCTACTTCGACACCTTCCTCGTCTGCTCGATCACAGCCTTCATCATCCTCGTGACGAATCCCGACCTCGCGGCCGCCGAGCGCGGCGTCGACCTCACGCAAGAGGCCGTGGTCTCCTCCCTCGGCGAGTGGGCCGGAGTGCTGCTCGCGGTCGTGATCCTGCTGCTCGCCTTCAGCTCGATCCTCGGCAACTACTACTACGGGGAATCGAATCTGGAGTTCATCACGACGAGCCGGCCCGCGCTCATCGTCTACCGCAGTCTCGTCGTGCTCGCCGTCCTCGGCGGCTCTGTGGCCTCGACGACGCTCGTGTGGACGACCGCGGACGGCGTGATGGGCATCATGGCGATCATCAATCTCGTCGCCATCGCGTTGCTCGGCGGCGTCGCCTTCCGCGTGCTCACGAACTACCAGGACCAGCGCGCGGCGGGGAAGGACCCCGTCTTCACGCGTGACCAGCTGCCCGACGTCGCCGGCATCGAGCTGTGGGTCGACGAGGACTCGGTGACGGGCCCGATTCCGCTCGTGCGCGGCACGCGCGGTGCGGACCGCAGCTAGCGGTCCGGCCCGACGGGATGCCCGGCGCTAGTCGCGGCGCACGCGACGTCGCGAGGCGCCGACCGCGGTGATCACGACGCCGCCGAGGAGGAGCGCGCCGGCGATGACCCCGATCGCGAGGACGAGCTGGGCGTCGGCACCGGTCGCCGCGAGCTGCTCTTCCGCGTCTCCGGCGAGCTCGACGGCGGCGCGCTCGATCGCAATGCCGCCGGCGGTGAACGTCTCCAGGCCGCTCACCAGGTAACCTCCGCTGATCGCGGCTGCGTCGAATCCCCCCTGCGGCGAATCCTGCGTCACCGCGGAGAGGTCGCCCGCCGCGTCCAGAGGGGCCAGCAGATCGACACCGGGCTCCGAGGCCGAGGTGGGCTGCATGCCGAACTCACTCAGGTCGGCATAGCTGAAGCTGAAGACGGCCATCTGACCTTGCTCGATGTCGGGCGACACGATCCAGAGGTTGAGCTCGCTGTCGAACTCCGCACCGTTCACCGTCACGGGGAAGAACGCCAACCGCGACTCGGTCTCGCCGCCCTCCCAGAGCACGCTCACGATGAGGGCCTCGTCGGTGAATCCGGCGACGATGACAGCGATACCGGTGCGCTCCGGATCCAGCAGTTCGGCCGGACCGGCCGAGATCGCGAGCGACTCGAAATCGCCGAAGGACCCGGAGGAGCCCGTGAATACTTCCGTCACGGTTCCGGTACGCGCGTCGATGCGAACGGCTGTTCCGTCGCTGAAGTACACGAACGCCGCCGTGCTCGGCGCAGCCTCCTGGCTGACGCCGCTCTCGAAGTCGAGATCGAGGCCGTACGCGCTGAGCACGTCGAGCAGAGCGAGGCCCGTGCACGCCACCGGCCACAGGCCGGTCTCGCCATCGTCAGGGTTCGCCACCGGCAGCGGCGACCCCAAGGGCACGCCGTCTTCGTCGTACACCCGAATCGCGCACAGGTACTGCACGCTCTCGCCGAAAATCTGCCCTGCGGAGAGGAGCGCCACGTAGACGCGGTCCTCTGAGTCGAAGCTCAGCGCCGTCGTCGTCCACGGCGTGATCTCGGGTGAAGTCGGGCCGCCGAACAGCTGCAGCTCGATCTCGGGCGGGGGCCCCTCGTCGCCGTCCGCGGGGAAGACCTCCGGAATCGCCCCGAAGGTGCTCTGGTCGCTGCTGAGGACGACGGGAGTGTCGCCCTCGACGATGTCGGCGGCAGTCGCGGGGGCCACCGCACCGAGCGCGAAGGCGAGGGCCACACCGCCCGCCATGACCGTGCGTCGGCGGGCAGGGGCGGGGGTGGACGACATGGTGCTCCAGGGGCTCGGGAGGGGTGGGAAGGCGCTCGCGGCCGCGACAGGTCAGCCGACCCGGCGACTCTTCACCCTAACCCGGACGAGCGCGGAAAGCGACGCGCTCTCACTGCGGTGCGTCGCGCAGGCGGTCGAGCACCTCGTGCAGCGCGATCTCGTCGCGCTCGCCCGTGCGGCGATCCCAGAACTCCACGCGCCCTTCGGCGGCGCCGCGGCCGACGATGACGATGAGCGGCACGCCGATGAGCTCCGCGTCGCCGAACTTGACTCCCGGGGAGACCTTCGGCCGATCGTCGAAGAGCGTGTCGAACCCTGCACCCTCGAGCTCGCTCACGAGCGTCTCGGCGACGTCGAACACCGCGGCATCCTTGCCCGTCGCGACGATGTGCACGTCGAAGGGCGCCACGTTGCGCGGCCACACGAGGCCACGCTCGTCGTGGTTGGCCTCGGCGATCACGCCGAGGATGCGCGTCACGCCGATGCCGTAGGAGCCCATCGTGACGGTCACGAGCTTGCCGTTCTCGTCGAGCACCTGCAGCCCGAGCGCCTCGGCGTACTTGCGGCCCAGCTGGAACACGTGACCGATCTCCATGCCGCGCGCGGTCTCGATCGGCCCCGAGCCGTCGGGCGCGGGGTCGCCCTCGCGCACCTCGGCGATGTCGGCGAGGCCGTCGGCCGTGAAGTCGCGTCCCGCGACGAGCCCGAGCACGTGCTTCTCGTGCTCGTTCGCGCCCGTCACCCAGGTGGTGCCGTCGACGACGCGGGGGTCGACGAGGTACCGGATGCCCGTGCTCGAGCCCTTCCCGAGAACGGCGCCGCTCGGCGACCACGGGCCGATGTAGCCCTTGACGAGGCCGCGATACGCCGCGAAGTCCTCCTCGGTCGCCGCCGCGACCTCCGCGGGAGCGAAGGCCACCTCGGCGCGTTTGAGGTCGACCTCCCGGTCGCCGGGCAGACCGACGACGACGAGCTCCTTCGTGCCGTCGAGCGAGGTGAGCCGCAGCACGACGTTCTTGAGCGTGTCGGCCGCCGTCCACGGGCGATCCTCGCGCGGGCGCTTCTCGTTCGCGAGCGCGACGAGCGTCGCGATCGTCGGCGTCTGCGGGGAGTCGATGACCTCGGCGGAGGGATGGCCGTCGAGCGACTGAGCGGCAGGGGCCACAGAGCGGTACGCCTCGACGTTCGCCGCGTAGCCCCCGGCCGACCGCACGAAGGTGTCTTCGCCGATGGGCGTGGGGTGCAGGAACTCCTCGCTGCGGGAGCCGCCCATGGCTCCCGCGTCGGCTTGCACGATGACGTAGTCGAGCCCCAGGCGGGAGAAGATGCGCTCGTAGGCGTCGCGCTGCGCCTGGTACGAGACATCCAGACCCTCATCGGTCACATCGAAGGAGTACGCGTCCTTCATGGAGAACTCGCGGCCGCGCAGGAGCCCGGCGCGCGGGCGCGCTTCATCCCGGTACTTGTCCTGGATCTGGTAGATCGACAGCGGGAGGTCCTTGTAGCTGCCGTAGAGGTCCTTGACCGTGAGGGTGAAGACCTCCTCGTGCGTGGGCGCGAGCAGGTAGTCGGCGCCCTTGCGGTCCTTGAGACGGAATATGCCGTCGCCGTACTCCTCCCAGCGGCCGCTCGCCTCGTAGGGCTCGCGCGGCAGGAGCGCGGGGAAGTGCACCTCCTGGCAGCCGATCGCGTGCATCTCCTCGCGGATGACCGCCTCGACGCGGCGACGCACGCGCAGGCCGAGCGGCAGCCAGGCGAAGACGCCCGGCGCCTGGCGGCGGATGTAGCCCGCGCGCACGAGGAGGCGGTGGCTCGCCACCTCGGCGTCGGCGGGATCGTCGCGAAGTGTACGGAGGAAGAGCTGGGTCAGTCGCGTCGTCACCGGTTCAGACTACTGGCCTCGACGCGTCGCGCCCGATGCGCTGGCCGAACCCCCCGTTCGGGGGCCAGAATGGAAAATAGGCCTGCGAGCGGCGGCAAGGGGGGCTTGGGTCGCTCGCAGGCCCTTCCCGCCCACCCGCGATGCGGCGTGAGAGGGAAACCTGCACGACGGAAGATGCCCCCTGATCGCCTCGTGCGAAACGTGCACCGCCCCCCGGTGCTTCTCAGTGTCGACTCCCCCAGTCGATGGGTTGAGCCTACTGATCGCGGGCACGGCGCGGTCAGTCCCCCGATATGGGGCCAGCGCGACCGGGACGACGCCTCGACGGACGCGCGATCAGCTCGTGAGCACCTGCGGCTCGCCCACCGGGGCATCCGGCATCGAGGCCGCGATGCGGTTCGCCTCCTCGATGAGGGTCGCGACGATCTCCGACTCCGGCACCGTCTTGATGACCTCGCCCTTGACGAAGATCTGACCCTTGCCGTTGCCGCTCGCGACGCCCAGGTCGGCCTCGCGCGCCTCACCGGGGCCGTTCACGACGCAGCCCATGACCGCGACGCGCAGAGGAACAGTCATGCCCTCGAGACCCGCCGTCACGTCGTCGGCGAGCGTGTAGACGTCGACCTGGGCACGACCGCAGGACGGGCAGGAGACGATCTCGAGCTTGCGCTCGCGCAGGTTGAGCGACTCGAGAATCTTGAGGCCCACCTTGATCTCCTCCGCGGGCGGTGCCGAGAGCGAGACGCGGATCGTGTCACCAATGCCCTCGCCGAGGAGGATGCCGAAGGCCGTCGCGCTCTTGATCGTGCCCTGGAAGGCGGGGCCGGCCTCGGTCACGCCGAGGTGCAGCGGCCAGTCGCCGCGTTCGGCGAGCTGGCGGTAGGCCTTGACCATGACGATGGGGTCGTTGTGCTTGACCGAGATCTTGAAGTCGTGGAAGTCGTGCTCTTCGAACAGGCTCGCCTCCCACACCGCGCTCTCCACGAGCGCTTCCGCAGTCGGCTTGCCGTACTTCTGCAGCAAGCGCGGGTCGAGCGAGCCAGCGTTGACGCCGATGCGCAGGCTCACGCCCGCATCTTTCGCCGCCTTCGCGATGTCACCGACCTTGTCGTCGAATTTCTTGATGTTGCCCGGGTTCACCCGCACGGCGCCGCACCCGGCATCGATCGCCTGAAAGACGTACTTGGGCTGGAAGTGGATGTCGGCGATGACGGGTATCTGGCTCTTCTTCGCGATGATGTGCAGCACATCGGCGTCATCCTGCGTCGGCACCGCCACGCGTACGATGTCGCAGCCGGTCGCGGTGAGCTCGGCGATCTGCTGGAGGGTTCCGTCGATGTCCGTCGTCGGCGTGGTCGTCATCGACTGCACGCTCACGGGGTGGTCGCTGCCCACCATGACCTTGCCGACCTTGATCTGGCGGGTCGTGCGACGGGGGGCGAGGGTTTCGGGAATCTTGGGCATTCCGAGGTTCACAGCAGGCACGATGCTCAGTGTACGCATCGAGGCTGAGCAGAGAAGCCCAGCGCCGTGAACCCCGGTGCCACCCGCTCAGCCCGCCGAGTCGAGGTGTTCGACGAGAGCTGCCACGAAGCTGTCGGCCTGCTCGAGGTGTGGCGAGTGGCCGCAGCCCTCGAACACGACCTCGCGCAGGGCTCCGCCTCCGCTCGCGTAGCGCTCGAGCACGGCCCGCGTCTGGCTCACCATGGGCTGCGGCGGTGCGACCTCGGCGCCGGGCCAGCCGGGGATCGCCCCGAGCTGCCCGAGGAAGTTCAGGTCGAAGGCCGAGGTGTCGGAGACGATCGCGTCGGCGTCGCCGCGAATCCAGAGGATTGCGGGCTTGGTCTCGAGCTCCGTGATGCCCGAGAGGTTCAGGTGCGTCGGGGCCATCGTATTGAGCACACCGCGCGGTCCGGGAGCGAAGCCCGGCCAGTTCTCGGAGGGGACGCTGTCGCCGGGGTAGTTGCCCTCCCCCGTCGCCGTCGTGAGCATCGACGCGACCCAGAGATCCTCGTGGGGCAGTCCATCGGGCTGGGCGACGTACGCGGTGCGGTAGACCGACCGCGGCGAGGTCTGCTCCTCGCCGCCGACGTCACCCGCGGCGAGCCGCGCGATGAAGTCGGGATTGCCGCCGCCCCCGCCCGTCCCCGCGGCATCGGGGGTCAGGAGGGAGCCGTCGAGGGCGGTGCCGCCGAAGCCGTAGGGCGAGACGGGCGACTCGAGCGTGACGCTCAGCACTCCGTCGGGGTTGTCGAGCAGGTACTGCAGCACGACACCCGCGCCCATGCTCCAGCCCACGAGGTGCACGGCGCCGGTGCCGAGCGTCTCGAGCACGCTCGCGACATCGTCGGAGAAGTCGCGCAGCCCGCGCGTCGCGTCGACGGGCTTGACCTCGGAGCCGCCGAAGCCGCGCAGGTCGACGGCGAGAGCGCGCCACTGCGGCGGGAGGGCCAGCATCGTGGGCTGGTAGAAGTGCGAGGACGACACGTTGCCGTGGACGAAGACGACGGTGCCGGCGGGTTCCCCCTCGGCGGGTCGCTCGAGCACCGCAGCGGTGAGGCGCGGCGCGGGCACGGAGTGGGCAACGATGCCCGGCAGAAGCAACTCGGTCATGATCGGGCCTTTCAGTCGTGGATGGTCGCGGCCGGTGCCGCAGTGGAGGAGACGTGCAGTGCATCGTTCACCGCGCGCGCGACGCGGCGTGCGCCCGGCTCGGCGAGCACGATCGTGTAGTGGTTGACATCGTCGACCTCGATGACCCGCAGGCCCGCGATCGTCGGCTCCTCGCTCAGGCGCTCGGGGCGGTACAGCGCCTCTGGCTCATCGAGAAGTCCGCGCGGAGCACGCAGGAAGGTCGTCGGCTGGCGCACGCTCTTGAGCGCGCGGCGGTAGGACTCTCCGCCGTAGAGCTCGGCGACATCGGCGCCGACCGCCGCCAGATCCCCCGAGGGCCGCAGCGCCGGGGGCTGACCGTGGAGGTCGTAGTCGACGTAGGCCTCGACCGCGGCCGACCAGTGGTCACGGAAGGCGGGATGCTCGCGCCAGAAGTCGCGGTACTCCTCGACCGAGGCGAACGTCATCGAGAGGCGCCGCGCGGCAGGCCCGAGCACGGCCGTGCCGTCCGGTGCCGGGGCATCGTGGGTCTCGTCGCCCGATCCGGGGCGGTCGGGCGGGTCGAGCGGCAGCCCGCCGTCGACGAGGGTCAGGGAGGAGACACGGTCGGGAAAGCGCGCCGCGAGCAGCACCGCGACGAAGGCTCCCATCGAGTGGGCGACGACGGCGACGCTCTCGAGCCCGAGGTGGTCGAGCACCGCGACGAGGTCGCGCGCGTGCTGCTCGAGGCCGTAGGGGCCGCCGAGGTCGCGGGAGCGGCCGCGGCCGCGCAGGTCGGGGGCGATGATCCGCACGCCGGGGAGGTGGTCGGCGAGGAGCGGCCAGCACCGGTGATTCGCGGTGATGCCGTGGATCGCGAGCACCGTGGGCGCATCCGGAGCGTTGTTCCAGATGCCGACCGTGAGCGCTCCCCCGGGCACGGGGACCGCGATCCTGGCGGGGGCGAACTCGGTCATCGTGCGCTCCACCCGCCGTCCATCGAGTAGGAGGACCCCGTCACCATGCCCGCCGCCGCACCGCACAGCCACACGGCGAGCGAGGCGACCTCGTCGGGCTCGACGAGCCGCTTGACGGCGCTCTCGGTGAGCATGATGCGCTCGACGACCTCGTCCTCGGGAATGCCGTGCACGCGCGCCTGGTCGGCGATCTGCTTCTCGACGAGCGGCGTGCGCACGTAGCCGGGGTTGATGCAGTTGCTCGTGACGCCATGCGGGCCGCCCTCGAGGGCGGTGACCTTCGACAGGCCCTCGAGACCATGCTTCGCCGAGACGTACGCAGACTTGAAGGCGCTCGCGCGCAGGCCGTGCACCGAGCTGATGTTGATGATGCGCCCCCAGCCGCGCTCGTACATGCCCGGCAGGGCGGCGCGCGTGAGGAGGAACGGCGAGACGAGCATGAGATCGACGATGAACCGGAAGCGCGCCGGGTCAAACTCGGCGATGGGGCTCACCGTCTGCACGCCGGCGTTGTTGACGAGGATGTCGGCGCGCAGCTCGACCTCGGCGAGAGCATCCAGGTCGCTCAGATCGACCTGCCATGCCTCGCCGCCGATCGCCGCAGCGACGCGCTCGGCGCCCTCGCCGTCGCGGTCGGCGATGACGACGTGCGCCCCCGCCGCGGCGAGTGCTCGCGAGCACGCCTCGCCGATGCCGCTCGCGCCGCCCGTGACGACCGCCCGGCGACCGTCGAGCTCTCCGTGCGCGACCTGCGTCATGGTGCCCCCTCCTGGGTTCCGCGCGCTGCGAGCGCGTTCTCGATGAAGCGCATCATGCTGTCGAAGACGGCGTCGGGCACGTCGTTCGTGCCGCTCGCGAGCGGGTCGGCGCTCGCCCCGCTCGCTCCTTCCGCGCCCCACAGCACCCAGCGCATGCCGATCATCTCGCCGACGCCCATGAGCGCCCAGGCCGCGACCGTGGGGTCGATGTCGCCCACTTCGCCGCGCTCACGCGCGGCCGTGAGGCCCTCGATGTAGCCGTCGACGATGCGCGAGTAGTGCAGTCGCAGCGACCGAGGCGAGACGAACTCCGCCTCCCGCACGATGCGGTAGAGGGCCGGATGCTCGGCCGTGAAGCGAAAGAAGCCGCGAAAGCCCTCGCGCTCCCGCTCGATGCGGCTCATGTCGTCGGTCGCGTGCTCCGTCATCGCGTGCCGCACACGACGGTTGAGGTCGTCGACGAGCTCTTCGAAGACCTGCAGCTTCGAGTCGAAGTAGAGATAGAACGTGCCCTGGCCGACGCCGGCGCGCTCCGTGATGCGCACGATCGATGACTCGGCGTAGCCGAGCTCGGCGAACACGTGCTCGGCGGCGTCGAGGATCGCGCGGCGAGTGCGCTCACCGCGCGCCGTGCGCGGGGCGGCACTCACGAGGCACCGCCCGTCGCGGCGAGCTGCGCGCCGCTCCAGGCCTCGAGCAGGTCGCGGCGGCGCACCTTGTCGGCGCCCGACCGGGGAATCGCCTCGATCTCGAGGATGCGCGTGGGCACCTTGAACCGCGCCAGTCGCGCCGCGCAGTGCTCGCGCAGGGCCGTCTCGTCCCTCGGCACGCCGGAGCGCGGCACGAAGTACGCCACGGGCACCTCGCCCCATCGCTCGTCGGGCACGCCGATGACGGCGACGTCGGCGACCGCGGCGTGCTCGAACAGCACCGCCTCGATCTCGGCGGGCGCGACCGACTCCCCGCCCGTGATGAAGATGTCTTTGATGCGATCGATCACGCGGTAGTAGCCGTCGTCGTCGCGCGCCATGAGGTCGCCCGTGCGCAGCCAGCCGTCGGTCAGCGTCGCCGCGGTCTGCGCCGCATCGCGGAAGTACCCCGTGAAGACGCTCGGCCCCCGCACGAGCAGCTCGCCCGTGCCGGCGCCCTCGATCGGCTCGCTCGTAACCGAATCGACGAGCAGCACTTCGACGTGCGGGTACGGCCGCCCTGCGGAGCCGACGCGACGCCGAGCATCCTCGTCGGGCAGGCACAGCACGTTCGGCGAGGCCTCGGTGAGCCCGTAGCCCTGCGTGAGCGCGACACCGCGAGCGTGCCACGTGCGCAGGAGCGGCTCGGGCATGGGAGCGCCGCCGACGATCGCGTGGCGCAGAGTGGACAGGTCGGTGCTCGCGAAGTCGGGGTGCTCGGCGAGCAGCAGGTAGTTCGCGGGCACGCCCATCGTCGTCGTGATGCCACGATCGGCGATGAGATGCAGCACGCGACCGGGGTCGAAGGTGCGCTCGAGCACGACGGTGGCCCCCATCCACCAGGCGAGCAGCGGCTGCACGTTCCAGCCGCCCACGTGATACTGCGGCATCACGGCGAGCACGGTGTCCTGGCTCGTGATCTCGGCCGTGCGCGAGAGGGCGAGGTTCGTCCAGAAGCAGTTCGCATGGGTGAGGATGACGCCCTTGGGGGCGGCGAGCGTGCCCGAGGTGAACATGAGGAGCAGTGCGTCGTCGTCGCGCACCGGACGCTGCGGCGGAGCATCCTCAAGACGGCCACGAAGCGGTGCCGGCACTGCGCTCTCGACACCTCGGGAGCCCACGCCGGCGCGCGGCGGAGGCGCGAGAAGGCGCTCGAGCGACGCGGCGGCGAGGGAGGCGAACTCGTCCTCCACGACGAGCAGGGCGGGGTCGGAGAGCTCGAGCTCCTGCGCTATCTCGCGGGGCGACAGGCGCCACGAGAGGGGCACGAGCACGAGCCCGGCCTGCGCGCACGCGAAGAACAGCACGACGTGGTCGGCGCTGTTGCCCGTGAGGGTCGCGATGCGATCGCCGACGCCGTACCCGGCCCCGCGCAGCCGACGGGCGAGTCGGGATGCTCGATCGTGCAGCTCGCGATAGCTCAACTCGACACCGCGGTCGTCGATCGCGATGCGCTCCGGCGTCGCCCGGGCGCGATCCCCCGTCCAGCGGCCGAGAGTGTGCAGGCCGTCGTGCGGGGTGTCGTGCGGGTGGGGGTCGAGCGGGTGTGTCTCGGTCATCGCGCCTCCTCGAGCGGGCGCTCCGACTCGGGACGCCGTCGCGCCAGGCGCGCGGTCGCCCGACGCGCGAGGCCCGCCAGGCCACCGGGGAGCAGCACCACCACCAGGATAAAGAGGGTGCCGAGAATGAACAGCGGCTCGCTCAACGGAATGCGCAGCACATCGGGCAGGTCGGCGATCGCCTCGGAGCGCGAGAGGGCCGTGAGCCGCTGGTCGAGGAGCGTGTAGATGAGGCCTCCGACGACGGCGCCCCAGCGGGACCCCACGCCGCCGAGCACGACGATCACGAGGAGGGTGAGGGTGAAGTCGGGCGTCGTCACGGCCGGCGTGACGCCGCTCTGCAGCAGCAGGTAGACCATGCCGACGAGCGCCGCGAGAGTGCCGGCGAGCACGACCGTGATGAGGCGCACGCTGAACGGCGTCATGCCCAGCACGCGCACGCGCAGATCGTTCTCCCGCGCCGCGACGACGACGTGGCCGGCGCGGGAGCGCTCGAACCACGTGACGATGAGGAACACGACCACGAGCATCCCGAGTGCGATCCAGTACAGATTGCGCGTGTTGATGACGCCGACGAGCTCGCTCGGGATGTTCGCCACCTCGAGGGGCAGGCCCTCCTCGCCGTTCGTGATCGCGGCGTTGCGGCGCACGAGCACCGAGCCGGCCTGGGCGAAGGCGAGCGTCACCATCGCGAACGCGATGCCCGTGACGCGCAGGCTCAGCGCGCCGAGTGCTGCAGCGAGCACGACCGCGCCCAGCAGCACGACGCCCATGGCGGGCACGAGGGCGAGCTGCGTGTCGCGCAGCACGATGCCCAGGCCGTACGCCCCGACCGCGAAGTAGAGCGCGTGGCCGAACGAGAGCAGACCGGCGACGCCGAACAGCAGGTGGTAGCTGAGGGCGAGAGTCGCGAAGACCATCGCGAAGGCGAGCAGCTGCAGGGTGCCGGGCGTGTAGGTCGCACCGGGCAGGACGCCGGGCAGGCTCAGGTTGAGCACCGGCAGGAGTGCGAAGACCAGGATGAGCGCGCCACCGATGACCCACGGGGTCGCGCGAGCGGTGCGGATGCGGTCGATGAGGGTCATGATGCCTTGCTCCCGAGGAGTCCCGTGGGGCGGACGAGCAGGACGACGGCCAAGAGCACGACGACCATGAAGTCCCCCGTTCCCCCCAGATAGAAGTTGGCGAACTGCTGCAGCACGGCCACGACGACCGAGGCGATCGCGGCCCCCGTGAGAGAGCCGAGGCCACCGATCACCGTGACGATGAAGGCGAAGATGAGCAGCGAGCCTCCGATGAGCGGGGAGACGTAGCCGAAGTAGTGCGAGGCGAGCACGCCGCCGATGCCGGCCGCCGCACCGCCGATCGCGAAGACGAGGGTGAAGGCCTTGCGCACGTCGATGCCGAGCGCCGTCACCATCGCGCGGTTCTCGACGCCCGCACGGATGATGAGCCCGTAGCGCGTGAACTTGAGGAAGAGCACGAGCGCGAGCAGCACGAGGAGAGCTGCCGCGATGAGGATGAAGCGGTCGTTGGGGATGAGCGCGCCCCCGATGTCGGTCGTCTGCGCGAGCCACTCGGGCCCGACGATGAAGATCGGGTCGACGCCCCAGATGCCCTCGAAGAGAGCGACGGTCGCGAGGGAGAGGCCCACGGTCACGAGCACCTGCTCGATGTGCCGCAGATAGAGCGGTCTGATCAGCAGCAGCTCGGTGAGCGCCGCGACCGTCGCGCCGACGATCGCGCCCACGAGGATCGAGAGCAGGAAGGTGCCCCACGAGCCGTCGTCCATGCGGCGCGCGAACTCCCAGCCGAGGAACGCGCCCAGGGTGAGGAAGGAACCGTGAGCGAAGTTGAGCACGCCCATGAGGCCGTAGATGAGCGAGAGCCCGCTCGCCACGAGAAAGTACAGTGCCCCGAGGCCGAGGCCCGTGATGAGGAGAAGCAGCACGGTGCTCATCGTTCGACCTCCGTGTCGGTACGGGCGTCGTCGTCGCCCGTCGTGTGGACGCCGAGGAGGCGCTGGGTGCGCTCGTCGTCGTCGAGGAGATCGCCCGCGTCGCCCGTGTGCACCACGCGGCCACCCTCGATCACCACCACGGTGTCGGCCAGGCGACGCACGATGGGCAGGTTCTGCTCGACGAGAAGAATAGGAGTGGTGGCCGCGGCGCGCTCGAGAGCGGCCGCGACATCCTGCACGATCATCGGCGCGAGGCCCTTGGTGGGCTCGTCGACGAGCAGGATGCGGTTGTCGTTGAGCAGGGTGCGGGCCAGCGACAGCATCTGCTGCTGGCCGCCCGAGAGCGAGCCAGCTCGCTGGGCACTGCGCTGCACGAGGTCGGGGAAGAGCTCGTCGACGAGATCGCGGTGCGGCGCGCCGCCGCGCGTAGCGAGCCTCAGATTCTCGGCGACCGTGAGCTGCGAGAAGACCTCCCGGTCTTCCGGCACGTAGCCGACACCGCGCTGCACGATGCGGTACGTGGGCAGGCCGTCGATGCGCTCGCCCTCGAACTCGACCGTGCCCGAGCGGGTGATGAGGCCCATGATCGCGCGCAGCGTGCTCGTCTTGCCGACGCCGTTGCGGCCGAGAACCGCCGTGACGCCGGTGGCGGGAACCTCGAAGTCGACGGACTCGACGACCTGCTGACCGTCGATGAGGGCGCTCAGGCCACTCACGCGGAGGAGCGGTGCGGTGCTGGACGGGGCGCTCACAGGCTCTCTCCCAAGTAGGCGGACTGCACGGTGGGGTCGGCCATGACGGCCTGCGGGGTATCCCACGCGAGCACCTGGCCGTGGTGCATGACCGCGACCGTGTCGACGAGCCCGAGCACGACGTCCATGTGGTGCTCGACCATGAGCACCGTGCGGCCGCTGCGGTGCACCCGGCGGATGACCTCGACGAGCTCGGGCACGTCTCCGGAGGCGACGCCTGCCATGGGCTCGTCGAGCAGGATGACGCTCGGCTCGGTCGCGAGCAGCATGGCGATCTCGAGCTTGCGCTTGTCGCCGTGCGAGAGCACGCCCGCCATCGTCTGCGCGTGGTGCGCGAGCCCGACCTCCTCGAGCCGTTCCTCAGCCGCGCTCGTCGCGGCGTCGCCCCGCCTCGGGCGGGCGAGCACCGAGAGCTCGTGACCGATCGAGACCTGAGCGGAGAGGCGAACGTTCTCGAGAGCCGAGAGCCCCGTGAAGAGACTGGAGGTTTGGAACGTGCGACCGAGACCAGCCCGTGCGCGGCGCTGCACGGTCAGGCGCGTCACGTCGTCCCCGCGCAGCAGCACTCGGCCCCCGGTGGGGGTCATGATGCCGCTCATGAGGTTGAACAGTGTCGTCTTGCCGGCGCCGTTGGGGCCGATGACGCCGAGCATCTCGCCGCTGCCGACCGAGAGCGTCACGTCATCGATGATGCGTGCGCCCCCGATCTGCAGCTCGAGGTGCTCGACGGCGAGCACGGGCTGGTCGGTCATGGTGCGAACTCTCTCTGTGCCGTGAGCCGGGCGACTAGCCGACGACCGGCGGGGCGACCGTGTCGGCCTCGATGATCTCGATGAGCTCGGGCACCCACGTGCCGTCCTGCTCGACCAGGCGCGCCTGGAACATCGGCTGCAGCACGGCGTGGTCCTCGGCGCGGATCGTCGTCGTGCCCTTGGGCCCCTCGAAGGTCCAGCCCTCGAGCGCCGCGATCATGCCGTCGACGTCGTCGCCGCCCTCGCGGATGGCCTGCACGACCATCTGCGCGGCGACGAAGCCGTCGGGCGAGAACAGGTCGGGCGTCGCGCCCGCGGCGTCGAGACGCTCGATCATGGCCGCTTCGACCTCGGTGCCTGCGGCGCCGCCGAAGTAGTGGTTGAGGAAGCTGATCTGGTCGCTCGCCTCGGCGTAGGCACCGTAGGTGGCGACGTCACCGAGACCCGTGACGACGGGGATCGCGTCGAACACGCCCTGCTGGTCGAGCGCCTGCCACATGGCCGCGCTCGTCGCACCGGCCCATGCCACGAAGACGAGGTCGGCGTCGGCGGAGAGGATCTGCTGGGCGAAGGGCGTGAACTCGGTCGCATCCTCGGGGACGAGGATCCCCTCGACCTCCGCGCCCGCTCCGCCGAGGACGGCGTCGACGCCGGCGAGATTGCCCTGACCGAAGGCTGTGTCCTGCGCGAACACGACGACCTTCTGGCCGGCCGGGTCGCCGATGAACGTTCCCGCCGTGGCGACGTCCTGGTAGGTCTGTCGGCCCGAGCGGAAGGTGTAGTCGTTGATGCCCGTGACGGCGTCGGCCGCCGAGGGGCCCGCGATGTAGAGGATCTGGTTCTGCTCGGCCTGCTCGGCGAGGGAGAGCGCGATGCCCGAGGAGACCGTACCGGCCACGATCTGAACGCCCTGACCGATGACGTCGCGAGCGAGGTTGACGGCGGTGTCGGTGTCACCGGCGTCGTCGTAGACCGTGACGTCGATCTCACGGCCGTCGACCGCTCCCGTGCCGTCGGTCGCGTAGTCGAGACCGGCGTCGAATCCGGCGAGGTAGGCCTCGCCATAGGCGGCGAGCGGGCCCGTCTCGGAGGTGATGACCGCGACGGGGACGGCGGGCTGCGCCTCGCCGTCGGTGCCGGGATCGCTCGCCGTGGGCGCACAGCCCGCGAGCGTGAGGCCGGCGATCGCGAGGACCGCCGGGACGAAGAACTTCTGGGTGCGCATGTGCGTGCCTTTCCTGCTGCCGTAGAAGGATGTGGGGCTGTGACCTGACAGGTGGTTCAGGTTTCAGGAAACGTACCGTGCGCGCCGCGACGATGTCAACACGACACGGCCGAAGGCAGAGCTCACCGACGAGCGAGCAGCGCGCGGCGGTGCCCTAGAACAGGCTGATCGGCTTGACGATGTCGGCGTAGATCAGGAGCGCGCTCATGACGCCGAGCACGACGACCACGGCGAGCGTGATCGGCACGAGCTTGGCCGTGTCGACCGGCCCGGGGTCGGGCTTGCCGAAGAGCGCCCACAAGCGCCGGCGCGCACCCTCGAACAGTGCCCCCGCGATGTGTCCGCCGTCGAGCGGCAGGAGCGGGATGAGGTTGAAGACGAAGAGGGCGACGTTGAGCGAGGCGAGGAGACCCGTGAGCGCGGAGATGCGCTCGACAACGGGTAGCGTGTCGATGCTCGCGATCTCGCCCGCGATGCGGCCGACACCCACGACGCTGATCGGGCCGTTGGGGTCGCGCTCCCCCGGGCCGAACGCCGCCTCGGCGACGTCGATCATGCGCTGCGGGAGCGTGAGGATGATCTCGCCGACCCGCACGATGTTGTCGCCCACCGCGGGGAGGACCTCGCTCGCGGGCTGCTGCGCGGTCTCCAAGGCTGCGCCGATGCCGATGAACCCGACCTGCTGCGTGAGCAGCTCGCCGTCCGGCCCCTCGACGAGCTGGCCGCGATCGTCGATCACGTAGCGCTCCGTCAGTAGCGGCGTGAGCGTGGTCGACACGGTCGAGCCGCCGCGGTCGAGGGTGAAGGCGAGGGGCTCACCGGCCGCGTCGCGCACCGTCGTGAGCACGGCATCCCAGTCATCGATGGGGGCGCCGTCGATCGCGACGATGCGATCCCCCGGCAGCAGCCCCGCCTCCGCGCCCGGGGCGAGCGGGTCGCCCGGGGCGCACTCCTGACGCTCGCTCGTCGCCGGTAGCACGCACTCGTTGACGCTGCCGATCGTCGTCGAGGGCTGCGCGATGCCGAAGCCCATGAGCACGACCGCGTACAGCACGATCGCGATGACGAGGTTCATGAGCGGGCCGCCGAGCATGATGATGATGCGCTTCCACACCGCCAGCCGGTAGAACGTGCGGTGCTCCTCCCCCTCGACGATCGTGTCGGCGGAGGCCGAGCGGGCGTCCTGCACGAGGGTCTGGAAGAAGCCCGTGGTCGCATAGCGCTCCGCCGAGCCCGCGGCGGGCGGATACATGCCCGCCATCGAGATGTAGCCGCCGAGCGGGATCCACTTGAACCCGTACTCCGTGCCGCCGCGCCGCCACGAGACGATCGTGCGCCCGAAGCCGACCATGAACTGACCCACGCGCACGCCGAAGATCTTCGCCGGCACGAAGTGCCCGAGCTCGTGCAGCGCGATCGACACCACGAGGCCCACGACGACGACGAGGATGCCGACGATGTACAGCAGCACGGTCTCCACGAGCGGTAACTCTAGTGCCGCACGCTCAGCGTGAGCCGATGAGCGCGTCGGCCTCGGCGCGCGCCCAGAGCTCGGCCCCGAGAACGCCCTCGAGGGTCATCTCGTGCGGCTCGTGGCGGTCGACGACCGCCCGCACGGTGTCGAGAATTTCGAGGTAGCCCAGCGCCCCGTCGTGGAAGGCGTGCACGGCCTGCTCGTTGGCCGCATTGAACACCGCCGGGAAGGTCGCCCCCGCCGTACCGACCTGCTTGGCGAGCGCGACGGCCGGGAAGGCCGCCTCATCGAGCGGCTCGAACGTCCACGTGCTCGCCGTGCTCCAGTCGAGCGGCGCACCGACGCCGGCGACGCGGTGCGGCCAGTCGAGGCCCAGGGAGATCGGCAGGCGCATGTCGGGCGGCGAGCACTGCGCGATCGTCGAGCCGTCGACGAACTCGACCATCGAGTGCACGATCGACTGCGGGTGCACGGTGACGTCGATGCGCTCGTAGGGCACGTCGAAGAGCAGGTGCGCCTCGATCACCTCGAGTCCCTTGTTGACGAGCGTGGCCGAGTTGGTCGTGATGACCCGACCCATGTCCCACGTCGGGTGCGCGAGCGCCTGCGCGGGCGTGACATCGGCGAGCTCGGCCCGCGAGCGACCCCGGAACGGCCCGCCGCTCGCCGTGAGCACAAGCCGGCGCACCTCGTGGTGCTCGCCCGCGAGCAGCGCCTGCGCGATCGCGGAGTGCTCGCTGTCGACGGGAACAATCTGGCCCGGCGCCGCGATATCGGTCACGAGGCTGCCTCCGACGATGAGGCTCTCCTTGTTGGCGAGGGCCAGGATGCGCCCCGCGCGCAGCGCCGCGAGCGTCGGCGCGAGACCGACCGACCCGGTGATGCCGTTGAGCACGACATCGCAGGCGACATCTCGCACGAGCTCGGCCGCGGCCTCGGCGCCGAGGGCGACGTGCTGCACGGAGTGGGCTCGCGCCTGCTGCTCCACGAGCTCGCGGTTGCGGCCGGCCGCGAGCCCGACGACGCGGAAGCGCTCGGGGTTCGCGGCGATGACCTCGAGGGCCTGCACCCCGATGGACCCCGTGGAGCCGAGGACAATGATGTCGCGCATGCGCCCTATCCTGCCCGAGAGCCGCGTGCGCTCAGCGCGTGCCGAGGATGTCGACGACGAAGACGATCGTGTCCTCCGCGCCGATCGAACCGTCGGGCGTGCCGCCCTGCGGGCCGTAGCCGAGCTCGGGCGGGATGATCGCGATGACCTGCGAGCCGACGGTCTGGCCGACGAGCGCATCGCGGAAGCCCTGGATGACACCGTCGGTCGGGAAGGTCGCGGGGGCGCCGCGCTGCCAGCTGGAGTCGAAGACCTCGCCCGTGTTCTAGGTGATGCCCGTGTAGTGCACGGTGACCTCGGCACCCTCCTCGACGACGGGGCCGTCGCCCTCGATGAGCACGGCGAGGCCGAACTCGGCGGGCGGCGCCTCGTCGGGGATGACGATCGTGGGCGCGCCGTCCTCGGCGAGCGTGACCTCGGGGAAGCCCTCGGGCGCCTCGCCCGCCGCGCCCTCCGCGCGGTCGAGGGGCGCGTCGAGAATCTCGACGACGTCGATCACGAAGACGAGGGACTCGGTGCCCGCGAGCTGCAGCTCGGGGATGCCCGCCTCGCCGAAGCCCTCGGCGGGCGGGATGACGCCGGCGATGCGATCGCCGGGGGCGGCGCACTCGAGCAGGAGGGAGAAGCCGACGAGCTGCTCGCTCGCCGTGTCGATCGGGAAGGCCTCGGCGTTCTCGCCCGTGAAGCCCGTCGACGCGAGCTCGTCACCCGTCTCGCCGTTGAAGACGGTGTACTCGATGAGCACGGTGTCGCCGTTCTCGGCGCGATCGCCCTCGCCCTCGGTCAGCAGTGAGCGCTGCGTCGAGTCGGCCTCGAGCGGCGCCTCGAAGCTGATCTCGGGCGCCGAGCCTGCGGCACCGTCGACCGCGACGGCCTGCGAGGCGTCACCCGGCTCGACGCAGCCCTCGGGCGCGGCGTCGGTCGAACCATCGCCGGGGGTACAGGCGGCGAGGGAGACGAGAAGGCCCGCGGTCAGCAGGGCGAAGGGAGTACGGCGCACAAGAAAGCTCCGATTGCGGTCGGGGACAGGGACGGGACGGGCACGAAGTCTCCATCCTGCCACTACAGTCTTGGCGCCTCCTGCGCACCGGCGATGAGCGTGACCGGCTCGTGCGCCACGGGGAAGCTCACCGAGTTGGCGATGAAGCACAGCTCGCTCGCCCGCTCGTGCAGATGCGCGGCCCGGCGCGCATCCTCATCGCTGTGATGGGCGGCGAGCGTCACGCGCGGCCGCAGCGTGGCCTCGATGAGCCGACCGCCCTCGCCCTGCTGCTTGAGGGTGCCGCTCGCCTCGTCGCGGTAGTCGACGACGACGAGGCCGTTGCTCGCGGCGACGTGCAGGTAGCTCAGCAGGTGGCACTGGCTGAGCGCAGCGACGACGAGCTCTTCGGGGTTCCAGCGCTCGGCGTCACCGCGGAAGGTGCGATCGCTCGACCCCTCGATCTCGTGGGACTTGCCCGCGGCGACGATGCGGTGGTCGCGACCGTAGGAACGGTACGTGGCCGTGCCCTCGCCTCGATTGCCGGTCCACTGGATGCTCACCGCATAGCCGTGCTCAGTGCTCATGTCGTGCCCTCTCAAGCCGATCAGTGTCGCGGAGTACACTCATCCCACCATGACAGACACCCTCTCCGCCTCCTCCGCGAGCCTCGCGCCGGGCTCGGACACGGCACCGGGCTCCGAGATTGCACAGGAGCGCCGCGTCGTCACCGAGATCCCCGGCCCGCGCTCGCGCGAGCTGCACGAGCGCCGACTGGCCGTCGTCTCCGCCGGCGTCGGCACGACGCTGCCCGTCTACATCGACCGGGCGCACGGCGCCATCGCCGTCGATGTCGATGGCAACCACTTCATCGACCTGGGCGGCGGCATCGGCGTCACGACGGTCGGCCACACTGACGACTCCGTCGTCGAGGCGGTGCGGGAGCAGGTCGGCCGCCTCACGCACACGCTCTTCACCGTGACGCCCTACGAGCCCTACGTTCGCGTCGCCGAGCTGCTCGTGCAGCACTCCCCCGGCGACCACGCGAAGAAGGTCGTGCTCGTCAACTCGGGCGCCGAGGCGCTCGAGAACGCCGTCAAGATCGCGCGCAAGCACACCGGCCGCAACGGCGTCGCCGTGCTCGACCACGGCTACCACGGGCGCACCAACCTCACGATGGCGATGAACTTCAAGGCCGCGCCCTTCAACACGGGATTCGGGCCCTTCGCGGGCGACGTGCACCACGCCCCGAGCTCCTACCCGTACCTCGACAAGCTCTCGGGCGCCGAGGCCGCGAAGCGCACGATCGGCTACCTCGAGAAGCGCGTCGGCGCCACCGACCTCGCGTGCCTCGTCGTCGAGCCCATCCAGGGCGAGGGCGGTTTCATGGTGCCCGCCGAGGGATACCTGCCCGCTCTCGTCGAGTGGTGCCGCGCGAACGGCATCGTGTTCGTCGCGGACGAGGTGCAGTGCGGCGTCGCCCGCACGGGCGCGTTCTACGCGAGCGAGCACTTCGGCATCGTGCCCGACCTCATCACGACCGCGAAGGGCATCGCGGGCGGCATGCCACTCGCGGGTGTCGTCGGGCGCGCCGAGATCATGGACTCGGCCCACGCGGGCGGGCTCGGCGGCACGTTCGGCGGCAACCCCGTCGCGTGCGCGGCGGCCGTCGCGGTGCTCGAGCAGATCGTCAGCCGCGACCTGCTCGCCGAAGCACGCCGCATCGAGGGTGTGCTCAAGCCCGCCCTGCTCGAGCTGCAGAAACAGCATCCCGTCATCGGCGATGTGCGCGGCATGGGCGCGATGCTCGCGATCGAGTTCACCGACCCCGAGACGGGCGAGCCGGATGCGGCCACCGTCGCGCGCGTCGCCGCGGCCGCCGCCGAGCAGGGTGTGCTCGCCCTCACGGCGGGCACGTACGGCAACGTGATCCGCTTCCTGCCCAGCCTCGTCATCAGCGACGCGCTGCTGATCGACGCCGTCGGCGTGCTCGACGCCGCGCTCTCGGCCTCCTGACCGACCAGTCGACTCGACCCGCATGCCAGCACGTCCGCTCGACCTCGACGGTTGTGGGGAGCTGGCGCGGCTGGAGCGCTCCGGCCTCGTCGAGTCGCGCCATCTCGGCGCGGCCGCCGTCGTCGACGCCTCCGGGCGCGTGCTGCGTGCCGTCGGCGACGTGGGCGCGACCGTCTACCCGCGCTCGACGCTCAAGCCGCTGCAGGCGATCGCGATGCTCGAGGCGGGAGCGCGGTTCACCGACGAGCAGCTCGTGCTCGCGAGTGCGAGCCACTGCGGGTCGCCCGCGCACCTCGCCGTCGTGGAGGGCATGCTCTCCGAGGACGGCCGATCGCCCGACGACCTGCAGTGCCCGGTCGACCCGCCGCTCGGCTCCCGCGAGCGCGCGGAGAGACGCGCGGCGGGGCTGCCCGCCACCCGCGTCACGATGAACTGCTCCGGCAAGCACGCCGGCTTCCTGCGCGCGAGCGACGCGCTCGGGGCGGATGCCCGGCAGTACCTGCACGTCGAGCACCCCGTGCAACGGCGCGTGGTCGAGACGATCGCGCAGTGGACGGGTGAGGCCGTGCACCACACGGCCGTCGACGGCTGCGGCGCTCCCCTGCACGCGACCTCCCTCGCGGCTCTCGCCCGCGGCATCGCCCGCGTCGCGGCGGAAGAGTCGGCGCACGCCGCCGCGCTCACGACCGCCGTGCGGGCGCAGCCCTGGGCCATCGACGGTGTCGGGCGTGCGAACACCGTCGTCATCGAGCGTCTGGGCCTGCTCGCGAAGATCGGTGCTGAGGGGCTCGTCGTGCTCGCGACCCCCGAGGGGGTCGCCGTCGCCGTCAAGGTGCTCGACGGCGGCATGCGCGCGACGACGCCCGTGGCGCTCGCGCTCCTCGTGGCCGAGGGTGCGGTTGACGCCGATGCGGCCGCGGAGGTCGTCGCGTCGCTCGCGCAGCCCGTGCTGGGCGGCGGCGAGGTGGTCGGCGGCCTCGTCGTGAGCGTCTAGCGCCCTCGGCTGACCTACGTCGTCGCGGCGAGCTTGCGCCGACGCGCTGCGGCGCTCAGCTGCGCGATGAGCACGAGCGCAATCGCGAGGAAGAACACACCGGAGGCGATGACGTTGGCCTCCGGTGGGATGCCGCGCGCCGCCGCCGTGTACACGAAGCTCGGGAAGGTCACTTCGGCCCCGCGGTTGAAGTTTGTGATGATGAAGTCGTCGAAGCTCAGCGCGAAGGACAGCAGGGCGGCCGCGACGATGCCCGGCAGCAGCATCGGGAACGTGATGCGCCAGAACACCTGCCGGGGGTTGCCGTACAGGTCGCGCCCCGCCTCCTCGAGCGCGGGGTCGATGCTCGCGACTCGCGCCCGCACGGTGACGACGACGAAGCTCAGGCAGAACAGGGTGTGGGCGATGATGATCGTGCCGAGCCCCTTGGGCACACCGACCTGCAGAAACTGTGCCGCAAGGCCCGCACCGAGCACGACCTCAGGGGTGGTCATCGGCAGGAAGATCAGGAGCGTCGTCGTGTTGCGGAATCGGAAGCGGTACCGCACGAGCGCGATCGCGATCATCGTGCCGAGGGTCGTTGCGAGCACGGTCGCGACCACGCCGATGAGGATGCTGTTGCCGAAGGCCTGGCACACGGTCTGCGCGTCGCAGACGTTCAGCCAGTTGTCGAAGGTGAAGCCGCGCCACAGGATGTTCGTGCGGCGCGCGTCGTTGAACGAGAAGACGATCGTGTAGACGATGGGGATGAGCAGGAAGACGAAGGCCATGCTCGCGTAGACCCAGATGGCCCACTTGCCGAAGCCCCTCACAGCAGCTCCTCCGTTCCCGAGCGCCTGACGTAGAGACTCACGAGGATGAGGATCGCCGCCATGAGCACGAGCGAGAGCGCGGCGGCGGCGGGGAAGTTCTGCAGCACGAGGAAGTTCGTCTCGATGACGTTGCCGATCATGGTCGTGTCGGTCGAGCCGAGGAACTCGCGGGACGCATTGATGTAGTCGCCCGCGGCGGGGATGAACGTCAGGAGAGTGCCCGACATGACGCCCGCCGCCGAGAGGGGGAGGGTCACGGTGCGGAAGGTCACCGCGGGGCTGCCGTAGAGATCGTTGCCTGCCTCGAGCAAGCGCAGGTCGAGGCTCGCGAGCGTCGCGTAGATCGGCAGGGTCATGAACGGCACGAAGTTGTAGGTGAGGCCGAAGATCACCGAGAACGCCGTGCCGGTGATCGCCTGCCCCGGCGGCAGGATCGCGAGGGCACCGAGCACACCCGCGATGGGGCCTTCATCGGAGAAGATCTGCTTCCACGCGAGCGTGCGCAGCAGAAAGGAGATGAAGAACGGCGCGATGACGAGCACGAGGGCGAGGCCCTGCAGCAGCGGGTAGGGGCGCAGGGTGATGCCGATGAAGTACCCGAGCGGAAACCCGATGAGCAGCGCGAAGAGCGTCGCGAGCGCCGCAAAGCCGGCCGACCGCAGCGACTGCTCGCCGTAGGTCTCGAGCACGATGACGTAGTTCTCCCAGCGGAACGCGTTCACGAAGCTGCCGAACCGCACGGGGTCGGGCTCCTGGAAGCTCGTGATCACGAGGGAGATGAGGGGCGTGACGAAGAACAGGATCAGGTAGAGGATGCCCGGCAGAAGCAGGAACAGCGCGATGGGGCTGCGCCGTTTCGCCGCGGGCTCGGCCGCGCTCGTTTGAGCGGAGAAGGCGGTGAAGGCCACGGCTCAGTCCGCCCCGAGCTCTGCCTCGAGCTTCTCGCGCGACTGGGTGGCGATCATCGACGTGTCGGTGTCGTCCTGGAAGCGCGAGCCGGCTGCCGTGTAGGACTCGTCCGCGAGCCCGAAGGTGTGGCCGACGTCCCAGCTGAGCCAGACCTCATCGCCGTCGTGGTGCATCGCGGTGATGCTCGTGTTCTGGGAGAACACGGTCACGACCCCGTGCGTGGGCAGCGTGACCTCGTACTGCGTGCTCACGCCGCTGAAGGAGACATCTGTCACGCGACCGGGCCCGACGACGTTGCGATCGCTGGACTGCTTCGGAGCGCTGTCGTACAGGGTGACCTTCTCCGGGCGCACACCCACCGTGACGCGCCCGCGGTGCCGCTGCGCTCGATCGGAGCGCACGTCGATCGTCGTGCCGGAGACGTCGACGGAGATCGAGGAGGAGCCGCTCGACGTCACCTCACCGGTGAACAGGTTGGACTGCCCGAGGAAGGTGGCGACGAAGGCCGTGTGCGGAAGCTCGTAGAGCTCCTGCGGATTGCCCATCTGCTCGATGCGGCCCTTGTTCATGACCGCGACCGTGTCGGCCATCGTCATGGCCTCCTCCTGATCGTGCGTCACGTGCAGGAAGGTGAGACCGACCTCGCTCTGGATGTCCTTGAGCTCGATCTGCATCTGACGGCGCAGCTTGAGGTCGAGCGCACCCAGGGGCTCGTCGAGCAGGAGGAGCGCCGGGCGGTTCACGACGGCGCGCGCGAGAGCCACGCGCTGCTGCTGGCCACCCGAGAGCTGCGCCGGCTTGCGGTTCGCGACGTGATCGAGTTCCACGAGCTGGAGAGCCTCGTGCGCGAGCGGATCGGCATTCTTGATACCGCGGCGCTTGAGACCGAACGCGACGTTCTCGATGATCGTCATGTGCGGAAAGAGCGCGTAGCTCTGGAACACCGTGTTGACGGGCCGCTGGTAGGCCCGAGTGCTCGTCACATCCCGACCGCCGATGAGGATGCGGCCGGTCGTTGGTTCCTCTAGCCCGGCGATGAGCCGCAGGGTGGTCGTCTTGCCGCACCCGGACGGGCCGAGAAGGGCGAAGAACGATCCGGCAGGGATCGTCAGATCGAGTTCCTCGATGGCAGTGAACCCGGGGAATCGCTTGCTGATGCCGACCAGCTCGAGGTCGGCACCAGCCTCAGCGAATCCACCCTGCGGAACCTCGTTGTTCGTCACGTCGGTGGTGCTCCTTGGGGAATGTTTCGCGGTGGTGGTCGTCAGGCGCCGAGCAGGATCGCCTGGAAGGCCGCCTGGTACTCGTTCTCCTCCTGGGCCGACAGGCCGCGGAAGATCTTGGTCTGCGCGAGGGTCGCCTCATCCGGGAAGATGAGCGGGTCGTTGGCGAGGTCGGCGTCGATGTCGAACATCGCCTCGCGAGCTCCCACGACGGGGGTGATGTAGTTCACCCACGCGGCGACCTCCGCGGCCACCTCCGGCTGGTAGTAGTAGTTCATGAGCGTCTCGGCATTGGTCTTGCGCGGCGAGCCGATCGGGATGAGGAAGTTGTCGCTCCACAGCGTCGCGCCTCCCTCGGGCAGCACGAACTTCCACTTCTCGTAGCCGGCCTCGAAGTTGAGGACCGTGATGTCGCCGGACCAGCAGATCGCCGCGAGCGTGTCCTCGTTCACGAGGTCCTCCGTGTAGGCGTTGCCGCGCACGTTGCGGATCTGGCCGGACTCGACCTGCTCGCGGAAGACGTCGAGGGCGGCGTTGAACTCGTCGGCCGTGAAGTCGCCGGAGATGTCGACGCCGTTCTCGAGCATGATCACGCCGATCGTGTCGCGCATCTCGGAGAGCACGCCCACGCGACCCGCGAGATCGGGGCGCCAGAGGTCGCTCACCGCGCCGACGGGGTCCGTCTGCTCGGTGTTGTAGGCGATGCCGGCGAAGCCCGACTGCCACGGGAGCGAGTGCTCGCGGCCCGGGTCGAATGCGGGGTTCTGCAGGCTGGGAGCGAGGTTGCTGGCGTTGGAGATGTTGTCCTTGTTGAGAGGCTGGGTGTAGCCGAGCTGGATCCAGCGGCTCACCATCCAGTCGGTGAGGCAGACCGTGTCGGCGCCGATGTCCTGGCCGAGCGCGAGCTGATCGCGCACCGTGGCGAAGTAGGAGTTGTTGTCGTCCACCGTGACGAGGTAGTTGACGTCGATGCCCGTCTGCTCCTGGAACGCGAGGAGCGTCGGGTAGTTGCCGTCGTCATCCTCGTCGATGTAGAAGGGCCAGTTCGCCCAGTTGAGCGTTTTGTCGTCCGCGGACGTGTCCTCAGCGGGGGTGAGCTCCCCGCCCGCATCGGTCGAGCAGGCGGCCAGAGCGACAGCGGTGGCACCGGCACCCGCACCGGCGAGCATCGCGCGGCGGCTGACCTGGGCGCGCTTGGCCTGCTGGATGAGGGTGCGGATCATCGGGTCTTCGGGAAGCGGACGGTTCATGGCTCTGCTCCTTGCATTCGCGATCAGGTACGTCGGTGTCCTTGCATGCTGTGACAGGTCGATACTGACATATGGACCGCGCTCGCTGCACTACTTGACGCGGGATTCATCCATCCTGAAACACGATTGTCACGAAATCAGCACATATCGGCAAAGATGTGTGCGGAATCCATCGTCCAGGGCCGCTACAGTGGTGCCGCAGCGCAGCGTGGCGTCGGGATGCCCCCACGCGATGCGCCCACCGACACCGTCGCGAGGAGAACTGATGAGAATCGCCGTTCCGGCCGAGGTCAAGAACAACGAGTACCGCGTGGCCATCACTCCCGCAGGAGTGCACGATCTCGTCTCGCACGGGCACGAGGTGCTCGTGGAGGCCGGCGCGGGCCTGGGTTCGCGCATCACGGACGAGGCCTACGTCGAGCAGGGCGCCCGCATCGTGCCCGATGCGGAGGCCGCCTGGGGTGAGGCAGAGCTGCTGCTCAAGGTCAAGGAACCCGTCGCGGCCGAGTACCCGCACTTCCGCGACGGCCTCGTGCTGTTCACCTACCTGCATCTCGCCGCGGAGGAGGCACTCACTCGGGCCCTGCTGGAGGCCCGTGTCACGGGCATCGCGTACGAGACCGTGCAGCTGCCCTCGCGCGGCCTCCCCCTGCTCGCGCCCATGAGCGAGGTCGCCGGTCGCCTCGCGCCGATCGTCGGCGCGAACGCCATGCTGCGCCCCTACGGCGGCCCCGGCCTCCTCGTCCCCGGCGTACCCGGCACCGACCCGGCGAACATCGTCGTCCTCGGCGGCGGTGTCGCCGGCACGAACGCCGTGGCCATGGCCGTCGGACTCGGCGCCGAGGTGACCGTGCTGGACACGAACCTGCAGCGCCTGCGCGAGCTCGACGCCCTGTACGCCGGCCGCATTCGGACGATCGTGTCCAACGGCTACGAGATCGAGCGGGCCGCCGTCGAGGCCGACATGCTCATCGGCTCGGTGCTCATCCCGGGAGCACGCGCGCCCAAGCTCGTGAGCAACGACCTGGTCTCCCGCATGAAGCCCGGCAGCGTGCTCGTCGACATCGCCGTCGATCAGGGCGGCTGCTTCGAGGACTCCCGACCGACGACCCACGCCGATCCCACGTTCACCGTTCACGAGAGCACGTTCTACTGCGTCGCCAACATGCCGGGCGCTGTCGCGGCGACCTCGACCTACGCGCTGACCAACGCGACGATGCCGTACGTGCGCGCGATCGCCAACCACGGCTGGCGGGACGCCCTGCGCGCCGACGGAGCCCTCGCCCTCGGGCTCAACACGCAGGCCGGCCTCGTGACCAATCAGGCGATCGGCGCGGCGCACGGCCTCGAGTCGGTGGAGCTCTCGGCGGCACTCGCCTAGAGCTCGGGCCCGCCCTCCGCTTCATCGGCGAGCTCGTGCCACCGCGCGCGGACGATCGGTGCTTCCGGCTGCAGGAGCCACACCTCTCCCCCGTGCGCGTGCAGCGAGGGGGGACGCTCCCGCAGACCGATGAGGGATCTCAGTTCTGAGGGTCCGACCTCGGCGAGGATGATGTCGCACGTGCGTCGCAACTCCTGCAGAGCGCTCCACCGGGTCGTCCAGCCCTCGACATCGTCGAGGATGACACGCGGCTCGAGACTCACGGCACTGCCCAGCGATGCAGCCTCCTCGGCCGACTGGAGCACGAGGGCGGGGTGTGCGCGGCCGAGTCGCTCGCCGACCCAGCGCGGTCGCCGAGCGATGACGACGCACGGTCGCGGACCGAGG
This sequence comes from Microcella pacifica, assembly GCF_009371975.2. Lineage (GTDB taxonomy): Bacteria > Actinomycetota > Actinomycetes > Actinomycetales > Microbacteriaceae > Microcella > Microcella pacifica. The sequence continues at coordinate 30,486 of NZ_VIKT02000009.1, forward strand.
GCGGTGACGTCGGGAACGGGTGGAGGCTGCGGCGCGGGCAGCGGTGGCGCCGTCATGATCTGCACCTCCGCACCACGCCAGCGGGCGCGGCCGGGAGGCGCGCGACGTTCCGGGACCGGAGAGACCCTGGAGGGCGAGCTGCTGGTCGCCGTGCCGAGCTCGAGGGTGCTCGGGAAGCGCCCGGCGGTGAGACCCTGCTGCTGCGCACTCGAGGCGAGTGAGGCGACGACCGCTCCCCCGCGCCGCCGCAGCGCACTCGCAACGTCATCCCACAGTCTCAGCAGTTCGGCGCGCTCATCGCCGCAGCGTCGCAGCACCTCGTCGAGGTCGTCGGCGAGGAGGAGCGTGCGGTCAGGAGTTCGGTCGCGGAGCGCGAGGAGCGTCGCCTCGGCGTCCACCCAGTCGACTGACAGTGTCTCGAGGGCGCTGCCGCTCTCGTGGGCGGCATGCGCGATCGCGGCGAGGGCGCCCGTGCGCCCGCTGCCGGGGGCCCCGACGATGGCGAGCGCACCGTCGCGCTCGGGCAGCCAGACGGCGCGGGTGCGCCGCAGCCGCTCTGGCTGATCCGCGACCCCGAACGCCCACCCCGTCTTGGCCACGTCGTCGACACTCTCGCGGGTGACGTCGCGCGGCGTCACGACGGTCGGCAGGGGCGGCTGCCAGAGTCGCGCAGCGTCGGGAGAGTCGCGCCACCGCTCGCGCACCGCCTCGACATCCTCGGGCGCGATGAGTGCGGACTGCAGCTCGCGCGTGCCCTCGGCATCGGTGACGAGTGCACGGCCGGGCGGCAGAGCGCGAAGTCGGTGGGCGAGCCCGGCCCCGAGCATCCCGGCATCGGCGTTGTCGGCGATACGGAAGGAGACGCGGATGGCGCAGTTCGCCGCGATCGCGTCGCGCACCGCGCTGCCGGGGTGCTGCGTGCACAGCACGAGGTGGATGCCGAGCGATCGGCCGCGTGCCGACAGGTCGATGATCGTGGCGTGCAGCTCGGGGAGGGCCGCGAGCAGTGCCGCGTACTCATCGATGATGATCACGAGCCGACCGAGCGATGCTCCGGGGTCGCGGATGTCGCGTGCGCCACGATCGCGCAGCCACCGCTCGCGGCGCTGGATCTCGGCGCGCAGCGAGGTGATCGCCCGCACCGCGGTCGACTCATCGAGGTCGGTGATCACGTCGAGCGCGTGCGGGAGTTCGGCGAGGTCAGGGAAGCTCGCCCCGCCCTTGAAATCGACGAAGAGCAGGGAGAGCTCGGCGGGCGACGCCCGGTGGGCCCAGCCCAGCACGAGGGTGCGCAAGAACTCGCTCTTGCCGCTGCCGGTCGTGCCCCCGATGAGGATGTGGGGCCCCTGCCCGATCGGATCGATCACGCTCTGACCCGCCTCGGAGCATCCGATCGGGATGCCCGACGACGACTCTCCTGCGGGCTCGAGGCTCGACCACGGCACGTGATCGGGCAGGCGCGCCGACTGCGCCTCGATCGCTCGGCGGCGGCGCTCGCGCTCGGGCGCGCTCCAGAATTCGGGTCGAGCCGGGATGGGAGCCTGCCCCGCGATGCGCACCGTCATGGTGCTCGCCGTGTGCACCTCGAGCTCGACGTCGGGCCGGAGCGCGCGAGCAGCCGCATCGCCCCCGGCATCGGCCGGATGGTCGTCGCGCACGTCGAGCACCGTGACGCCGGGCTCGAGTCGCAAGCGAGCGGCCATGGCGCGCGCGGCCGGCCCGCCGCCGCGGACGGCAATGGCGCCACGAGGCACGAGCACCGGCAGGGCGGGGTGCCAGCTCGCTCGCGCGAGGAGCGCCTCGCGCTGCCGTGCGTGCGCGCCCGATCGCGACCCTCCGACGTGCACGAGCCCGCCCTCGGGAGCCCGGTCGCTCGGCGCGCGCGCGACCCCGACGCGCACGCTCCCGCTCTCGAGCGGCGCGGCCTCGGTCGGCCGAGCGGGAGCCAGGGCATCCCGCTGAGCACGCTCTGCCCGGTGAGCCTCCTCGACGAGCCGGGTGTACGCGCCGCACTCCTCCTCGAACCGCACCGCGCCCTCCCGTGCGCGCCGCCGTGCCGTGCGCCGGCCGTCGAGCATGCTCGCGACGGCGATGACGGGGCTCAGAGCCGCGAAGACCAGGACGTAGGGCGAGCCCGTGATGGCGCCGATGAGGACCGCGCCTGCCAGTGGCGCGAGCACGGCGAGCAGCGGGAACGGCGGACCCTCCTGCGGGGACGGCTCGGTGGGAGGGGGCGGGAGGCGGCTCACGCGTCGAGCACAGCAGAAGCACTCATGCGCGACGAGCGGGAATGTGCTCCCGTGGATGCGGACGCAGCGAGGACGGGTGGGGAGGACCGTGGCTCAGCTCACGACGACGAACTGCTCGCCGATGTCGATGCGCGTGCCGCGCACGATGCGGTAGCGGCGCCCCGGCTCGCACAGGCACGGTGCGGACCCCGGCTCCCGGATGACCGAGCCGTTGCCCGAGTGACGGTCGCTGAACCAGAAGACGCCCTGCTCGTGCCCGAACTCGAAGTGCGTCTTCGAGACGGAACGGCCCGGATCGAGGATCGTGACGAGGTGATCCACGAACTCGCCCGGCTCGGCGCGCGGATGACGGCCGGCCAATCCCGACCCCGTGACCGTGACGCTCTCGCCCGTGCTGAACTGCAGCACGAATCGGTGCCCCTCCGCGGTGCGCGGCACGATCCGCGTCGCCTCGGTGTCCTCGTGCGGCTCGGGCTCCGGTGCGGGCTCGGGCTCGGGCTCAGGTTCGGGCTCAGGTTCGGGCTCGGGCACCGCCGGCTCTGCCGGCGCGCGCGAGGGCGAACCCAGAGGCTCGATGACGCGTGTACGCGAGGCGAGCACGGTTCCGCACTCGGCGCAGTAGAGGTCCTCGGGCTCTGCACGCGTGCCGCACCGGGAGCATCGCTCGTGAGACTCGTCGAGGAAGGACGGCGACTCCGCCTCCGGCTCGTCGTGCGGTTCGGGCTCGGGCTCTGCCACGAGCTCCGGCACGGGCTCGGGCTCGGGTTCAGACGCGACGTGCGGCTCCGGCTCCGGCTCCGGCTCCGGCTCCGGCTCCGGCTCCGGGCGAGCCTCCTCGCGCGGCTGCACAGGGGGCACGGTCGGTCGCACGAGGGGCGGTGGCTGGGCGGCCGTGACCGAGCGACCGCACTCGCCGCAGAACATCGCGATGGGCGGCAACGCGGCGCCGCAGTGCTGGCATGTCACGGCTCTCGAACCCCCGCCTCGACCCGCATGCGGTCAGGATACCGCCGCAGTGAACGCGTGGAGAACGCCGCTCCCCAGCGCTGGCGCCGCGTGAGCGGCTGCAGCAGGGATGCCCGCACGCCGTCGGCGGCCGCCCAGACGCGGTCCGCCTCCTCGTGGTCGGGCTCCTCGGGGGCGTAGAGCGCGCGATCGGCGACGCGCGCGAGGACGAGCGCCTGCGGGCGGCCGATGACGCCAGCGAGCTCGCGCCGCGTCCCCGTGGCGGGGAGGGCGAGGCCCACATCGCGTGCGGCATCGGTCACGTCGCGCCACCCCCCGAGGATGCGCAACGCGGGGTCGCTCTGCCGTCGACGTCGCGCGCGACGCCGACGCTTGAGCAGGGCTATGACGACGAGGGGCGAGGCGAGCATCCCCAGGATGAGCGCGAGTGGGCCCAGCACGCGGAGCACGGCGAGCACCGTCGCCCAGAACGGGTCGAGCTGCTCGTCGTCGCTCTGCTCGATCTCGGGCGGTGCTTGGTCCTCGATCGCGGGCGGTTCTTCGACCGGAGGCTGCGCGGGGTTCTGCGGTCGCACGACGGGCACGGGCTCCTCGGGCTCGACCGGGGGCAGCTCCCGTCGCTCGGAGACGACGTCGACGGACTGCCAGCCCGCGGTCGTGGAGACCTCGAGCCACGCCGTGCGATCGCTCGCGAGCAGGGTCGTCGACCCGGCCTGTGCGAGCGGGCCGTAGCCGAGCACGATGCGTGAGGGGAACCCCAGCTCGCGGGCGATGAGCGCGGCCGTCGCGGCGTACTGCTCGGCATCGCCCACGATGGGCGCGCTGCCGATGAAGTCCTCGAGCCGCGCGAGCGAGTGCCCAGGCCGACTCGGTGCCTCATCCTCGTCGACGCCGTGGGAGAGATACCCGTCTTCGCGCAGCCTCTCGAGCGCTGTCTCGAGCTGTGCTCCGGGCTCGTCGATGCCCTCGGTGATCTCGGCCACCCAGTCGGTGAGGGCCTCGGGCACCTGAGCGATGCCGGGCACGGCCGCGGGTCCGGGGGCCGCGGCGCGCAGTCCCGCTGCGGTCTCCGTCGCGTCCAGCACCACGTCGAGCTCGTAGGTGAGCCCGATCGGTGCCCCGCCCACGAGGGCAGCCGTGCCCGTCGTCGCGTTGTACACGAAGCTGTCCCGCAGGTCATCGGCGTCGTCGGCGAGGATGCGCACCGCCGCGACCTGGCCGAGGGTGGGCAACCAGACCCCGTGGTCGCGCTCGAGGGTGAGGGTCACCGTCGTGCGCTCGCCGGGCAGGATGTCGGGCGGGCGCTCCGTCGGGATGCGCACGAAGCTGCCCGAGGCCGAGTCGACGGCGTCACTGCCCACGGCGAAGACGACGCCGTCGTAGCTGTCGAGAGCGGCGATGCGGATGCGCGCGCCCGCGGGCGCTCCGTCCACGATCAGCGCTGGGAGCTCCGCGACGGCGGGGTCGAAGACGGCACGATAGGCCGCGAGGGGGCTCGGCTGCTCGAGCGGCGAGAAGGGACGCTCCGCGGTCGTGCGCAGGACCGTGCGGTTCTCGGGTGGCGCGATGAGGCCCGCGACGGCCGCGCCGGCTCCCCCGGCGAGAAGCAGCAGCACCGTCGCCGCGGCGAGGGTGCGGACCCCCGCGCCACGGGTCTCGACGGCCGAGGCGGCGAGCTCGTCCCGGCGGCGGTGGCGCGCCCGCGCCGCCATCCAGAGCAGGAGCGTCGTGGCGAGGGCGATCGTGGTGCTGATGGGTAGGAGCGGGGACTGCGGGCCGATCGCGATCGCCGTGAGGTACCCGACGATGGGCACGAGCGCGGCGAGAGCGGGGCGGCGGCCGCGGAGAGCGACGAGGAGCGTCAGGAGAGGGCCGACGAGCAGCAGCACGAGCGCGGGGACGAGGAGGGCTTCGTAGGCGCCCACAGGCAAGTCGATCGTCACGAGCTGCCGCCAGCCGAGCACGACACCCGCGAAGAGCTCCGCGAGCCCCTGCGGTTCCGGCAGCACCCCGTACACCGTGCGCCCCGGCACCGCGAGCGGCACCCCGACGACGGTGAACACCGCGACGGTCGCGCCAAGTGTCCCCCAAGAGGGCCACCGGCCGAGCGTCGACGCGAGGGCTATCGCGGTCGCCGCCGTGATCGCGATGACGGCGAGGGTCACCAGCTCGCCGGCGCGGTAGATGGGCCAGAGGGCGACCGCGATGATCGCCCACGCGAGCACCGTGAAGATCGTCGCGCTGGCGAGGACCGCGGGGCGCGGGACGGTGGACGCCGAACCCGCGGCGGAGGACGGGCGGGCTGTCGTCACGAGTCGCCACCCCGCATGGCGTGGCGAAGATCATGCAGCGAGCCGAGCGTGAGCACCGTGAAGGCACCGAGTCGACGGCGACCGGGGACGTGATCGGGGTCGCACTGGAGCGCGACCACCTCGACCGCCGGCGGAAAGCTCGCTGCCGCGGTGCGCAGCCGTGATGCCGTGACCGTCGAGCCGACCACGAGGAAGGCGACAGAGATACCGCGCGCGCTCTCGCCCGCGAGCCGAGAGGTGTCGAGGATGCCGAGGGCCGAGGGGCTGTGCTCGACGACCGCGAGGGCGTCGAGCAGGCGGTTCGGCGTGAGGGTCGGCAGGCTCTCCACGGCGAGCACTGCGCGCTTCGCGAACTCGGGGGTGATCGCGCTCACGACGACCGAGACCTCCCGTGCGTCTCGGATCGCGCGCGCGCCGAGGCTGCCCGTGACGCTCACGGCGAGCTCGAATTCCGCGTCGGAACCGAAGTCGATGCTCGCGATGCTCAGCGCGACCACGAGGTGGCTGCGCCTGGTCTGCTCGAACTGGCGCACCATGAAGGTGCCGGTCTTCGCGGTCGACTTCCAGTGGATGTGGCGGCGTTCGTCGCCGGGCATGTACTCCCGTAGAGCGTGGAAGGCGAGATCGCTCGACGTCAGATCGCGCGTCGGCTGGCCCTCGAGGTCGCGCACGAGCCCGCTCGAGGTGGAGGGGATGTCGATCGTACGAGGGTGCACGATGAACTCCGCAGCCGCCGTCCAGAGCCGCTCGCGCCGTACGAGGCCGATGGGGTCGGCACGCACCGTGCGCACCGGGCCGAGCGTGAGGCGACCACGCCGGTCGGTGGGGATGGCGACGCTGCGCAGAGCCTGCCCCCGTGCGGCGAGGCCGGGAACAGGTACGGGCACGACGGAGGTACCGACGGGCAGGTCGACGACCGTGCCGAAGGAGCGCCGCACGCTGTCATTGCGCACCAGGATGCTGGCCTGCGCCGGGTCGCCGACCGCGACGCGCTGAGGCGGAGGGGTGAGCTCCACCGTCCATCGCCGACTGCCGACGACGTAGAGGAGCGCGACGAGCGCGAGCGAGGCGCCGACGACGCCCGCCACGACGAGCTCCTGCCAGCCCCAGGCGTACCCTCCGAGCAGCGCGAGCGGCACGAGAGCAGCAACGACCCAGCCGAGCGGCGTGACGACGGCGGAGGTCGCTGCGATCCCCCGCGACACGACGCCGAGCGTCGTGCGCCACAGCCGCACGACGGCCACGACGGCATCGGCCACGAGGCCCGTGCGAGCGCCGACGATGCGCGTGCGGGCCGTCGTGACCGTGGCACCGAGCGAGTGCTCGTCGGGCCCGCGGCGTGCGGGCTCCGTGGTGCGGCCGTGCGAGTGCCTCACGGAGGGAGGGGAGGTCACACGGCGATCCGCTCGCTCGGCGGCGGCGTCTCGACGAGAACCTCGCTGATCACCGCGGAGGGTGTGACGCCATCGAACTCCGACTCGGGGTCAAGACCGAGCCGGTGCGCGAGCACGGGCTCAGCGAGAGCCTTGACGTCGTCGGGGATGACGTAGTGGCGCCCCTCCGTCGCCGCGAAGGTCTTCGCACAGCGCACGAGAGCGAGGGCGCCGCGCACGCTCGCGCCGAGACGCACGTCGTCGTGCGCGCGCGTCGCCTCGACGAGGCGGGCCACGTAGTCGGTGATCGTTGGGTCGACGTGCACGGTACGCGCCACGGAGATGAGGTCGCGCACGGTCTCGAGTTCGACGACGGGCTCGACGACGAGCGCTCGAGGGCCGCCGGCACCCTCGAGGATGCGCACCGTCGCCGCGTGGTCGGGGTAGCCGATCGCGGTCTTCATGAGGAAACGGTCGAGCTGGGCCTCGGGCAGGCGGTAGGTTCCCGCCTGCTCGATGGGGTTCTGGGTGGCGATCACGAGGAAGGGCGCCTCGACGTCGTGCGAGACGCCGTCGATCGTGACCTGGCCCTCCTCCATGACCTCGAGCAGCGCCGACTGGGTCTTGGGGCTCGCGCGGTTGATCTCGTCGGCGAGCACGATCGTGGCGAAGACCGGGCCGCGGTGGAAGCTGAAGTCGCCGCTGCGCTGGTCGAACACCGTGATGCCCGTGATGTCGCCGGGCAGCAGGTCCGGGGTGAACTGCACGCGCGTCGTCGTGCCGCGCACGCTCTGGGCGAGGGCCCGCGCGAGCGAGGTCTTCCCCGTGCCCGGGACGTCCTCGAGCAGCAGGTGACCCTCGCTGAGCATCGCCGTGAGGCTCAGGCGGATCACGTAGCTCTTGCCGAGAACCGCTCTCTCGACGTTCGCGGTGATGCGCTCGGTGATGTCGGCGAACCAGCGCGCCTGCTCGGCGGTCATCGTCATGGACTGTACTCCCGGGTGTAGATGGTGGAACCGACGGTCACGGTGATGACCAGTCTGGGGTCGTCAGGCGCCGAGGCCGTGATGGTGCACTGGCGCGGCGCGTCGGGATCGGTCGTCACCTCGCCGCCCAGGCACTCGTACTGCACGGCCGTGTACGCCGCGCCGGGCGTGATCGTCGACCACGAGACCTCGACACTGCGGTCGGGCGGACCGGTCGAGATATCGGTGAACTCCACTGCCGCGTCGATGCGCACGGCGACCTCGAGGGGTATGGCCTCCGACCACTCGCCGCACACGGTGATCTCGGGGTACACCCGACACGCGCTGAACTGCACCTGCAGCGCAGCACCGTAGTGGGTCGACCCCGCCGTCAGGGCGATCGGCAGCTCGAGCGGAGCCGACTGCGCGGGGTCGACGCCCTCGCCGACGAGTCGATAGCGCACGCGGTCGACGGGGTCGCCTCCCTCCGTCGTCACGCCCGTCGCGCGGGAGTTCCAGCGACCGGTCTCGGTCTCGACACCCGGAGTGATCGACGCGGCGACCACTTGCGAGGGTGTGGCGCGCGGCACGGCCGTCACCTCGACGCTCGCCGTGCATCCCTGCCCGTTGTAGGCGTAGACGACCGCGCGGTACTCGGTGTCGGCGGAGAGTCCCGTGAAGACCGTCGAGCTCGTCGCGGCATCGAGCACGCGCACTCCCGCGGGAGCGCTGTGGCTCGGCGAGCCCACGGAGACTCCCGTGACGGTGCAGGCGGGCGCGGAGCCCGAGTCGTCGAGCCACACGTAGTACGCCTGCACGCTGCGACCGTTGCCCGCGAATGCCGAGGGCCAGGCGACCGTCACCTCGTGGTCGTCGATGCCCATGCCCGAGGTGGACCCCGATGCTGTCGGTGCGGCGGTCGGGATCGGCGGGCCGGCGGGAGTGCCGTTCGTCTGCGCCGCGTTCCACGTCGTGAGGGCCCCGAAGGCGTCATTGCGCGCACTCACGCTCACGCTGTACGACGTTCCGTTGGCGAGCGCACCCACGTCCACGACGTTGAGCCAGTACTCGGTGCCGACCGCATCCGAGGCCGACACGGTCTGCGTACGCGAGACCGAGCCCACGGTGATGCGATAGCTGCGGATGGGCGAGGCCCCCGCGCTCTGGTCGGGCTTGGTCCATCCGATGCGCAGCCCGCCGTCGAGCGGCGCGACGCCGAGGAGCGAGGGGGCGGGCGGCACGAGATCGGACCACACCGGGTCGGCGAGGGAGGTCGGGTCGGATTCGCCCAGCGCGTTGACGGCGACGACGCTCACACGCACGCGGTTCGACGAGCCGTTGCCCTCCGTCGGCACCGTGCACGGCGAGGTCGCGCACGTCACGACCGTCGAGGAACCGGACTCGACGGTCGTCACGGTCGCCTCGAAGCCCTCGAGGGGTGCGTTGTTGGAGGCTCCCGGCGACCACGCGAGGGTGAGCTGCCGGTCGCCGTAGTTCTGCACGCGGAGGTTCGTCACGGGGTCGGGAACGTCCTGCACCGAGATGCGCACGGAGCCCCACACGTAGCGCTCCGGGTCATCGGTCACGTCGGCGACCTGGTACTCGAGGTTGGTGTCGATGGGCGCTGCCGCCTCGCCCACCGTGACGGCGAGGCTCTGACCGTCGTTGACGGGCTCGATCTGCACGCCGGCCGGCAGACCACCGTCGAGCCCACGCACACCCACGACGCGCAATGGCTGGCCGGGGAACGGATTCGTCGCCTGATCGTTCGCGAGCACGTCGATGATGGTCGTCTCGCCGCGCGGCGCGATCGCCGCGTCGGTCGCGGGGGCGGCAAGCGGGCGCGTGGAGGGCACGACGCTCACCTGGATGCGCCCGGGGGTTCCCGGCGCGGCATCATCGCGCACACTGAGCGTGACCCCGGTCGTGGCGCCGCGCGGCGTGCTCGCCGGCACGCTCACCCGGAGGCGCTGCCCGACCAGGTCGGCCTCGAGACCCGGGGTCGGCCCATCGATGATGTCGTACGCGAGCTCGTCGATGTCATCCGGGTACGGATAGCTCGTCACGCGGACGAGGTCGAGCTCAGCCTCCTGACCGGGCTCGAGCTCGATGCTCGCGCCGACGAGCACGGGAGGCTGGTTCTCGCGCGGCGTGACCGTGATGGGCAGCACGATCGTCGCGACGCGCCCCTCGGGGTCGGTCGCCGAGGCGCCGTCGGTGACCTCGAACGAGAGCGAGGCGGGGCCGAAGTAGAGGTCGGCGGAGGTGAACCGCAGGGTGTCCTCGTCGACGACCGGGTCCTCCCCGTTGGAACGCGAGGCCTGCACCGTCGCGGTGTCGGTGAGACGCACGGGTTGGCCGCCGACCGCGATCACGTAGTCGTTGATGTCGATGAGGATCGACTCCTCGCTCACAACCTCGATGCGCTCGGCGCGGCGGTCGAGCTGCGGGAGCGCGTCGTCGGTGCCCGGCACCCACACGAAGGCGGTCGAGCGCACGGTCGGGTCGTCGGGGTGCACGACCTGGAAGGGGATGATCTGGCGCTCCTCGCGCACCTCGACGAGGATGCGGCGGTCGGGCTGGATGACCGCCCCCGACTCGTAGCCCGGCACGAGCTCGAGACCCAGCTCGGCGATCTCCCCCTCCGAGAAGAAAACGCGGGCGAGCACGTCGACGGCGACGGACTCCTGCTCGAGGATGTCGGTGAGGGAGAGCACGGTGTCGCGTGCGACGGGCGGCGTGAGCGGGGCATCCGGATCGACGGTGATCGTCACGAAGGCCTGCGACCGCCCCGCGAGGGGGTTCTCGATCGTGTAGACGAGGCCGTAGGTTCCCTGCGCTGTGGGCGGGGTGACGCGCACGAAGCGCCCCTCGACGACCTCGGCGTCGAGCGCGGGGTCGTTGGGCTCGACGGCGACGACGGCGAGGGCCGAGCCGTCGGGATCGGTGTCGTTGTCGAGCACGGGCACGAGCACCGTCACGCCGGGGCGCACGACGACGGCGTCGTCGTTGGCGACGGGGTTGCGGGCGCCCTCGAGACGCGGGCTGATGCCGACCCGTATCGTGCCGCTCGCGCGCGCGCCGAGCGCGTCGACGACCGTGTACCGGAAGCTGTCGGTGCCCGCGGAGTAGCTGCCGGCCTCGTAGTCGATGAAGTCCTGCCCGCTGTCGACGATCGAGCCGCGCTCGGGACTCGTCTCGGGGCCGAGCAGCTGCACCGAGTCGCCATCCGGGTCCATGGTGTCGACAGGAATGGGAATGCGCACGGTGTCGCCCGCGATGACCCGCGCAGTCACCGTGCTCGCGACGGGCGCCTCGTTGGTGGCCTCGTTCGCCTCCCGCACGCGGATGCTCACCGTCGCCTGGGCGCGCTCCTGGCCGAGGGGGCCGAGCACCTCGTACACGGCGGTGAAGTCGCCGGGCTGGTCAGGGGCGAGGTAGCGCAGCCGATCGCCCGCGACGAAGAGCAGGCCAGACTCGCCGTCGAGGCCGCTGATGAGGTCGGGGGCGAGCGTGATGGGCTCATCATCGGGGTGCTCGTCGTTGTCGAGCACGGGAATCGACACGGCATCGCCGACCCGCACCGAGATGCTGTCGTCGACAGCGATCGGGGGCTGCTGGCGGTCGGGCCGGGGAATCTCGATGACGGTGATCGTGCCGACCGACTCCGCCGCACCGTTGCTGATGCGGTAGCGGATGCTCTGCGGGGCGTCGAGCGGACGCGTGAGGGTGACGCGCACATCGCGCTGGTCGATGATCTCGGCGCGGATACCCGACCCGGAGGGCACGTCGACGATGCCCGTGACGATGAGGACGCCGCCCGTCGGGTCGATGTCGGTCGTCGCGACCGCGACCGTGCTGTTGCTGAGGGTGCGCACGAACGCCGTCTTCGGGACGGTGATGGGCGCAGAGCCCGATTCGGGCGGCGCGGCGACGTCGATGCGCACGAGCCCCGTCGCCGTTGTCGCGCCATCGGTGACGACGTACTCGAGGTAGTGCGTGCGCACCTCGGTGCTGCGGAATCGGAAGGTGCCGCGGTCGAGGCTCGTCGTGATCGTCGCGCCCGCCTTGTCGGGCACGGCGCTGAGCCGGATGGTGCCGGTGCCTCCGCGCACGTGGATGAGCGGCTCGACGCGCACCTCCTGATCGGCGTACGCGAGCACCATGAAGGGCTCCGCGATGATGGGCACCTGGCCGGAGGGGCGCACGGTCACGGCGAGCTCACCCGAGGTCGACGCGGTGCCATCCGAGACCGAGAGCGCGACGGTGCGCACCTCGCCTGCCCCGCCGGCCTCCGAGAACGTCACCCGGCCGTCTGGTCGGAACGTCGCCGTATCCGGTGCGAGGGCGAAGGCCGACTCGAGGTAGATCGGGTCCCCGTCCGGGTCGTACCACTCCCCAAGCACGGCCGCGGTCGTCGTGCCTCCTTGCGCGACCGTCGTGCGGGAGGCGCGCACCTGCACGGGCGGAGCGTTCTGCTCCGGGCTCCGCACGCTGACCGTCACGCGCGCAGAATCGGCGTCGCCGCGGCCATCGGTGATCGTGTAGTCGAACTCGAGCTGCCCGGTGGCCGAGGGCTCGAGGGTGAGTTGGAGCTGTTGGCCCTCCGACACACGATCGATGCGTCCGATGCCCGGGTCGATCGGCGTGACGGCGCTGATCGCGAGCACGTCGCCGTTGGGGTCGCTGTCGTTGAGCAGCACGGGCAGCACGGTCGAGCGGCCGGGGCGCGCCCCGAACTCGTCGTCCACGGCGACGGGCGGCGCCTGCACGCGCTCGAGCTCCGGGGGCACGTCGAGGTCGTCGAGCTGCTCTTCCCGCTCATCCTCGTCCTGCACGATGAGCTCGTCCCAGTTGTCGATGAGCGCGCCGTTCGACTGCACCGCCCACGCCGAGCCTGAGGCCGCATCGCTCAGCACGAGGCGGTCCTCGCGCACCTCGAACCGCAGGAGGGCGGCGGGGCTCATACCCTGCAGAGCGAGCACATCGGCGACCGTGCCGCAGCGCCGCCAGGCGCTGCCATCCGTCCACGCCGCGTAGGAGCACTCGCCCACCCTCACGGGCGATGCGGGAGCGCCGGATCGGTCGGTGACGAGCGAGCGCGACTCGCCGGAGTCGAGCAGCACCTCGATGAGACCGCCGTCGTGCGCGAGGAGGAGCTCACGGCCCTGCGGCGTCGGCGCCGGCGCCGGCAGGGCCAGAGTCGAGCCGGGCGGCACGAGGTCGTCGAGAGGGATGCGGCGATCTGCCGTGATGAGCACCCTCTCGTCGCGATCGAGCACGACCCACGTGTCTCCGACGATCGTGATCGCGGCGTCAGCGGACGGGTCGATGTCGATCGTCCAGGTCTGCTCGACCCGATCGGTGCGATCGGGCAGCAGACGGTAGACCTCGCCGGCCTCCGGGGCCACGACGACGACGCCGTACCCGTCCTCCTCGGCGAGCGCCGAGCCCGCGCCGAACACGAACGAGGCGCTCGAGGCGGCGTCGAACTCGTCGAAGCCGAGCCGGGGAACGACCCACGTCTCTCCCGTGCTCGCACTGTGCACGACCATCGACTCCGAGACCGCGCGCACGGAGGCGCCGTCCGGCGGCAGCGGCACGGTCTCGCGCACCTCGGCCCGCGCGACGTCGAGGATGTCGGCCGTCGCGTTCACCGCGTCCACGACGATCACGTCGTCCTCGTCCTGCAGGATGTCGAGCTGCGACCCTCCGCTCTCGACGACGGAGTCGAGGAGACCGATCTGCAGGTTGGCGCGACCCACCGTCTGGCGCTCCCCGCTCGCGATCCACAGCGAGCCGTCGTCGAGGTCGACGCGCTGCGTCTCGAACCCGGGGGCGATGACGGCGAGCGTCGCGACGAGGGCTGCGACGAGCGAGGCTCCGACCCCCGTGAGGAGGGTCGAGCGTCGCACCGGCACTCTCACGCGCATGGGGTCATCACTCCGCCACCGCGCACTTCTCGTCGCTCGGTGCGCCCACGCGCCCCTCGCGCGCGACGCTGACGGTCACGCACACCGTGTCGCCCTCGACGACGGCGACCGCGAACTCGGCGGTGCGCTGCAGGGTCGTGGCGCCGCCGTCGACCTGCACCTGGTAGACGTCCCCTTCCGCGAGGCCGGGGTCGCTCCAGGAGAAGATGATGGTCGAGCCCTCGCGCGCCGCCTCGACGTTGCTCACCCTCGGCAGACTGCCGTCTGCAGCCTGAATCGCCGAGAGCGTCGCGGTCGCGCCGAGACCGACCACGACGATCGCGATCACCAGCAGCGCGGCGGCGATCATGCGGGACTGTCGCACGCGCCGCACACCGGCGGTGCGCGGCGACGCGCCTTCTGGTTCGGGAGCAGCAGCGACGGCTCGACGCCGCCGCAGGCGACGGCCGCGCGCACCGCCGGAGGGCTTGCCCGCAGCCGCTCGCACGATCGTGCGGTCGTGGGGATCGCCCGCACTCGCGATCGCCCAGTCGTCCATCGCGACGTCGGCCTGTGTGGGCGTGAGCCCGAGCTCCGCCTCGACGCGCTGGAGGTCTCGCACCAGCTCGAGCACGGAGGAGTGGCGCCGTGCCGGGGCCCGGTTCAACGCGCGCCGCAGCACCGTTTCGAGCGACTCCGGCACGTCGTCGCGATCGAGGGAGGGCACGCGAGCCCGACTGATGCGACCGATGAGTGCCTCGGAGGCGTTCGAGCCTTCGACGACCTCGAAAGGAGAGCGACCCGCCAGGAGCGTGTAGAGCGTCGCGGCGAGCGACCACACCTCGCTCTGCACCGAGCCGGTGGTCTCGTCGAGCAGAACCTCCGGAGCCGACCACGGTATCGACATGCCCACGCTCTCCTGCGTAGTGGCGGCATTGAGCGAGGAGGCGATGCCGAAGTCGCTCAGCACGGGGTGCCCGTAGGCCGTGAGCATGATGTTGGATGGCTTGATGTCGCGGTGCAGGACACCCTGCCGGTGGGCGGTCTCGATCGCGCCGCCGATGCGCACCCCGATGCCGAGCACCTCCGCCACGGGAATGCGCTCGGCTCGATACCGACTGGCGAGCTGCGCCGAGCACAGCTCCATGACAAGGTACGGCCGGCCGTCGGCGGAGATACTGGCCTGGTAGACGGTGAGGATGCTCGGGTGGCTCGAGAGCTGCGCCATGAGGTTCGCCTCGACCTGGAACATCTGCCGCACGTGCTCCGTCACGACGTCGGAGAGCAGCACCTTGACCGCGACCTGCCGCCTGGGCATGTTCTGCTCGTACAGGAAGACGTCGGCGAAGCCGCCGGAGCCGAGAACACGCACGTGGCTGAATCCGGGCAGGATCGGAGGGTCGGACGGTCGACGTCGAACCATGACTACCCCCTCCCCCGACGGCGCTCGCCGCAGCACGGCGCGTACGTCAGTCTAGGGATTCCGACGGGGACGACGTGGGAGCGTGCACGACGTCGATGACGATGATGGTGATGTTGTCGCGGCCGCCCTGGGCGAGGGCGGCATCCAGGAGCGCGTTGGCGGTCTCGCGGGCGCTCAGACGGGCGGCGAGGTGCAGGCGGATCCGCTCGGCGGGAAGCTCCTTCGTGAGCCCGTCGGAGCACAGCAGGAGGCGCAGGCCGGGTACGAGGGGCACGATCGTCAGATCGGCCTCCGGCTCGAGGGAGAAACCGACGGCGCGCGTGATGACGTTCGATTCGGGATGCGCCTCGGCGTCCGCCGCGAGGATCTGCCCCGCGTCCACGAGCTCCTGCACGACCGAGTGGTCGCGTGTGACCTGCGTGAGCTCGTTGCCCTGGAAGCGGTAGACGCGCGAGTCGCCGACGTTGAAGACGCGGAACACCGCGCCGCCGTCGAGCACGTCGAGACCGGCGCCCGTGACCGTCGTGCCGATGCCGCGATCCTCGTCGTCGAGGTGGTGGATATCCCACGTCGCGAGGTGCAGGGCATGCTGCACGCTCTCGATGCCCACGAAGTCGCCCTCCACGCACGCCTGCAGTCGGCGCACGACTGCGTCACTCGCGCGGTCGCCGTGCGAGTGGCCGCCCATGCCGTCCGCGACGGCGAAGAGAGGCACGTCGGCGAGATAGCTGTCTTCGTTGGCCGTTCGCCGGTAGCCCGTGTGGGTCACGCCGTGCCAGGAGAGCTCGACCGCTCCGCCGTGGCCGGGCAGGGCCACGGTGTGGCGCACGCTGCTGCGTCCGAGGGCGGTCACGGGTACTCCGGTCGATCGAGGGTGCTGGCGCCGCGCGGCGTCAGAGGGTAGCCACGGCCACGAACTCGACGACGACGGCATCGCCGATGGCGACGACGGCGTCGGGCAGGACCACACTCGTCTCACCCGGGCGGAGCCGGCGCACCGGCCCCTGCGACCAGTGTACGTCGATGCCGTTGGTCGAACCGAGGTCGGTGACGACCAGAGTGTCGCCGAGCTGCTCGATGCGGGCGTGGCGCCCCGAGACATCCCGATGCGTCGCCGGAATCTGCACGCGGCGGGGCTGCGGAACCTCGTCGATGCGCGCCATGCTCGGGTGACGACCGATGATCGCCGGCCGGTCGAGGGGGATCGTGACGTCCGTGCCGCGGATGTGTGCAGCCCAGGTCGTGGGCGCGCGCCGGGGCTCGGGCTCGGGCGGCACATCGTGAGAGGGCAGAGGCGCGGTCGGCGCCGGCGAGGAGAGGACCGATCGATCGTGCGCCGGAGCGTGCGGCTGGATGAGCCCGATCACGGTGTCCTCGACGTCGGCGACGGGATGCTCCGCGGCGGCGCCTCCCGCTCCGAGCGTCGGGGGACACTCCCGCAGGACGGTGTCCTCGTCGGCGGGCTCGGACTCGGGATCGTTCATGGACGCCACGCCGCTACTCCCCGAGGAAGCTCATGACGTGCTTGAGCCGCGTGTAGTCCTCGAAGCCGTACTGCGAGAGATCCTTGCCGTACCCGGAGTGCTTGAACCCGCCGTGCGGCATGTCGGAGACGAAGGGGATGTGCGTGTTGATCCACACGCAGCCGAAGTCGAGATCGCGAGACAGGCGCAGCGCGCGAGCGTGGTCGCTCGTCCACACCGAGGCGGCGAGCGCGTACCGCACGCCGTTGGCGAGCGCGAGGGCCTCGGTTTCGTCCCGGAAGGTCTGCACCGTGAGCACGGGGCCGAAGATCTCCTCCTGCACCGCCTCGTCGTCCTGCTGCAGGCCGGTGACGATCGTCGCCTCGTAGAAGTAGCCCTTCTCGCCCTGACGTCGCCCGCCCGTGACGATGTCGGCGTGGGCCGGCAATCGGTCGACGACACCGGAGACCTGGGCGAGCTGGTTCGCATTGTTGAGGGGGCCGTACAGGATGCCCTCCTCGTGGGGCGCGCCGGTGCGGGCGTGCGACCGCGCGCGGGCGGCGAGGGCTTCGACGACGGCGTCGTGCACAGACTCGTGCACGATCACGCGCGTCGCCGCGGTGCAGTCCTGGCCCGCGTTGAAGTAGCCGGCGAGCACGAGCCCCTCGGCGACCGCCTCGGGGTCGGCGTCGGGGAAGACGATCGCGGGCGCCTTGCCGCCGAGCTCGAGGTGCACGCGCTTGAGGTTCTGCGCGGCGGACTGGGCGACGGCCATGCCCGCGCGCACCGACCCCGTGATCGCGACCATCTGAGGCGTCGGGTGCTCGACGAGGGCCGAGCCCGTGCCGCGGTCGCCCACGACGACGTTGAGCACGCCCGCCGGCAGGAACTCCGCCGCCACCTCGGCGAGCAGGAGCGTCGACTGGGGCGTCGTGTCGGAGGGCTTGAGCACGACCGTGTTGCCCGCGGCGATCGCGGGGGCGATCTTCCACACCGCCATGTTGAGCGGGTAGTTCCACGGCGTGACCTGCCCGATGACGCCGATGGGTTCGCGGCGCACCCACGAGGTGTGGCCCGCGAGGTACTCCCCCGCCGACCGGCCCTCGAGGGTGCGCGCGGCACCCGCGAAGAAGCGCAGCTGGTCGACCGACTGGTCGATCTCGTCGGCCACGAGGCTCGCGCGCGGCTTGCCCGTGTCATGCGATTCGAGATCGGCGAACTCCTCGGCCCGCCTCTCGACAGCATCGGCGAGGCGGAACAGCGCAAGTTGCCGCTCCTGCGGCGTCGTGCGGCCCCACGCGGCGAACGCCCGCTCGGCGGCGCCGTAGGCGGCGTCGATCTCGGTGGGCGTGCTCACGGGAGAGTGCGCGTACACCTCCTCCGTCGCCGGGTCCACGAGCTCGGTGTGGGACTCCGCGGTGCTCGCGACGTACTGGCCATCGATGAAGTTCTGCAGGATGCGCGTGCTCATGCCGACACTGTAGCGCGGCCCGAGCAGAGCATCCCGGTCGATTTCGACGGATTTCGTCGCTGGAAATCCGCTTTTCCTGCGGATCCGCTTGTGATCACCCTTCGTGACTGCCAGAATCGAGGCATGGTCGCCCGCCCCAAGCCTGTTCAGCTCGATGATGTCTCCAAGGCGATCATCGAGCAACTGCAGACCGACGGCCGGCGTTCCTACGCCGAGATCGGCAAGGCGGTCGGGCTCAGCGAGGCCGCCGTGCGCCAGCGCGTGCAGAAGCTCACCGAATCGGGCGTCATGCAGGTCGTCGCGGTGACCGACCCGATGCAACTGGGGTTCTACCGGCAGGCCATGATCGGCATCCGCGTCTCCGGCGACACGACCGCGGTCGCCGACGAGCTCGCCTCGCTCAGCGCCGTCGACTACCTCGTGCTGACCGCCGGCAGCTTCGACATTCTCGCGGAGGTCGTGTGCGAGAACGACGACGACCTCATCGACCTGCTCAACCGGCGCATCCGCGCCATCGACGGCGTCCACTCCACGGAGACGTTCGTCTATCTACGACTGCAGAAGCAGTTCTACAACTGGGGAACACGATGACACTCTTGAAGAAGAAGCAGAAGAAGCAGAAGTCCGACGCGACCGCGCACCACACCGCCGCCGCACCCGCCGCCCTGAGCGGCGCCGAGGCTCTCGCCGAGGCCGAGCTGCAGCGCAAGGCCAAGGACCACCTGTGGATGCACTTCGCCCGCCAGTCGGGCATGGCCGCCGGCGAGGGCGTGCCCATCATCGTGCGCGGCGAGGGCCACCACATCTACGACTCGCACGGCCGCAAGTACATCGACGGGCTCTCGGGCCTCTTCGTCGTGCAGGTCGGCCACGGCCGCGAGCGTCTCGCCGAGGCGGCGCGCAAGCAGGCGGAGGAGCTCGCGTTCTTCCCCCTGTGGTCGTACGCGCACCCCAAGGCCATCGAGCTCGCCGACCGGCTTGCCGACTACGCGCCCGGCGACCTCAACCGCGTGTTCTTCACGACCGGCGGTGGCGAAGCCGTCGAGTCGGCGTGGAAGCTCGCCAAGCAGTACTGGAAGCTCGTCGGCAAGCCGATGAAGCACAAGGTCATCTCGCGCGCCGTCGCCTACCACGGCACCCCGCAGGGAGCACTCGCCATCACAGGCATCCCCGGCATGAAGGAGATGTTCGAGCCGCTCACCCCCGGCGGGTTCCGCGTGCCCAACACCAACTACTACCGCGCCGAGGAGATGGGCTTCCACGGCTCGCTCGAGGAGTTCGGGCAGTGGGCCGCCAACCGCATCGAGGAGATGATCCTCTTCGAGGGCCCTGACACGGTCGCCGCCGTCTTCCTCGAGCCGGTGCAGAACTCGGGCGGCTGCTTCCCGCCGCCCCCCGGCTACTTCCAGCGCGTGCGCGAGATCTGCGACCAGTACGACGTCCTCCTCGTGAGCGACGAGGTCATCTGCGCCTACGGCCGCCTCGGTGAGATGTTCGCGTGCACGGCCTTCGACTACGTGCCCGACATCATCACCTCCGCCAAGGGACTCACGAGCGGGTACTCACCCCTCGGCGCGATGATCGTGCGCGAGAAGCTCTACGAGCCCTTCACCCACGGTCAGACGGCGTTCTACCACGGGTACACCTTCGCCGGGCATCCCGTCTCGGCCGCCGTCGCCCTCGAGAACCTCGACATCATGGAAGAGGAGGGCATTCTCGAGCACGTGCGCGAGAACTCCCCGAAGTTCCGCGCGGCGCTCGAGCGCCTGAAGGATCTCCCGATCGTCGGCGACGTGCGCGGCGAGGGATACTTCTTCGGCATCGAGCTCGTGAAGAACAAGGAGACCAAGGAGACCTTCTCGGAGGACGAGGCGGAGCGCCTGCTGCGCGGCTTCCTCTCCAAGGCCCTCTTCGAGGCCGGGCTCTACTGCCGCGCCGATGACCGGGGTGACCCCGTCATCCAGCTCGCTCCCCCGCTCACGATCGGGCCGGCCGAGTTCGACGAGATCGAGGGCATCCTGCGCAGCGTGCTCACCGAGGCCTCGAACCGGCTGTGACCGAGGCGGACTATCGCGGCCTGAGCTACTGGCATGCGACGGTCGACGACGAGCTGACCCCGCGCTCCCCGCTGGACGGCGACACCGACGTCGATGTGGCGATCATCGGCGCGGGGCTCACGGGGCTGTGGACGGCCTACGAGCTGCAGAGACGCGACCCCGACCTGCGCATCGCGCTGCTCGAGAAGGAGATCGCGGGGTTCGGCGCCTCCGGCCGCAACGGCGGCTGGGTCTCGGCGCTCTTCCCGCGCTCGACCGCGTCCCTCGCCGCGCAGCACGGCCGTGAGGCAGCACTCGCGATGCGACGCGCGATGATCGGCACGGTCGACGAGGTCGGCGCGGTCGTCGAGCGGGAGGGCATCCACTGCGATTACGTGCGCGGCGGCACGGTCGTCTACGCGCGCTCCGATGCGCAGTGGGCGGATGCTCGTTCCCAGGTCGCCGAGGCGCGCGAGTTCGGCGTCGACGCTCTCGAGCTGTGGAGCGCCGAGCGCGTTCGCGCGGCCGGAGCACTCGGCGCGGTGTACGACCCCGCGTGCGCCCGCGTGCACCCCGCAGCGCTCACGCGATCCCTCGCCCGTATCGTCGAGTCGCGCGGCGCGGTCATCCACGAGCAGACCGAGGTCATGACGTGGGCACCGGGCCGAGTCGAGACCGCCCGCGGTGTCGTGCGCGCCCGGCACGTCATCGCCGCGCTCGAGGGCTACGGTGCCGGGCTGGCGCCGCTGCGCCGGCGCGTGCTGCCCCTGTACTCGCTCATGATCGCGACGCAGCCGCTGAGCGACGAGGTGTGGCAGCAGCTCGGCATCGAGCACGGTCAGACGTTCTCCGATGGCCGGCACCTCGTCATCTACGGCCAGCGCACTGCCGACAACCGCATCGCGTTCGGGGGCCGGGGCGCGCGCTACCACTGGGGCAGCGCGATCCGACCCGAGTACGACCGGGTCGACGGGGTCTTCGCGCACCTCGCGGCGACGCTGCACGAGCTCTTTCCCGCACTGCCCGAGCTGTCGATCGAGCACGCGTGGGGCGGGCCGCTCGGCGTGCCGCGCGACTGGCACGCGAGCGTGCACTACGACCCGAGCTCGGGGCTCGGGCGAGCCAGCGGCTACGTGGGCGACGGCCTCTCGACGACCAATCTCGCGGGGCGCACGCTCGCGGACCTCGTGACGGGGGCCGACACCGAGCTCACGCGCCTGCCGTGGGTCGGCCATCGCTCGCCGCGGTGGGAGCCCGAGCCGCTGCGCTTCCTGGGCGCGAACGCCGGCCTGCTCGCGATGACGGCGGCAGACGCTGAGGAGCGTGCGACCGGCCGCTCGTCCCTCGTTGCACGGGTCATGGCGCCGCTCATCGGGCACTGAGAGGGGCCGGGCCACCAGCACGGCGCGAGCACGCCATACGCGCAGGATGTTCGGAGCCTTCGCGCCTACTCTCGACGTGGTCCAGGGGCACGGTTGTCCCGAAGGATCGGGGGCCGGGAGGTGAGCATGGTCGGAGCACGGGCGCAGGAGTCCGCGATCCCGACGTCCGGCGATCACTCCGCCGTGCGGTCCGCTTTCGCGCTCACCGGTTTCCTCGCGGCCTCCTTCGTCGTCGCCGTCATCGGCAGCGCCCTCTCGGTCACGGCGATCTCCGGGTGGTACGACGATCTCGCCAAGCCGATGTGGACGCCGCCCAATACCGTGTTCGGCTCCGTGTGGACCGTGCTCTACTCGAGCATGGCCGTCGCCGCCTGGCTCGTGTGGCGTCATCCCGCCTCGACCGCCCGCCGCCGCGCGCTCGTCGCGTACGTCGTGCAGCTCGTGCTCAACGGCTTCTGGACCCCGGTCTTCTTCGGGCTCGGCTCGCTCATCGGGGCGAGCGGCCTGTGGATCGCTCTCGGCATCATCGTCGCGCTCGACTTCGCTATCCTCGCCGCGATCATCCGCTTCGCCGACATCAGCAAGCCCGCCGCGGCCCTGCTGATCCCCTACTGGTTCTGGACCCTCTTCGCGACGACACTCAACGCCGCGATCGCCGTGCTCGCGGCCTGAGGGCGATCGCGACAGTAGCGTGAGGGCATGAGCCACTTCTCGACCGAGCCGCGGCACGCGCGGCGCGATCGGGGCGCGCGGGTGGGCCGCGGCGCCCTTCTCGCCGTCGCGGCGATCTGCATCGCAGCGCAAGGGCTCGTGCTCGCGGGCGCCGGCTGGGCGGTGGCGAATCCGCGGCAGGTGGATGACCAGCTCACGGTGTGGAGCTACGAGCCCGACCCCACGATCGTGCGGTACGCCGATCAGGCGGGACTGAGTGAGGAGGGGCGGTTCCTCTTCTACGCGAGCGTACCCGAGGTCCTCCCGCCCGAGCGCTTCGACCTGTTCTGCTCCTTCGAGGAGACGGGTCTGGGGGTGCTCGGCTGCTACACGCCCGCCGACGGCCGCATCTTCCTCTACGACGTCACGAACGACGACCTCGACGGCTACGAGGTCGTCGTCGCGGCGCACGAGATGCTGCACGCCGCGTGGGACCGCCTGAGCACCGAGGAGCGGGATGCTCTCGCCGTGCTCCTCGAGGCCGACTTCGCCGCCCTCGGGCCGGAGCACGAGCTCGTCGAGCGGATCGCCGAGTACGAGGCTCTCGACCCGACCTCGCGCATCCCCGAGCTCTACGCCATCCTCGGCACCGAGATTCCGACTCTCGCGCCGGAGCTCGAGCAGCACTACGCCCGCTACTTCGACGATCGCTCCCTCACGATCGACCTCTACGCGCAGGTCGCCGCCGTGTTCGACAGCCTCGAGGAGAGGCTGCAGCAGCTCAGCGACGAGCTCGACGCGCGCTTCGCGGCGCTCGAGGCCGACCAGGCGGAGTACGCCGACGCGGCGGCGGCGCTCGAGGACGACATCTCGGCGTTCAACGAGCGCGCCTCGCGACCGGGCGGCTACACGAGCCAGTCGGCGTTCGAGTCCGACCGCCAGGCCCTCCTCGACCGCCAGGCGGCGCTCGAGGTCGAGCGGGAGGGCCTCAACGCGGCGGTCGACGAGTACAACGCGCTACTCGAGGAGCTCGAGGAGCTCAACGCCGAGGCCGCCGAGCTCAACCGCGCGATCAACGTCGACGCCCAGCCGCTGCCGCCCTCGCAGGGCTCCGACGACGACCTCGCCGACTGAGAGCAGCCCTCCCGTGCTCTACGAGGAGGGCGCCGAGTAGTCGACCCCGGGCGGGAAGAGCGCATCGATCTCAGCGAGGTCCTCCTCCGTCGGGGTCCACGCGTTCACAGCGGCGGCGTTCTGCGCGACCTGCTCCGCGGTCGTCGCGCCGGCGATGACGCTCGCGAGAGCCGGGCGACTCAGCAGCCAGCCGATCGTCGCCTCGAGCATCCCGATGCCGCGCGCAGCGCAGAAGGCCTCGAGGGCCTCGATGCGGTCCCACGGCGCGGTCTCCACGAGGTGGGGGCGCTGCCGCATGATGCGGGTGTCGGCGGGCCCGCCTTCGCGCGAGAACTTTCCCGTGAAGAGGCCGTTGTAGAGCGGGTAGTACGGCAGGAAGCCGACACCGAGCTCGGCGGCGGCCGGAAGCAGCTCGCGGTCGGCGCCGCGCCGCAGCAGGCTGTACTCGTTCTGGGCCGAGATGAAGCACGGGTGGCCGTGCAGCTCGGCGAGCAGGTCGGCGCGCGCGAGCTGCCAGCCCGCGAAGTTGGAGTGGCCGATGTAGCGCACCTTGCCCGCGTCGATGAGCTCGTGCAGCGCCGCGAGGGTCTCCTCGAGCGGCGTGAGCGGGTCGGGGGTGTGGAACTGGTACAGATCGATCGTGTCGGTCTGCAGGCGCCGCAGGCTGCCCTCCACCGCGAGGCGGATGTAGCGGCGCGACCCCTTGGCACCCCAGTGCGGGATCGGGCTCTCGTAGTCGACGTGCCCGAACTTGCTCGCGAGCACGACCTCGTCGCGGCGGCCCCGCAGCGCGTGTCCCATCATGGCCTCGCTGCGTCCGTACTCGTGGCCGTAGATGTCGGCGCCATCGAGAAGCGTGATGCCGTGATCGAGCGCGGCGTGCAGCACCCGGTCGGTGCCGTCCTGGGTCTCGGTCGCCGAGCCGGGTCGGCCGAAGTTGTTGCAGCCGAGACCGACGGCGGAGACGCGCAGCCCGCTGCGCCCGAGGGTGCGATACGTCATGGTCGTCATGCCCCCATCCTCGCGCACGAGCCTCCACGCCCCCTCCCCAGGAACTCGCGCACCGGCACCGATCCCCGTGTCCGATTTCCGCCGGTCGCGGGATGCTCGGGGCCGTAGTCTGCTCGGTATGACCCAGCTCGACACCGCGCCCGTCCGCCGCTCCCCCGCAGAGTCCCCCACGGCAGAGCACTCCGCCGCGAGCGCGATCGCCCGCCTCACGACGGCCTCGCCACTCGGGCGCATCGTCGTCGAGGGCGACGGCACGGCGATCACGCGCCTCGAGATCGAGCGCGCGGGCACTCTCTCCACCGATGACCAGCCCGACGTGCCCGACGATCTCACTCGCCGCACTGTCGAGCAGCTCGGCGAGTACTTCGCGGGGTCGCGGCGCGACATCGACGTGCCCGTGCGGCTGACGGGCACGCCGTTCCAGCGCGCCATCTGGGAGGGACTGCGTGCTATCCCCTTCGGTGCGACGCGCAGCTACGGCGAGCTCGGCCGCGAGACGGGCCGCGCCACCGCGGGGCGCGCCGTCGGCGGTGCCGTCGGCGCCAACCCCGTTCCGCTCATTGTGCCGTGCCACCGCGTCCTCGCGAGCGATCAGCGCATCACGGGCTACAGCGCGGGCGATGGCGTGCCCACGAAGGTCTGGCTGCTCGACCACGAAGGCATCACGCACCGATGAGCCCCGCGCACGACGTGCGCGTCGCCGACGACGGCCGTGCTCGATGCGGCTGGGTGGGCGACGATGCCGAGTACCGCCGGTACCACGACGAGGAGTGGGGCGTGGCCCTGCACGGCGACCGTGCGCTCTTCGAGAAGCTCTCCCTCGAGGCCTTCCAGTCGGGGCTCTCGTGGATCACGATCCTGCGCCGCCGGGAGGGCTTTCGGCGCGCCTTCGCGGGCTTCGACCCCGCGGCGGTCGCCGCTTTCGACGAGAGCGACGTCGCCCGCCTGCTCGCCGACGAGTCGATCATTCGCAATCGCGCGAAGATCGAGGCCACGATCGCCAACGCGCAGCTGCTCGTGACGCACATCGCCCTCGAGCCGGGCGGGCTCGACGAGCTCGTCTGGCGGCACGCACCCGCGCCGCGCGCGACACGGCTGGCCCAGCTCGCCGATCTGCCCGCGAGCACCCCCGAATCGGTGGCTCTCGCGCGGACGCTCAAGGCTGTCGGCTGGCGCTTCGTGGGCCCGACGACGGCCTACGCGCTCATGCAGTCGGCCGGTCTCGTCGACGACCACATCGTCGGCTGCTGGCGCGCAACTGCCACGACCGGGTGATCTGACGTCTCTCAGTCCTGCGGCACCACGAGGTCGAGTTCGCCAGGCGCGCCCGGACGCAGGATCCACCCGAGGTCGGCCGAGCGTGCCACCACTCCGTCGAGCGTCGTGGGCATCGGGCCCGACTCGAGCAGGGTGCGCAGGTAGCGGCCCTTGGCCGACTTGTTCGCGTGGGAGAGGGCACGGGTGACACCGTCGTCGCCCGCTGCCACGACGCGCACGAAGCGCGCGTCGTCGCGCCCGGGAATCGGACCGAGGGCTGAGTAGGCCTCCGACCGCAGGTCGAGAATCGGGCCGCGGTGCCGAGCGAGGATGCGCGCGACGGGATCGGCCCAGTGCCGTACCAGCCGGACGTCGAGGAGCCGGGAGTCGTGCGAGAGACGGTAGGCCGGAATCGGGTCGTCGGCACGCAGCAACCCGAACAGTGCGGACTGGATCACGACGTGATCGGCGGCGCGACGACGAGCATCCTCGCTCCACTCCGTCACCGCGAGCGCGTCGTACAGCACGCCGGTGTACCTCTCCAGCGCCGGCAACGTCGCCGAGCTGCGCACCCGCCGATTGCGCTCGAGCTCGACCGCGGCCGCTCGGGCGCTGATGCGCAAGGCACGCATGCCCGTCTCGTCGTCGACTGACACGGCGACGAGCTGGTCGAGCATGCTGGCGCGCAGCTCCGTCAGGAGGGGGTAGCCCATTCGCGACAGGGCGAGGCGCGAGCGCGGCACTCCCCCGTCCCGCTTCGTCTCCGACGGCGGCAGGAGGAGCAGGGTCACGAGCGCAGGAAGGCGATCGCTTCGGTCACGAGCGCATCGAGTTCGGAGACGGTGTCGAGCGTGAGGCGCGGGCACGCATCGGCCGCACCCGACCAGGACGCGTACTCGTCCAATCGCTGTTCGACGGCGTGCCAGGTGGGTTCGGCGAGGTGCTCGAGATCGCGTCTGCGCTCGTCGAGCCGACGCCGATGCAGCGCAGTGTCGCTGCACACGGTCTCGATGAACCGCACCTCGACGCCCACACGCTCCGCGAGGAGGACCCACTGGTCACGGGCGGGCGACACGGCGTTGACGGCGTCGACGATGATGCCCTGGCCCGCGCGCAACACCGACTCGGCGATCGTCTCCGCGACCAGGTACGCGGCGAGTCCCGTGGGCTGGTCGCTCTCGATACCCGAGCGCAGGATCGCGGATTCGAGCGGATCCACCGAGACCACGGGAGTGCGCAGCTGCACCCCGAGCGCTTCCGCGACAGTGCTCTTGCCGGAGCCGGGCAGCCCGGCCATGGCGATGAGCACTAGAGCAGTTCGGCGGCGCCCGCGACGATTGTCACGGTGTTGTTCTCGACCGAGAGGAACCCGTCTTCGGCGCGCGCCGTGACGACGGCGCCCTCCGTCGGCGTGATGCGCACCTCTCCGGCGCCGAGGATGCCCAGCAAGGGCTCGTGACCGGGCAGGATGCCGATCTCACCCTCCGTGGTGCGCGCGACGATCTGCTTCGCGACGCCCGACCACACCTCTCGGTCGGCGGCGACGACGCTCACCGTGAGCTCGGCCACGACTAGTCGTTCTCCTTCTGGATCTGAGCCCAGCGCTCCTCGACGTCGCTGATGGTTCCGACGTTGAAGAAGGCCTGCTCGGCCACGTGGTCGTACTCGCCCTTGGCGATCGCGTCGAAGGACTCGATCGTGTCCTTGAGCGGCACCGTGGAGCCTTCGACGCCCGTGAACTTCTTCGCCATGTAGGTGTTCTGCGAGAGGAACTGCTGGATGCGGCGAGCACGCGACACCGTGATCTTGTCCTCCTCGCTGAGCTCGTCGACACCGAGAATGGCGATGATCTCCTGCAGCTCCTTGTTCTTCTGGAGGATCTGCTTGACGGTCGTCGCGACGCGGTAGTGGTCCTCGCCGATGTAGAGAGGGTCGAGGATACGGCTCGTCGAGGTGAGCGGGTCGACCGCGGGGTAGAGACCCTTCGAGGCGATCTCGCGGCTCAGCTCCGTCGTTGCGTCGAGGTGCGCGAAGGTCGTCGCGGGTGCCGGGTCGGTGTAGTCGTCAGCGGGCACGTAGATCGCCTGCAGCGAGGTGATCGAGTGGCCTCGCGTCGAGGTGATGCGCTCCTGGAGGATGCCCATCTCGTCCGCGAGGTTCGGCTGGTAGCCCACCGCGGAGGGCATGCGGCCGAGAAGCGTCGACACCTCGGAGCCCGCCTGCGTGAACCGGAAGATGTTGTCGATGAACAGGAGGACGTCCTGCTTCTGCACGTCACGGAAGTACTCGGCCATCGTGAGGGCCGAGAGGGCGACGCGGAGACGCGTGCCCGGCGGCTCGTCCATCTGGCCGAAGACGAGGGCGGTCTTGTCGAAGACGCCCGCCTCCTCCATCTCCATGATGAGGTCGTTGCCCTCACGGGTGCGCTCGCCGACACCGGCGAACACCGAGACACCGCCGTGATCGGAGGCGACGCGCTGGATCATCTCCTGGATGAGCACGGTCTTGCCGACACCGGCACCGCCGAAGAGGCCGATCTTGCCGCCGAGAACGTAGGGCGTGAGAAGGTCGATGACCTTGATACCGGTCTCGAAGAGCTGCGTCTTCGACTCGAGCTGGTCGAAGGCCGGGGGCTTGCGGTGGATCGGCCAGCGCTCCGTGATCTCGATCTTCTGACCGGGCTCGGCATTGAGCACCTCGCCGATGACGTTGAAGACCTTGCCCTTCGTGACATCGCCCACGGGCACCGAGATCGGCTCACCCGTGTCGCGCACCTCCTGGCCGCGGACGAGACCGTCGGTCGGCTTGAGCGCGATGGCGCGGATGAGGTCGTCACCGAGGTGCTGCGCGACCTCGAGGGTCAGCGTCGTGGTCTCCTCGCCGATCGTGATGTCGGTCTTGAGTGCGTGGTAGATGCCCGGGATCGCGTCGTGGGGAAACTCGATGTCGACGACGGGGCCCGTGACGCGGGCGACGCGGCCGACGCCGTGCACGGTGGTGTCCCCGGCGGGCTTCTTCTTGGTTGCGGTAGCCATGAGCTCTCTTTCTCTAAGAAGCGTTCTGTGTCTGTTGGTAGACGCGCCCGTGGCGCGTCTACTTGGCCGAGCTGAGGGCGTCTGCGCCGCCCACGATCTCGGAAATCTGCTGGGTGATCTCGGCCTGGCGGGCGTTGTTCGCCAGGCGCTGGTAGTCGAGGATGAGCTTGTCGGCGTTGTCGCTCGCCGACTTCATCGCCTTCTGTCGTGCCGCGTGCTCCGACGCCGCCGACTGCAGCATGGCGTTGAATATGCGGCTCTCGATGTAGACCGGCAGGAGGCCGTCGAGTACCTGGTCGACCTCGGGCTCGAACTCGTACAGCGGCAGGATCTCGGCGTCACCGGGCTCCTCGACACCGTCGACGACCTCGAGGGGCAAGACGCGCACGATCTCGGGAACCTGCGAAACAAGGTTGACGAAGCGGTTGTAGACGATGTGAATCTCGTCGACGCCCTCGCCGCCCTCGCCGCCGGCGATGAACGCCTCGACGAGAGTGTCGGCGATGTCCTTGGCCGTGGAGAACTCAGGCTGGTCGGTGTTGCCCGTCCACTCCTTGGCCGCGGCACGGCGACGGAACGCGAAGTACTGCACGGCCTTGCGACCGATGAGGTAGTTCACGACCTCCTTGCCCTCGTCCTCGAGTCGGGTGCGCAGCTCGTTCGCCTCACGAATGGCCTGCGAGGAGAATGCGCCCGCAAGTCCGCGGTCCGAGCTGAAGACGACGACGGCGGCCCGCGTCGGGTTCTCGCGCTCGGTCGTGAGCACGTGGTCGACGTTCGAGTAGGTCGCGACCGCCGATACGGCGCGCGTCACCGCCCGGGCGTACGGCGCCGACGCGGCCATGCGCGCCTGAGCCTTCTGAATCCGCGAGGCGGAGATGAGCTCCATCGCGCGCGTGATCTTCTTGGTCGTCTGGGCAGTACGAATCTTCTGCCGGTAGACCCGAAGTTGCGCTCCCATGTGTGTCGTCTTTCCTTAGGTGTCGTCGTGTGGTCGGTCGCGATCGAGCCGAGGCTCTAGCGCTTCCTCCGCACGATCTTCTCCTGGTTGATGTCGGCTTCCTCGGTCTCGTCGAACTCCTCCGAGCCGGCCTGCACGCCATCGGCCCCGCCGCCCTGGAACTCCTCGAGGAAGGAGTCGATCGCCTTCTCGAGCTCGCCCTCGGTCTTCTCGTCGAGCACGTTCGTCTCGCGCAGGGTGGTGAGGATCTCGGTGTTGCGGTGGAGGTGATCGAGCAGCTCGCGCTCGAAGCGCAGCACATCGCTGATCGCGATCGAGTCGAGCTTGCCCTTCGTGCCTGCCCAGATCGAGACGACCTGCTCCTCCACGGGGTACGGCGAGTACTGCGGCTGCTTGAGCAGCTCGGTCAAGCGCGCACCGCGCGACAACTGGCGACGGCTCGTCGCATCGAGGTCGGAGGCGAACATCGCGAACGCCTCGAGCGAGCGGTACTGGGCCAGCTCGAGCTTGAGCGTGCCGGAGACCTTCTTGATGCTCTTGACCTGCGCGTCGCCACCGACGCGCGAGACGGAGATGCCGACGTCGACTGCGGGGCGCTGGTTCGAGTTGAACAGGTCGGACTGCAGGAAGATCTGGCCGTCGGTGATCGAGATGACGTTGGTGGGGATGTAGGCGGAGACGTCGTTCGCCTTCGTCTCGATGATCGGCAGACCCGTCATCGACCCGGCACCGAGCTCGTCCGAGAGCTTCGCGCAGCGCTCGAGAAGGCGGGAGTGCAGGTAGAAGACGTCACCGGGGTAGGCCTCGCGACCCGGCGGGCGACGCAGGAGGAGTGAGACCGCGCGGTAGGCCTCGGCCTGCTTCGACAGGTCGTCGAAGATGATGAGCACGTGCTTGCCGCCGTACATCCAGTGCTGGCCGATGGCCGAGCCGGTGTAGGGCGCGAGGTACTTGAAGCCCGCGGGGTCGGAGGCGGGGGCCGCGACGATCGTCGTGTACTCCATGGCGCCGGCCTCTTCGAGCGCGCCCTTGACGGCGGCGATCGTCGAGCCCTTCTGGCCGATGGCGACGTAGATGCAGCGCACCTGCTTGTTCGTGTCACCCGACTCCCAGTTGGCCTTCTGGTTGATGATCGTGTCGACCGCGATCGCCGTCTTGCCGGTCTGGCGGTCGCCGATGATGAGCTGGCGCTGGCCGCGACCGACGGGGATCATGGCGTCGATCGCCTTGATGCCGGTCTGCATGGGCTCGTGGACGCTCTTGCGCTGCATGACGCCCGGCGCCTGCAGCTCGAGGGCGCGACGGCCCTCGTCGGCGATGTCGCCGAGGCCGTCGATGGGGGCGCCGAGCGGGTCGACGACGCGGCCGAGGTAGCCGTCGCCGACGGGGACGGAGAGGACCTCGCCCGTGCGGGTGACCTCCATGCCCTCGACGATGCCGGAGAACTCGCCGAGCACGACGACGCCGATCTCGCTCTCGTCGAGGTTCTGCGCAAGGCCGAGCGTGCCGTCGGAGAAGCGGATGAGCTCGTTGGCCATCACGCCGGGCAGGCCCTCGACGTGCGCGATGCCGTCAGCGGCATCGACCACGCGGCCGACCTCGGTCGCAGCGGCGGCTCCGGGAGCGTAGTCGCGCGCGAACTTCTTGAGCGCGTCGCGGATCTCGTCCGGGCTGATCGAAAGTTCTGCCATGTTCTTCCCTTTTCGTTCGCAGCCCCGACTCTGCGGGGCTCCGTCTGGTGTTCTCGAGCGGACCTAGCCGGCCAGTCGAAGTGTGAGTTCTGCCAAGCGTGCAGCGACGCTGCCGTCGATCACGTCGTCGCCGACCTGAACGCGGACCCCGCCGACGAGCGCGGGGTCGATGACCTGGTTGAGGGTGTGGTCGCGGCCGTAGCGCTCTCGCAGCATGGCCCCGATGGATGCGCGCTGCTCGTCGCTCAGCGGACGGGCGACGCTCACGGTGGCGATGCCCTTACCGAAGGAGTCGGCGACGATCGCCGCACCCGTGCGCACGAGCTCGCCGATGCGGCGGCCGCGAGGCTGCTGCACGAGGTGACCGGCGATCGCGACCGCCTGCGTGCTCGCGTTGTCGGCGAGCAGGCTCTCCACGAGCGACCGCTTGCCCTCGGCCGAACCGCGCTTGCTGCCGAGAGCGAGCTCGAGCTCAGCATCCGACGCGACAGCGGCACCGAACGTGAACAGCTCCGCCTCGAGACCCGCTTCCGCGGACGTCGACGACGCCACCGCGCGGATGCCGATCTCTTCGAGGCCGGCGAGGAACTCCTCGGCGTTCGACCAGCGCTGCTGCGCCATGGCGGTGAGAAGCGCGAGCGCGGCCGGGGGGAGACTGCCGAAGAGGGCCGAGAGCAGCGCCTCCTTGTCCTTCGGGGAGGCCGAGGGGTCGGTGAGCGCACTCTGCAACTGCGTCGACGTGCCGATCGTGCGCGACGCCGCGAGCAGCTGCTCGCCCGTCGTGAGATCGACGCTCTTCGTGGCGGCGAGTGCCGAGCGTGCCGCCTCCAGAGCGCTTCGCGTCGCTGAGCCCATGGTTACTTGGCCGCCGTCTCTGACTTCTCGAGGTCGGCGAGGAAGCGGTCGACGAGCGCCGTGGCCTTCTTGTCGTCCGCGAGGGACTCCCCCATGACGCCGCTCGCCAGGTCGATCGCGAGCGAGCCGACCTCCGAGCGCAACGAGACGAGCGCAGCCTGGCGCTCGGCCTCGATCTGGGCCTGCGCCGTTGCGGTGATGCGCGCGGCCTCGCTCGACGCCTGCTCTTTAAGCTCGGCGAGGATGGCGCCGCCGTCGACGCGAGCCTGCTCGCGGATCTTCGCGGCCTCGGCACGGGCCTCGGCGAGCATCGCGTTGTACTTCTCGAGCGCCACCTTGGCCTCGGCCTGAGCCGACTCCGCCTGCTCGATGCCGCCCTCGATCTTCGCGGCGCGCTCGTCGAGCATCTTCTGCATGCGCGGAAGGACGACCTTCCAGAACAGCAGCAGGACGAGCGCGAACGGGATGATCGAGTAGACGATGTCGTACCACGCCGGGATCAGGGGGTTGACGTCCTCCCCCGGTTCCGCCGCAATGACGAGTTCAGTGAGCATGGAGTGAGCCTTAGACGAAGATGAAGTAGGTCGCGATACCGATGAACGCGAGCGCCTCGGTGAAGGCGATACCGATGTACATGAGCACGGTCAGACGACCCTGCAGCTCAGGCTGGCGGGCGACCGACTCGATCGTCTTGCCGACGACGATGCCCACGCCGATGGCCGGGCCGATGGCCGCGAGGCCGTAGCCGACGGTCGCGATGTTGCCGGTGATCTCGGCGAGAACGGTGTTTGCGTCCACGAGGGGTGTTTCCTTCCGGTGAGGGACAAACCGAGCGGCTGCCCGGCTCTTGCGTTGTTAGTGCTCGTCCGCCAGCGCGAGCTGGAGGTAGACGGCGGTGAGAAGAGTGAAGACGTAGGCCTGCAGCAGCGAGACGAGGATCTCGAAGAACGTGAACACGATGCCGAAGGCCTGCGTGCCGACGCCCGCGAGAATCCACCAGCCGCCGAGGTCGACCATGAAGAATGCGGAGGCCGAGAAGAACAGCACGAGCAGCAGGTGGCCGACGACCATGTTCATGAGCAGTCGCAGCGTGAGTGTGACGGGGCGCAGCACGAACATGGAGACGAGCTCGATGGGCGTCACGATGATGTAGAGCGGCCACGGCACACCGGGCGGGAAGAGCGCGTTGCGGAAGAAGGCGACCGGGTGCTTGCGCAACCCCGCGTAGACGAACGCGAGGTAGGAGGCGGCGGCGAGCACGAGCGGCAGACCGATTACGGAGGTTCCCGCGATGTTGATGCCGGGAACGATGCCCGTGAGGTTGAGGAACAGCACGAGGAAGAAGATCGTCGTGAGCAGCGGCAGGAAGCGCTTGCCGTCGACCTTGCCGAGCAGGTCTTCCGCGATGTTGATGCGCACGAAGTCGAGCGCCATCTCGATCGTGCCCTGGAAGCGGCCGGGCACGATGCTCATACGGCGCGTACCGAGCCAGAACATGAGGATGAGAAGCCCCGCGATGACGAGGCGCAGCAGCATGATGCGGTCGATCTGGAAGAACTCGTTGCCCTCGAAGAAGATAGCCGGAGGGAAGAAGTCACCGATCGAGGGACCGCTGAACTCCGGCCCGTCCGAACCGTCAACGGTCGTCACTGGCAGGAACGGGATCAGGGCGGCAGCGCTCAGGGGAGTCTCCAGAATCGGGGCATCACGGGGTCATGACGCGGCGATCGGCATCGATTACTCCACCCTACCAACAGTTGGAGCGCCCGGCCGAATCGAGGTCAGCGCTACGAGGAGCCGGGCAGGGTGATGTCGCTCACGTAGGGCACGCGCCCGCGCGACACGGCCACGAGGTCGGTCACGAGACCGCCGAGGACGGCGATCACGAGGGTCACGAAGAGCACGACGGGGTCGACGAAGGAAGCCTCGCGCAGGGTGAACACGAGCACGAGGAACACCACGAACTTGAGCAGCCAGGCGCCGAGCACGAGGGCGAAGAACACGGGCGAGAGCAGGTCGCCCTTCGTGATCCGGTCGGCCAGCAGGATGCTCGCGGCGGTCACGGCGAGGAAGACGAAGCCCATGCCGGCGCCGATGAGCGCGCTGAGAAGCCCGGGAAGCTCGCTCACGAGCGCGCCGACGACGCTGCCGACGACGGCGATCGCGGCGAACAGAGCCGCGCCGTAGAGGAGGGAGAGCCGCAGGACGGGTGCGGCGCTCGAGCGAGGGGGTGTCGTGGTCATCGGGAAGTCTCCGCGGGGGTCGTCGGGGCCGTGGTTGTAGCCAGGGCCGTGGTTGTTGACGTGGCAGTGGTGTCATCGTCGTTCGTCGCGTCCGCTTCGAGCGATTCGGCGTCGTAGGACTCGACGGCGCGCCGCTTCTCGCGCGTGAGGGGGGCGAGCGTCACGAAGGCGCACGCGATGAGGCCCACGATGATCGCGGTGAGCGCCCACCACCAGGCGACGAACATGAACAGGAGGGTGCCGATCGCCACGACTGCCGTCCACGCGTAGAAGATGAGGACGGCGTGCAGGTGCGAGTGGCCCATGTCGAGCAGCCGATGGTGGAGGTGCTTGCGGTCGGCGCTGAATGGCGACTTGCCGGCGCGCAGGCGGCGCAGCACGGCGAGGCCGAAGTCGAGCAGCGGCACGACGAGCACGGCGAACGGCAGCAGGATCGGGATGAAGGCGGGCAGCAGCTGACCTGCGTCGACCGCGGCAGGGTTGATCTGGCCCGTCACGGTGACGGTGGAGACGGCGAGCAGGAGCCCGACCACGAGCGCTCCCCCGTCGCCCATGAAGATCTTCGCGGGGTGCCAGTTGAAGGGCAGGAACCCGGCGACGGCCCCCAGCAGCACGGCCATGAGCAGCGAGGCGAGGTTGAACGCGGTCTGCGAGGTGTTGATCGCGAGCAGGTAGCTGTAGATGAAGAAGACGCCACCGGCGAGGAGCGTGACGCCGGCGACGAGGCCGTCGAGGCCGTCGATGAAGTTGACGGCGTTCATCACGAGCACGACGGCGAGCACGGTGATGATGAGGGAGAGGTTCGGCGAGAGGATCGTGATGCCGCCGATGGGCAGGGAGAGGATCTGAACGCCCGCCCAGGCGAGGAACCCGCCGACGAGCAGCTGCCCGGCGAGCTTGGTGAGCCAGTCGAGGTCGTAGAGGTCGTCGACGACACCGATGGTGAGCATGACGAGAGCGCCGACGACGATCGCGAGCAGCGGGAAGGGGTCGGCGTAGACGAGTCGGAACCAGCTGATCTGGGAGGCGGCGGCGAGGGCGACGAGAATGCCGACGGCGATGGCGATGCCGCCGAGACGGGGGGTGGGTGTCGTGTGCACATCCCGATCGCGGATGCCCGGATAGATCTTGAAGCGATGGCCCAGCCGCAGCACCGCCCACGAGGCCCCGAAGCTCACGACGGCCGCGATGAGCCCGACGAGCACGTAGAAGGTCACGCCAGGCGCTCCGTACCGACGATGCGCGCGAGCTCCTCGGCGGAGATGACGCCCTGCCGCAGGATGCGCAGCCTGCCCTCGGGCAGGTGGAGGCTCGTCGCGTCGACGATGGTCGACCCGGGGTCAGCACCGTCAGCGGGGGGCGCCCCGACCTCGCCGGCGTCGAGGTAGACGCTCACGCGATCGCCGAGCATGGCCTGCGCCTCGGCGGCGGTGCGCGCAGCCGGTTCACCGCTGATGTTGGCGCTCGAGACGGCCAGCGGACCCGTGTCGGCGAGCAGATTCAGGGTGTAGCGATTGTCGGGCATCCTCAAGGCGACCGTTCCGCGAGTCTCGCCCAGATCCCACGCGAGCGATTCGCGCGCCTCGACGATCACGGTGAGGCCACCGGGCCAGAACTTCTTGACGAGCGCGGTCACCTCGTCGGGCACCGTCTCGGCAAGGGCGGCGAGAGTCGGGATGCCCGGGATGAGGACGGGAGGCGGGGCGTCCCGCCCGCGCTCCTTGGCGTCGAGGAGGCGCTGGACGGCTTCAGCGCGGAAGGCGTCGGCGGCGACCCCGTAGACCGTGTCGGTCGGCACGACGACGAGCTCGCCGCGTCCGATGGCGCCGCGCGCGGCCCGCAGACCCTCGAGGAGTTCGCTCTCGTTCGAGCAGTCGTACACCGTGGCCATGATGCCTCTCATCGTAGTAGGGCAGACTGGCGCTCTCATGAGCCTGCTGTTCCTCTTCGACATGGACGACGTTCTGTACGACTACGACTGGCGGGCGCGCATGGCGTCGCTCACGGAGCGCAGCGGGCACGACCTCGCCGAGCTGCGCCGGCGCTGGTGGGTCAACGGGCTCGAGTGGCGGGCCGAGGCGGGCGACCCCGCCGACGCGCACGAGTACTTGGCGAGCGTGTGTGCCGCGATCGGCACGGAGGTCTCGCGCGAGGACTGGGTGCGGTTCCGTGCCGAGGCAACGACCGCGCGGCCCGACGAGCTCGACGCCGTGCGGCGCGCGGCCGAGCTCGGCAGGGTCGCGCTGCTGACCAACAACGGCATCCTCATCCACGAGCACCTGCACGAGGTCGCCGCCGAGCTCGTCGACATCATGGGCCGTGACAACCTGCACGCGAGCGCCATCTTCGGCGCGCGCAAGCCCGACCCGGTCGTCTTCGAGCGCGCGATGGCGCACTACGGCGCGGTCGCCGAGAGCACCTTCTTCACGGATGACCGGCTCGAGAACGTCGAGGGCGCCCAGTCGCTCGGCATCACCGCGCACCACTACCGCGATGCGGCCGGCCTGCTCGCGGCCATCGAGGCCTTCGCGGCGGAGCGCGAAGCCGCCGCCTAGCGTCGGCCCTGGCGCCGGGCCCTGGCTCGGGGCTCTGGCTCGGGGCCCTCGCGGCGGAGCCTAGGCTTCAGGCATGACCCCGCCCGATGCCTCATCCGAGCTGCTGCGCCTCGGTGTGATGGCGACATCGCGCGAGGGCCAGGTGCTGTGGGGCTGGCCGCACTGCGTGCAGGATCCCGAGATCACGCAGCTCGCCATCGACAAGAGCCTCACGCTCATCGCGTGGGAGGCCATGAACCACTGGCGCAGCGACGGCAGCTTCGGCCTGCACGTCTTCCACAAGAACAATGAGCTCGCCGGGTACTGCTCCGTCATCCACGCCCTGCAGCTGTGCGGCTCGACCGGCGACTACGGCCGTCGCCTGACCGCGATCGTCATCGGCTTCGGAGCGACCGCACGCGGTGCCGTGACGGCGCTCAATGCTCACGGCGTGCACGATGTGCGCGTGCTCACGAACCGCGACATCGCCGCCGTCAGCTCACCGATCCCCTCGGTCGACATCGTGCAGTTCGAGCATGACGACGCCTCCCCGTCGGCGAGCACCGTGAACACCGATGAGGGGCCGGTCGCCCTGCCCGAGTACCTGTCGAGGAACGACATCGTCGTCAACTGCACGCTGCAGGACCCGAATGCACCGCTGACGTATCTGCGTCTCGACGACCTCGACGCCTTCCGCCCTGGGAGCCTCATCGTCGACGTGTCGATCGACGAGGGCATGGGATTCAGCTGGGCGAGGCCGACGTCCTTCGCCGACCCAATGTTCACGGTCGGCGACTCGACGAACTACTACGCGGTGGATCACACCCCCACGCTGCTGTGGAACTCGGCGACCTGGGAGATCAGCGAGGCGCTCATGCCGTTCCTCCGCACCGTGATGGAGGGGCCGGCGTCGTGGGCGTCATCCGACACCATCACGCGAGCGATCGAGATCGAGGGTGGCCGCGTGCGCAACGAGGCGATCCTGACCTTCCAGGGGCGGTCGGCGGAGTACCCCTACCCGGCATAGTCACTCGAGAAGATGCGGGAGAATCCCGTACAAGAAGCCAATCAGCGACATCAGCAACGCTCCCCCGCCGGCAATCCTCATCTGGGTCGGCGTCGATCGCTCCGCCGCCTTCAAGGACGACATCGTCGAGGCTGATTCCAGCAGTTTTCGGTTCGCATCCGCAGCCTGTCGAGCGAAAACCAGTGTCAGCACCCCGATCGCGAACAGAGCCGCTGTGATGATCACGCCGACTGGATTCACGTCTGCACCCTCCCCTTCCATGTCAGTGCTCGGCGAGCAAACGATCAACGATCTCCGGGATGCGGACAGTGACTGCCGCCCAGAAGAGGTCGTCGTTCATGCCGACGTAGCCCGCGTGCGAGGCGATGTTCCGAGTTGCCTTGATCGCAGTGATTTCGTCCGGGGTCAGCCGCTCGGCGAGGTTCGCGAACTCAGGGCGCTCGAGAAGCGCCGCGAGCCGGATGACAACCATGCTCGCGACGTCGTAGTGGGGCGCTCCCTCTGCGAAAGACTCGCGACCCGCCTCGATGACGGACTCGCACCGGTGCAGGATGCGCTGCAGCTCGTTTCGGATGTTCTCAGCGTCCGTGCTCGCACGTCGATCGGTGTCGCTTCGTGGCCGTGGCTCGAAGCGGCGCGCATCGCCCCTGTCAGTCACAGTGCGACAGCCTCGAGTGCCGCCTCCGCGGCCTGCGGCGAGACGGCGGTGTCTGTGACCACGTCGACCGGGAACCCGGTCAAGGCGCGCACCTCCTCGGCAAACAGCGCCAGGTCGAAGAGGTCGACGCGCGGACCAGGCGACACGAGGAGGTCGATGTCGCTGTCAAAGTGGTCTTCTCCGTGGACAGTCGAGCCGAACACCCGAACCCTCTCGATGCCCCGCCGTGCCGCGATCGCGGTGATCTGATCGGCGTAGTCGGCAAGGGGCAGTGACGGGCGATAGTCGGCCGCACGCAGCACTCTCTCGAGCATCTCGTCTGAAGCCGCGCGCGTGCCCTTCTCCATCTGCGCGAGACTCGGCTGGCTGATTCCGGCGCGGCGCGCCAGCTCGCTCTGGGTGAGCCCAGCGTCGAGTCGAGCCCGGCGGATGAGCTCGCCGGGCTGAGTCGTGGAGAAGCGAGCCATGCAGCGAATATATCACCGCGCTATATCCCGACGAAGGGGATGCGATGCTCAGCGGGTGGCGGTTGTGGCGCGGTCGCGGCCGAGCAGGTCGCGGTGGTGGGCGATCGCGCTCCAGCCGTCGGCGCGCAGGAGCGCGGCGATGTCGGCGGCCTGCAGCTCGCCGTGCTCGAGCACGAGCGTGCCACCCGGGTGGAGCAGGCGGCGGGCCGTCGTCGAGACCGCGCGCACGGCATCCAGCCCGTCTTCTCCCCCGTACAGCGCGTGGGCGGGGTCGAACAGGCGCACCTCGGGGTCGCGTGGCACCGCGTCGCGGGGAATGTACGGCGGGTTGGAGGCGACGACGTCGACGGTGCCGTCGAGCTCTGGCAGGACATCCGCGAGGTCGGCGAAGACGGTGCGCACGCGGTCGTCGCCCCAGCGGCGCACGTTGCGGTTCGTCCAGACGAAGGCGGAGGGCGAGTTCTCGACGGCGACGACGCGCGCGTGCGGCACCTCGACCGCGAGGGCGAGGGCGATCGCGCCGCTGCCCGAGCCGAGGTCGACGGCGAGCGGGTGCGGCGAGGCAACGTTCAAGAGGGCGTCGATCGCGTGCTGCACGACCTGCTCGGTCTCTGGCCGCGGCACGAACACGCCGGGGCCGACCTCGAGCTCGAGGGTGCGGAAGCCCGCACGGCCCGTGATGTGCTGCACGGGCTCGCGGCTCGCGCGGCGCTCGATCGACTCGGCGATGATCATGCGCTGCTCGGCGTCGAGGGGTGCGGCGATGAGCGCCTTCGCCTGCACCTGGCCGCGACTGCAGCCGAGCACGTGGCCGATGAGCAGGTCGGCGTCGGCCTCCGGAGTCGGGATGCCCGCCTCGCGCAAGCGGTCGATCGCGTCGGCGCGCACAGCGGCGAGATCCGGGGCGAGCGCGGGCCCGGTGGTCGTGCTCACGTCGCGGTCGCTCACGCCGTCTCGTCGCCGAGAGCGGCCAGGCGGGCCTCCTCGTCGGCGGCGATGCACGACTCGATGACGGGGCCGAGGGCGCCGTTCATGACGCCGTCGAGGTTGTAGGCCTTGAACCCCGTGCGGTGGTCGGCGATGCGGTTCTCGGGGAAGTTGTAGGTGCGGATGCGCTCCGAGCGGTCCATGCCGCGAATCTGGCTCTTGCGGGCATCGCTCGCGAGAGCATCCCGCTCCTCCTGCTGCTTCGCGAGAATACGGGCGCGCAGGACGCGCATGGCGGCCTCGCGATTCTGGATCTGGCTCTTCTCGTTCTGCATCGACACGACGATGCCGGTCGGCAGGTGCGTGATGCGCACGGCCGAATCGGTCGTGTTGACCGACTGGCCGCCGGGGCCGGAGGAGCGGAAGACGTCGATCTTGAGGTCGTTCTGGTTGATGTCGACCTCTTCAGGCTCATCCACCTCGGGAAAGACGAGCACGCCCGTCGTCGAGGTGTGGATGCGCCCCTGCGACTCCGTCGCCGGCACACGCTGCACGCGGTGCACGCCGCCCTCGTACTTCATGCTCGCCCACACGCCCTGGGCCGGATCGGTCGAGGTCGACTTGATCGCCGCCTGCACGTTCTTGTACCCGCCCATGTCGCTCGTCGTCGAGTCGAGCAGCTCGACCTTCCAGCCGCGCGACTCGGCGTAGTACGTGTACATGCGCAGCAGGTCGGCCGCGAAGAGCGCCGACTCCTCGCCGCCCTCGCCGCCCTTGATCTCCATGATGACGTCGCGCCCGTCGTCCGGGTCGCGCGGGATGAGGAGGCGGCGCAGGTTCTCAGTACGGTCGACGAGCTCGGTCTCGAGCGCGGGCACCTCGGCCGCGAAGGCCTCGTCGTCCTTCGCGAGCTCGCGGGCGGCCGCGAGGTCCTCCCCCGCCTGCTGCCAGTGCTCGTGGGCGGAGACGATGCGGCTCAGCTCGGCGTAGCGGCGGTTGAGCTTCTTCGAGCGCGCCGGGTCGGCGTGCACCGCGGGGTCCGCGAGCTGGTTCTGCAGCTCGCGGTGCTCGGCGATGAGCGCGTCGACGGATTCGAACACGGCCTAGTCGACCTTGTGCGCGCCCGCCGCCGGCAGGGACTTCTGCACGGCGACGAGGAACTCGACGTTCGAGCTCGTCTCGCGCAGCTTGCCGAGCACCATGTCGAGCGACTGCTGGGTGTCGAGGCTCGCGAGCGCGCGGCGCAGCTGCCACGTGACCTTGACCTCGTCGGCGCCGAGCAGCATCTCCTCGCGGCGCGTGCCCGAGGCCGAGATGTCGACGGCCGGGAAGATGCGCTTGTCGGCGAGCTGGCGCGAGAGCCGCAGCTCCATGTTGCCGGTGCCCTTGAACTCCTCGAAGATGACCTCGTCCATCTTGGAACCGGTCTCGACGAGCGCCGTCGCGAGGATCGTGAGCGAACCGCCGTCCTCGATGTTGCGCGCAGCGCCGAAGAAGCGCTTCGGCGGGTAGAGCGCGGCCGAGTCGACGCCACCCGAGAGGATGCGCCCGCTCGTCGGCGCCGTCACGTTGTACGCGCGGCCGAGGCGGGTGATCGAGTCGAGCAGCACGACGACGTCGTGCCCGAGCTCCACGAGGCGCTTCGCGCGCTCGATGGCGAGCTCGGCGACCGTCGTGTGGTCCTCTGCGGGCCGGTCGAAGGTCGAGGCGATGACCTCGCCCTTGACCGAGCGCTGCATGTCGGTGACCTCTTCGGGCCGCTCGTCCACGAGCACGACCATGAGGTGCGCCTCGGGGTTGTTCTTCGCGATCGCGTTGGCGATGGCCTGCAGCACGAGGGTCTTGCCCGCCTTGGGGGGCGAGACGATGAGGCCGCGCTGGCCCTTGCCGATGGGGGCCACGAGGTCGATGATGCGCGTCGAGAGCATCGTCGGGTCGGTCTCGAGGCGCAGTCGCTCGGTCGGGTAGAGCGGCGTGAGCTTGCTGAACTCGACGCGCGAGGCGGCCTCCTCGATCGACTGTCCGTTGATCGAGTCGACGCGCACGAGCGCGTTGTACTTCTGACGCCCCTGGTTCTCGCCCTCGCGCGGCTGGCGGATCGCACCGACGACGGCGTCGCCCTTGCGCAACTGGTACTTCTTGACCTGGCCGAGCGAGACGTAGACGTCGCTCGGGCCCGGCAGGTAGCCGGTCGTGCGCACGAACGCGTAGTTGTCGAGAACGTCGAGGATGCCCGCCACGGGGATGAGCACGTCGTCGTCGCTCACCTCGGGCTCGGCGTCGTCGCCACCCGGGCCTCGACCGCGCTTGCGGTCACGCCCGCGACCGCGACCGCGGCCCTCGGAATCCTGATCGGCACGCTCAGAGCGCTCGGGGCCCTTAGTGCCGCCCTGGTTCTGGTTGCCCTGGTTGTTCTGGCCGCCCTGGTTGCCGCGGCCCTGGTTGCCGTCGTCCTGGCCGCCGTCGCCCTGGCCGCCCTTGGCCGCCTGGTTCTGGTTGCCCTGGTTCTGGCCACCCTGGTTGCCGCCGCGGCCACGGCCGCCGCGCGTGCCGCTGTCGCCGCCGTCGCTGTCGGAGCGCTCGCCACCGCGGTTGCGGTTGCGACCACGGCCCCGACCGCGACCACCCTGCGAGGAGTCATCGCCGTCGGCATCGTCGCCCTGCGACCTGTCGGATTGCTCCGCCTTGTAGGACTGGTCGGCCTTGTCAGACTGCTCGGCCTTCGCGGGCTGCTCGGTATTGTTCGACTGGTCGGACTTCTCCGGCTGGTCGGACTTCTCCGGCTGGTCGGCCGTGTCGGCCTGCTCAGCGGTCGCAGGCTGCTCGACCTTCGCGGATTGCTCGGAGGCCGCCTGCGGCGTCACGGTGTCCGTCGTCGCACGGCGTGAGGAGCGGCGACGCGGTGC
Organism: Microcella pacifica; assembly: GCF_009371975.2. Lineage (GTDB taxonomy): Bacteria > Actinomycetota > Actinomycetes > Actinomycetales > Microbacteriaceae > Microcella > Microcella pacifica. The sequence continues at coordinate 73,395 of NZ_VIKT02000009.1, forward strand.
GGCCTCCTCGGCTGCCGGCGCGCTCGCTGCCGCCTGCTCGGGCTGGTCGGCCGCAGGCGCGGCCTGCGTGGACTGGTCGGCCGCGGGCGCGGCCTGCGTCGACTGGTCGGCCGCCTGAGCGGCCTCGGTTGACGCGTCGCTAGCGGAGTCTTTCGGCGAGCTGTTCTGGATGGCGGCCACGAGGTCTCCCTTGCGCAGTTTGGACACACCGGGGATGCCTCGCTCGGTCGCCAGACGCTGAAGGTCGGCGAGCTTGAGCGTGGTCAGATCGGTGGGGGTGCCCGTCGCAGACGACGGTGCTGTGGAATCGGTCACGGGGTTCAAGGTTCCTTTCGTCTCCACTGGCGAGGAAACGCTCAGGGAGGATGCTCTGCATTGAGCCCCCTCGATCGAGAGGCGACGCGAGGAAGAAACCGGTGACGGTGTCGTTCACGCGTGGCGCGTACGAGACGGGGAAACTCAGAGCTGAGGGTGAATTCCGGTCGGATCGTGGGCTAGGCCGCAGCGTCCGCCGAACGTTCGATAACTGTAGCACCCTTGAAATCGACGGCCAGCATGTGCGACTCCCACGGCGTGGTGGCGTGGCTGCGCACGAGCTCTGCGGCCTTCAGGCGCTGCGCCGGGTCACTGCACAGGACGAGGATCGAGGGGCCCGCACCCGACACGACGGCCGCGAAGCCCGCGGTGCGCAGAAGCTGGATGAGAGCATCCGTCTCGGGCATGGCGCTCGCCCGATAGCTCTGGTGCAGGCGGTCCTCGGTGGCGGCGTGCAGCAGCTCGGGGCTCTGGATGAGGGCCGCGATGAGGAGGGCGGAGCGCGAGACGTTGAAGATCGCGTCCTGGTGCGGCACCGACTCGGGCTGGAGCGAGCGGGCGAGCGCCGTCGACATGGTGCTCGACTCGGGCACGCACACGAGGAGGGAGACTCCGCGGTGGACGGTGAGCCGCTTGTGCTGCGGCCCCTCGGGAGTCACCCACGCGATCGTGAGGCCGCCGAAGAGCGCGGGGGCCACGTTGTCGGGGTGGCCCTCGAGCTCGGTCGCGCGCGCGAGCAGCGCGTCGGAGTCGAGGTCGACGATGCCGGCCAGGAGGCCCTTGGCGGCCATGACGCCCGCGACGATCGCGGCGCCGGAGGAGCCCATGCCGCGCCCGTGCGGAATCACGTTGTTCGCCACGAGGTCGAGCCCGGGCATGGGCACCTCATAGTGGTCGAAGGTGTGCCGGATCGCACGCACGACGAGGTTCGTGTCATCGGTGGGCACCTCGCCCGCGCCGACACCGCGCACATCGACGGTCGCGCCGGGCGCCTCGCGCACGGTCACCTCGAGCTCGTCGTAGACGGAGAGCGCGAGACCGAGCGTGTCGAAGCCGGGGCCGAGGTTCGCGGTCGTCGCCGGCACCTTGACGTGCACGCTGCGCCCGGCGAGCCGGGGGTCGACCGCGGTCACGCGCTCACCCGCTGCAAGCCGAGCACCGAGGCGACCTCGGCGGTGTCGACACCGACGACCGTGGGCTGCACGTCGACGCCGTCGGGGCCCTTGAGAGCCCACTGCGGGTCTTTGAGCCCGTGGCCCGTGACCGTGAGCACGACCGTCGAGCCGGCCGGGATCGCGCCCGCCTCCGCTCGCTCGAGCAGCCCGGCGACCGAGATGGCACTCGCGGGCTCGACGAAGATGCCGACCTCGCGCGAGAGCAGACGGTGCGCCTCGAGGATGCCGGCGTCGTCGATCGCCCCGAAGTAGCCCCGGCTGTCATCCCGCGCGGTGAGGGCGAGCTCCCACGATGCCGGGTTGCCGATGCGGATCGCGCTCGCGATCGTCTCGGGGTGCTTGACGGGCTCGCCGAGGACGATCGGCGCGCTGCCCGCGGCCTGGAAGCCGAGCATGCGCGGCATCTTCGTCGTCGTGCCGCGCTCGAGCTCCTCGCGGTAGCCGCGGTGGTAGGCGGTGTAGTTGCCCGCGTTGCCGACGGGCACGATGTGGAAGTCGGGGGCGTCCTCGAGAACCTCGACGACCTCGAACGCCGCCGTCTTCTGGCCCTCGATGCGATCGGGGTTGACCGAGTTGACGAGGTGCACGGGGTAGTTCGCGGCAAGGTCGCGCGCAATGTCGAGGCAGTCGTCGAAGTTGCCCTGAATCTGGATGAGTTCGGCCTTGTGGGCGACGGCCTGGCTGAGCTTGCCCATCGCGATCTTGCCGTCGGGCACGAGCACGGCGGCGGTGATACCCGCGTGCGTCGCGTACGCGGCGGCGGAGGCGGAGGTGTTGCCGGTCGACGCGCAGATGACGGCCTTGGCACCGTGCTCGACGGCCTTCGAGATCGCCATCGTCATGCCGCGATCCTTGAACGACCCGGTGGGGTTCATGCCCTCGTACTTCACGAAGACCTTCGCGCCCGTGCGCTCCGAGAGGTACCGCGCGGGGATGAGGGGCGTGCCGCCCTCTCCGAGCGTGATGATGGGGGTCGCCTCGCTGATGTCGAGACGATCGGCGTACTCGCGCAGCACGCCCTTCCACTGCCTGCTCATGAGAGCCCTTCTACTCGCAGCACGCTCGCGATGCGGTGCACCACGCTGCTGCTGGTCAGTGCCGCGACCGTTGCGGCGAGATCGGCCTCTGCGGCCCGGTGAGTACCGATCACCAGGGTAGCGGCGGCGGCTGACGGCTCCGAACCAGGCTCGGTCTCGGGGACGGTCTGCTCGAGCGTCTCGACCGAGACGCCGTGCTCGAGGAACACCGCGGCGATCGCGGCGAGCACGCCCGGCTCGTCGAGCACCTCGACGGTGATCTGATAGCGGGTCGTGATGGAGGAGATCGGCAGCACCGGGAGGTCGGCGTGCGTGCTCTCGGCAACGCCGGGGCCTCCGACGACGTGCCGGCGCGCAGCCGAGACGACGTCGCCCAGGACGGCCGAGGCCGTCTGGATGCCGCCCGCTCCGGCCCCGTAGAACATGAGGGGCCCGGCCGCCTCCGCCTCGACGAAGACGGCATTGTTCGCGCCGTGCACGGCCGCGAGCGGGTGGGTGTCTGGTACGAGCGCGGGGTAGACGCGGGCCGAGACGCCGTCGACCCCGTCGGCATCGCTCAGGCGCTCGCAGATCGCGAGCAGCTTGACGACGTAGCCGGCCTTGCGCGCGGCGACCACCTGGTCGAGGGTGACGCCCGTGATGCCCTCGCGGTGCACCGACTCGATCGGCACGAGCGTGTGGAAGGCGAGGCTCGCGAGGATGCCGGCCTTCTGCGCGGCGTCGTAGCCCTCGATGTCGGCGGTCGGGTCGGCCTCGGCGTAGCCGAGCTCGCCCGCGATCGCGAGCGCCTGCTCGAGCGACTCGCCCCGCGTGTCCATGCGGTCGAGGATGAAGTTCGTCGTGCCGTTGACGATGCCGAGGATGCGCTCGACGCGGTCGCCCGCGAGCGAGTCGCGCAGCGGCCGGATGATCGGGATCGCCCCGCCGACGGCGGCCTCGTAGTAGAGCTGCGCGCCGACCTGGCCGGCCGCCTCGAACAGCTCGGGGCCGTGCGTGGCCATGAGCGCCTTGTTCGCCGTCACGACGTCCGCGCCTGAGGCGAGCGCCTGGAGGATGAACGTACGGGCCGGCTCGAGACCGCCCATGAGCTCGACGACGATGTCGGAGCCGAGGATGAGCGACTCGGCATCGGTCGTGAGCAGCTCGCGCGGCAGCTCGACGTCGCGCGGAGCATCCACGTCGCGCACCGCGATGCCCGTGAGCTCGACGCCGGCGCCGATGCGGGCCGCCAGCTCGTCGGCGTGGGTCAGCAGCTGGTCGGCGACCTGGGCGCCGACGCTGCCGGCCCCCAGGAGGGCGATGCGGAGGTTGCGGTACTCGATCACTCGGAGACTCCTTGGTCGATGGGGTTGTAGCCGGTGTCCCGGCGCAGCAGGTCATGCTCGGTCTCCCGGCGCACGAGGGTGCGGGCCGTGCCGTCGCGCACGGCGACGACCGCCGGGCGCACGAGGTAGTTGTAGTTGCTCGCGAGCGAGAAGCAGTAGGCGCCCGTCGCGGGCACCGCGACGAGGTCGCCCGCCGCGACGTCGCCCGGCAGCCAGTCGGCCTGCACCACGATGTCGCCGCTCTCGCAGTGCTTGCCGGCGAGGCGCACGAGCACGGGGTCGACGGCCGAGCTGCGGCTCGCGAGCCGCACCGAGTAGTCGGCGCCGTAGAGTGCGGGCCGCGCGTTGTCGCTCATGCCGCCGTCGACGCTCACGTAGCGGCGCACGGCGCTGCCGCCGTCGTCGAGCGCGACGGCGACATCCTTCGTCGTGCCGACCTCGTAGAGGGTGACGCCCGCGGGCCCGACGATCGTACGCCCCGGCTCGACCGCGACGGCCGGCATCGGGATGCTCAGCTCGCGGCACACGCCCGCCACCGCCTCGGCGAGCCCCGTCGCGATGTCCTCGATCGCGGGCGGTGCGTCGCCGACGACGTAGGCGATGCCGAAGCCGCCGCCCAGGTTGAGCTCGGGAACGTCGCCCCCGGCGAGCAGCTCGGCGTGCACCGCGAGCAAGCGCCGGGCAGCTTCGAGAAAGCCGTCGAGACGGAAGATCTGCGAGCCGATGTGGGAGTGCAGGCCGAGGAAGCGCAGCGACGGCCGCGCGCGGATCGCGCCGACCGCGTCGCTCGCGTCGGCGAGCGGGATGCCGAACTTCTGGTCCTCCCGCGCCGTCGCGAGGTACTCGTGGGTGTGCGCGTGCACTCCCGAGTTGATGCGCAACCGCACCGACTGGGTGCGGTCGTGGCGCTGCGCGGCGTCGGCGACGCGCTCGACCTCCTCGAGGCTGTCGAGCACGATCGTGCCCACGCCCGCGGCGACCGCACGGTCGATCTCGGCGAGCGACTTGTTGTTGCCGTGCAGGCCGAGCAGCGCGGGGTCCACTCCCGCGGCGAGGGCTACCGCGAGCTCGCCGCCGCTCGCGACATCCAGCCGGAGGCCCGCCTCGACCATCCAGCGGGCGACCTCGGTCGTCAGGAGAGCCTTGGAGGCGTAGTAGACGGTCGCGCTCGAGCCGTGCGCCGCGAAGGCCGAGACGAAGGCCTCGCGCGTGCGCGCGGCGCGGGCTCGGGCATCCGCTTCATCGACGACGTAGAGGGGTGTGCCGTAGTCGGCGGCCAGGCGGCTCGCCGAGACTCCCCCGATCGCCAACTCGCCGGAGGGCGTGCGCTGCGCGGTGGCCGGCCAGAGCGGCGACTCGAGCGCGTTCGCGTCACCGGGGCGGATGAGCCACGGCGGAGCAAGCGGATTGTCGAGCACGGGAAACACCTCACGGGGAAATCTGCATGTGTTGTGAGGCGAGCGAACCCGGCTTGGTCCCTGAAGCCGCAGCTAGTCTAGCCGCGTCGCCGCGGGCGCTGCCCGCGCGTCAGCCGCAGGAGCCGAGCTCGGCGAAGCCCGGGCCACCCAGGGCGGTCTCCTCGGCCGCGAGGACGATGACGAGCTGCTCGTCACCCACCTGCACCGAGGTGAGGGTCAGTGCGGAGGGCAGAAGCTCGGCGACGCAGAAGTCGCGGGAGTCCAGCAGCGGATCCACGATGCCGCCGAACTGCGAGCGCAGCGCCTCGACGTCGATGCTCTGGCCGTTGAACTCGATGCTGCGCGGAGTGAACGCCAGGCGGCCCTCATCCACGGAGGGTTCGACGCCGATCGCGAGGTCGAAGCTCGCACCGAAGATCTCGAAGCCGGTGCCGAATCGGATCAAGCGGTCGTCGAGCGCGATGTCGTTCACGACCGTGCCGGCGAGGAATCCGGAGAGGCCCGCGAGGTCGCCCTCCGCCACGCGATAGACGGCCTGCAGCTTCTCGGTGGGCTGCTCGAGGTCGAGCGGCACGCCCGAGGCGATGATCTCGAGGTCGCCGCGCAGCTCCCCCACCGGGAGGTCGGGCACGTCGACCGTGACGCCGTCGAGCTCACCGCCGGCGAGCTGCGCGAGCACCGAGAACCCGACGAACTCCACCTCGACCGGGTGGTCCTCCTCGAGGGAGAAGACCTCCCGCACCTCGGTGGCGATGAGCAGGGTGCCCTGCTGGCGCGCGATCGACTCGCCCACGACGGCCGCGGCGACGAGCGCGCCGAAAAGCGCGAGAACGACCCCGACGGCGATGAGGATGCGCCGCCGTCGGCGGCGATCGTGCGGCGTGGCCTCGCCCGCGGACTGCTCCTGCTGCTCGCTCGCCGGGTCGGTCACGGTTACATCCTCTCCGGGGCGGACACGCCCAGCAGGGTGAGGCCGTTGCGCAGCACCTGGCCGGTCGCATCGCTCAGCACGAGCCGCGTGCCGTGAACGGGCTCGACGGCGTCATCGCCCTGCGGTGTCACGCGGCACGAGTCGTACCAGCGGTGGAACGCCGCGGCGAGCTCCTCGAGGTATCGCGCGACGCGGTGCGGCTCACGCAGCGACGCGGCCTGCGCGACGATGCGGGGGAACTCGGCGAGCGCCCCGAGCAGGATACTCTCGGTCTCGTGGGTGAGCAGGCTCGCGTCGAAGCGCGCGGCGTCGACCCCCGCGGCCGCCGCGTTGCGCGCGACCTGGTGGGTGCGGGCGTGCGCGTACTGCACGTAGAAGACGGGATTGTCGTTCGTGCGCTTGCGCAGCAGCTCGGGGTCGAGCGTGAGCGGCGAGTCGGCCGGATAGCGCCCGAGCGAGTAGCGCAGTGCATCCGTACCCAGCCATTCCCGCAGGTCATCGAGCTCGATGATGTTGCCCGCACGCTTCGACAGGCGTGCGCCGTTGATGCTCACGAGCTGCCCGATGAGCACCTCGATGTCGCGCTCCGGGTCGTCGCCCGCCGCACCCGCGAGAGCCTTGAGGCGGTGCACGTAGCCGTGGTGGTCGGCGCCCAGCAGGTAGATCGTGAGGCCGAAGCCGCGATCGCGTTTTGACAGGTAGTAGGCGGCGTCGGCGGCGAAGTAGGTGTAGACGCCGTTGCCGCGGCGGATCACGCGATCCTTGTCGTCGCCGAAGTCGGTCGTGCGCACCCAGATCGCGTCGTCCTCGTCGAAGACGTGGCCCTGCACGCGCAGGCGGTCGACGGCCTCGTCGATGGGGCTCGCGCCCGAGGCCGGGTCGGCAGCGTGCAGCGTGCGCTCACTGAACCACACGTCGAAGTGCACGTTGAACAGCTCGAGCGACGACTGGATCTCGGCCAGCTGCCACGCGTAGGCGAGCTCGCGCGCTACGAGGATCGCCTCGGCGCGCGGCAGCTCGCCCAGGTCGGGGCGCTCGACGAGCGCTCGGGCTCCGAGCTCGGCGACGTACGTGCCGGGGTACGCGCCCTCGGGCGCGGGCTCACCCAGAGCGGCGGCGAGCACCGACTCGCCGAAGGTGTCGATCTGCGCTCCCGCGTCGTTGATGTAGAACTCGCTCGTCACGGCCGCGCCCGCGGCGGCGAGCACGCGGCGCAGGGAGTCGCCGAGGGCCGCCCAGCGGGTGTGACCGATGTGGAGCGGCCCCGTCGGGTTCGCCGACACGAACTCGAGGTTGATGACCTCGCCTGCGAGGGCGTCGTTGCGGCCGTAGGCCTCGCCCTGCTCGACGATCGCCCGCGCGAGCTCGCCGGCGGCGCCCGCCTCCAGGCGGATGTTGAGGAACCCGGGGCCGGCGATCTCGACCGCGGCGACACCCTCAATCGCGAGGATGCCCGGCTCGAGCTCCTCGGCGAACGCGCGTGGGGGCATCCCGAGTCGTTTCGCCCACTTGAGGGCGACCGAGGTCGCCCAGTCGCCGTGATCGCGGTTGCGCGGGCGCTCCAGAGCGATGTCGTCGACCGTGAGCGAGGCCGCCTGACCGGCGTCTCGTCGCTCGACCGCGCCCTGGACGACGGAGAGCAGAGCGGAGGCGAGGTCGGCGGGATTCACGACTGCCGATCCTATCGGGCGGGCGAGGTGCCCACCGCGCGGTTCAGGGCACCATCCAGCCCAGCACGGGCGTCGACTGCAGCACGATGAGCACCGTGATGAGGGCGAGCAGCCCGAGGCTCCACGGCAGGAGCTTGCGCAGCAGGGCACCCTCCGAGCCGGGCTGGCCGACGGCCGCCGCCGCGACCGCGAGGTTCTGCACCGACAGCATCTTGCCCAGAACTCCCGCCGAGGAGTTCGCGGCGGCCATCAGCACAGGCGGCAGCCCCACCTGCCCCGCCGCGGCGACCTGCACGGGGCCGAACAGCACGTTCGACGACGTGTCCGAACCCGTCAGCGCCACGCCGATCCAGCCGATGATCGGGGACAGCACGACGAAGAAGCCGCCGGCAGAGGCCAGCGCCACCCCGATCGACGTCGCTTGACCGGAGAGGTTCATGACGAAGGACAGCCCGAGCACCGCGGTGACCGTCACGATCGTCCAGCGCAACTGGTGCAGCGTCGCACCGTACGCTCGCAGGGCAGTGCGGGACGCCAAGCGGTAGAGCGCGACCGTGATGAGGCCCGAGAGCAGCAGCAGCGTGCCCGTGGCCCGCAGGGTGTCGAGGTGCATCGTCTGCGCGCTCGCCGGCTCGCCCGCCGCCGTCACGACGTCGAGACCGGGCCACGCGAACGTGACCGTGCCGACGACCGTGAGCCACTGCGCGATCACGGGAATCTGGACGATCGAGAACACGGCGATCACGACCGCGTACGGCGCGACCGCCATGAGCACCTCGCGTGCCGGAGGCCGCTCGACCGCGACCGCGCCGACCTCCACCGCCCCGTTCATGCCGACGAGCTCGGCCGGCTGCCACACCCGCAGCATGAGGAGCACGGCGACGATCGTGAGCACCGCCGCCACGACGTCGGTGAGCTCGACGGCGAAGAAGTTCGCGGTCACGAACTGCGCTGCGCCAAACACGAGGCCCGCCGCGAGAGCGACCGGCCAGGTCTGACGCAGCCCCCGTCGACCGTCCACGAGGAACACGAGGATGAGCGGTACGAGAACCGCGATGAACGGCGTCTGCCGGCCCGTCATCGCCGCGATGTCGGCGAGCGGCAGGCCCGTGACGCCCGCGAGAGCGATGACGGGGGCCGCGAGCGCACCGAAGGCGACCGGCGCCGTGTTCGCGAGCAGTGACACGAGCGCGGCCTTGAGCGGCGCCATGCCCGCCGCCAGCAGCATCGCCGCCGAGATCGCCACTGGGGCGCCGAAACCCGCCAGGGACTCCAGGAGCGCACCGAAGCAGAAGGCGATGAGGATCGAGAGGATGCGCAGATCGTCGCTCACCGAGCGGATCGTGCGGCTGAACACCTCGAACCACGGCGTCACGACGGTCAGCCGGTAGATCCACAGTGCATTCGCCAGAATCCACAGGATCGGGAAGAGCCCGTAGAACACGCCCTCGGCCGCGGCACTCAGCGCTTGCATCGGCGGCATGCGCCACGCCACGACCGCGAGGACGATCGACAGCGCGAGCGCCGCGAGCGCCGCGAACGGTGCGCGCACCTTGAAGGCGCCCAGGAGCACGAACAGCAGCAGGAGCGGCAGCGCCGCCGCGATCGCCGACAGCGCGAGCGAACCGAACAACGGGGCGATCTCTTGCTCGAACACGAAGGCTCACGCTGTCACCGAGCAGGGCCCGCCGCAAGAGCCCGACGCATAGTGAGGACCAAGGTCCCGGCGGCGCTCCGCCCGCTCGAACCCAGCGGCGCGGTCCCTCAGGCGAGCGCGACCAGCGCGCGCGGGTCGTCGACCGTTGACTGCCCGGCTGCACCCCCCGTGGCCACGGCTCGCACGCTCAAGTCCCGCAGCGTGAGCGCCGAACCGTCGTTCGCCAGAAACGCCGTGTCAGCCGCATCGCGACCCGTCGCGATGCGCAGCATGCCCTCGCGCGGCGCGAGCCCCGTCGCATCGACCACCCACCACCGACCCTCGATCGCGACCTCGACGACCGCGTGAAAATCCATAGGAGACAACTCGGGCGCATAGACCGAGACGAGCCGGGCCGGCAGATCCGTCGCCCGCAGCAGACCAGCCATCAGGTGCGCGAAGTCACGGCACACGCCTTTGCCCGTCGCGAGCACCTCCGGCAGACCATCCGTCGCCGCAGACGACCCGAGCGAATAGTCGAGCAGCTCGCCCACCATCACGCGCGCCGCAGCGACACGCTCGACCGGATCCAGCGCCCCCAGCGCCGCCACCTCCCCCGCATCGATGAGAGCACCGGGCAGCAGATCGGACTGCACGTAGCGGCTCGGCCGAACGTCCTCCACCAGATCCCGCTCGACGACCACCGCCGGCGTCGCACGCCCCTCGACCTCCGCCCCGTACCGCACCTCCAGCTCACCGGCCGGCACCGTCGCCCGATGCCAGCGCGTGCCCGCGCGACCCTCCAGCTCGCGCATCTCCACGGTGCGACCATCGACCTCGACCGTCAGCGACTCGACCACCCTCAGCCCCGGCGAGCGCGCCACCGCGACCGCCAGAACGATGCTCGTCGGCTCGCCCACCGACGCGCTCAACGAGCAGCCCACCGCGCGGTGGTCAGGGCCGCTCGCCGGGATCGTCATGCGCACATGCTGGCACGGAAGCCGGTAGGATCGACGCATCCCGCCTCCGTAGCTCAGGGGATAGAGCGCCAGTTTCCGGTACTGAAGGTCGCAGGTTCGATTCCTGTCGGGGGCGCTGTGCCGATTCCTTCTTGGCTGTCGTTATTGCTACGCGGCTGCTGGCGCTGCGGTCAGCGGTTGCGGTTGCGGCGGCGGATTTCGCGCGGAGCACGGCCGCCGAGGAACGACTTCGCGGGGTCCACGAGGAAGCCCTGACGCAGTGCCTGCCGCCCGATGAGCATCCGGAACCCCATCTCATCGCGGTTCGACAGCGTCATCTCGGTCTCGATCTCGCGGCCCAGCAGGGCGATCCGCATGATGACGACGATGCGCTCCTCGACGTGCCCCGACGAGGAGCGCACGTGACGACGATCGTGGATCGGGCACTCGACGACGACCGCGTCCTCGCGCGACTCCTGCCACGGCTGAAGCCGGAACCTCACGCGCTCGGAGGCGCCCTCCCCGGTGAGCGTGACATCGTAGGCGTGCACAGAGGAGCTGCGGGCGCCCGTATCGAGCTTCGCCTTGATCCACGGCACCCCGGCACCCGGCAGGCTGACCCACTCGCGCCACCCCGCGACGATGCTTGACTGGGCCTTGTCCGTCACCCGACCATCATTCCAGGGAAGTTCATGAAACTCGGCATCCTGTCGCGCGCACCGAAGTCGTACTCCACGCAGCGGCTGCGCGCCGCGGCCGTCGAGCGCGGGCACGACGTCAAGGTGCTCAACACGCTGCGGTTCGCCATCGACCTCTCCAAGGACGAGCCCGACCTGCAGTTCCGCGGCCGGCCGCTCTCGACCTACGACGCCGTGCTGCCGCGCATCGGCAACTCGATCACCTACTTCGGCACGGCCGTCGTGCGCCAGTTCGAGCAGATGGACGTCTTCACCCCCAACACGGCGAACGGCATCAGCACCGCCCGCGACAAGCTGCGGGCCACGCAGGTGCTCTCTCGTCACGGTATCGGGATGCCCGCCACGGCCTTCGTACGGAACCGCGCCGACGTGCGCCCCGCCATCGAGCACGTGGGAGGAGCCCCCGTCGTCATCAAGCTCCTCGAAGGCACGCAGGGCATCGGCGTGATCCTCGCCCCGCAGGTGAAAGTCGCCGAGGCGATCATCGAGACGCTGCACTCGACCAACCAGAACGTGCTCATCCAGCAGTTCATCGCCGAGAGCCGCGGACGCGACATCCGCGCGCTCGTGGTCGGCGACCGCGTCGTCGCAGCGATGCGCCGCACCGCCGAAGGCGATGAGTTCCGCTCCAACGTGCACCGCGGCGGCAGCGTCGAGGCCGTCGACCTGAGCCCCGAATACGTGCGCACCGCGGTGCGTTCCGCGCAGATCATGGGCCTGCGGGTCGCGGGCGTCGACATGCTCGAGGGCAACGACGGGCCCCTCGTCATGGAGGTCAACTCCTCCCCCGGCCTGCAGGGCATCGAGTCGGCGACGAAGCTCGACGTCGCGGGCGCCATCATCGACTACATCTCGCACGAGGTCGCCTTCCCCGACATCGACGTGCGCCAGCGTCTCGCGGTCTCGACGGGCTACGGCGTGGCCGAGCTCGTCGTGCACGCGGGCGCCGACGTCGTGGGCAGCACGCTCGGTGAGTCGGGCATCCTCGACAAAGACATCACGGTGCTGACCTTGAACCGCGGCGCGACAGTCATCCCGAACCCCCGCAGCAAGCAGGTGCTGGAAGCCGGTGACCGGCTGCTGTGCTTCGGCAAGATGGAGGAGATGCGGTCGATGACACCCTCGCGCCGACGCCGCCGGGCCTCCGTGCGCAAGCTGCCCAAGCAGCCGCCCATCTCGAGCTGAGACCCCGCGGCCTCCGCGTCAGCGCTCGCCGCCGCCGTGCGCGTCGAGGAAGGCGTAGAGCTCCTGATCGTCGACGCCGGGGAAGGTTCCGCTCGGCAGCGGCGACAGGATGTGCGCGTGCAGCTTCGCGCTCGTCCACGCCTTGCCGCGCCAGCGCTGCGCGAGATCGCTCGGCGGGTGCTTGCAGCACACGGGGTCGGGGCACGTCGAGTGCTCACGGTTGGTCGTCTCGCGACCGCGGAACCACTTGGCGTCGGCGAACGGCACGCCCACCGTGATCGAGAACTCGTCGTTCGCGCTCGTCGTGCCGGTCTGTGTCGACTCCCAGAAGGTGCCCTCGGGCGTGTCGGTGTACTGGTAGTACTCCGTCGTGCGGTTGGTGCGCGTCATGGCGACGCGCGCGCTCCACTTGCGGCACACGAGCTGCCCTTCCGTGGAGCCCGTGACGTCGACGGGCAGTCTCAGCCCGTCGTTCTCGTAGGCCTTGTACACCGCCCCGTCGTCGCCGACCCGCAGGAAGTGCAGCGAGAGGTCGAGGTAGGTCGTGGCGAGGTTCGTGAAGCGCAGCGCGGCCGCCTCGTGCGTGACACCGAAGGCGTCGCGGAAGTCCTCCACCGCGATGTTGCGGTCGGCCTTCGCCTGCGTGAGGAAGGCGACCGACTGCTCGCGCGGCATGAGGCAGGCGGCGGCGAAGTAGTTGATCTCGAGCCGCTGGCGCAGGAACTCGGCGTAGGTCGCGGGCACGCGGTGCTCGAGCAGCCGGTGCGCGATCGCCTGAAGTGCCATCGACCGCAGCCCGTGCCCGCCGGGAATCGACGCCGGCGGCAGGTAGATGCGCCCGTTCTCGAGGTCGGTGACGGAGCGCGCCGAGTGCGGCAGGTCGTTCACGTAGACGAGCTCGAAGCCGAGGCGCGTCGCCATGAGGCCCACCTCGCGGTGGGTGAGGGCGCCGCTCACGTGGCCCGTCTCGGCGACCATGCGCTCGGCGAGCTCCTCGATCTCCGGCAGGTGGTTGTCGAGCGTGCGCATGTGCAGCCGCTGAGCCGTGTTCGCGCGCCGCGCTTCTTCGGGCGTCGCGATCGCCTGGCGCTGACGCTCGATGAGCGCCCGATGCAGGCCCACGAGGGATTCGAGCACGTCATCGGGCATCGAACGGGATGCGCGCACCATGGGCAGACCGAGGGCCGCGTAGTGCGCGCTGCGCTGGGCGCGGTCCAGCTCGATCTCGAGTGCGGCGCGAGGGGTGGGAGGGGTGTCGTCGAGCAGGTCGGCGACGGTCACGTCGAGAGCCTCGGCGAGGGAGCTCAGGAGCGTCACACGCGGTTCGCGACGGCCGTTCTCCATGAGGGAGAGCTGGCTGCCCGCGACGCCCACGCGCTCGCCGAGCTGGTCGAGGGTCAGGCCGGCCGCGTTGCGGAAGTGCCGCAGGCGCTGACCGAGGGTCACGAGATCGTTCATGGTTTCACCGTATCGAAAGAATGGCCATTCTTTCCACCTTCTTTCTCGCAAGATGGCCCGTACTCGCGCTCAAGATGGTGACTGAGGCCGATCCTCACATGCCAACACCGCCGCACACGGGAGAAGACCATGACGCTCATCGACCAGCTCACGCGAACGATCTCCAACGACGAGTCGACCCCGCGCACCCCCGACTCCTCCTCCCCCGCACCCGGGGCCATCGGCGTCGGTATGGACCGACCGCAGGATGTCGTCGAGTGGGTCGACGAGCTCGCGGCGCTCATGGAGCCGGGCGACATTCACTGGGTCGACGGCTCGGCACGCGAGCGCCACGCCCTGCTGCAGGGGCTCGTCGCGAGCGGCACGATCCAGCAGCTGAACCCCGACCTGCGTCCCTACAGCTTCCTCGCCCGCTCGGACGCGAGCGATGTCGCGCGCATCGAGTCGCGCACCTTCATCTGCTCCGTCGAGGAGGACGACGCCGGCCCCACCAACAACTGGCGCGACCCTGTCGAGATGCGTGCCGAGCTGAGCGAGCTCTTCGCCGGCAGCATGCGCGGCCGCACGCTCTACGTCGTTCCGTTCGCCATGGGCCCCCTCGGGTCGCCCATGACGAAGTACGGAGTGCAGGTCACCGACTCCCCGTACGTCGTCGTCAGCATGGGCACTATGACGCGCATGGGCGATGCCGCGCTCGCCATGATCGCCCGCGGCGCCAACTGGGTTCCCGCTGTGCACAGCGTCGGCGCTCCGCTCGCGCCGGGCGAGACGGACGTGCCGTGGCCGTGCAACGACACGAAGTACATCGTGCACTACCCCGAGACGCGAGAGATCTGGTCGTTCGGCTCGGCCTACGGTGGTAACGCGATCCTGCCGAAGAAGGCGTTCGCGCTGCGCATCGCCTCGGTCATCGCTCGAGATGAGGGATGGCTCGCCGAGCACATGCTGCTCATCAAGGTGACGGCGCCCTCGGGCAAGTCCTACCACCTCGCGGCCGCCTTCCCCAGCGCGTGCGGCAAGACGAATCTCGCGATGCTCGCCCCCACCATCCCCGGATGGACGGTCGAGACCATCGGCGACGATATCGCGTGGCTGCGCATCGGCCGCGACGGCCGGTTGCGCGCCATCAATCCCGAGGCGGGCTTCTTCGGCGTCGCGCCCGGCACCGGCCCCGATACCAATCGCACCGCCATCGACACCCTCTGGGGCAACACGATCTTCACGAACGTCGCCCTGCGCGAGGACGGCGACGTGTGGTGGGAGGGGCTCACCTCGACGCCCCCGGCGAACCTCACCGACTGGCAGGGCGAGGCGTGGACGCCTCAGTCCGGCCGTCCCGCCGCGCACCCCAATTCACGCTTCACCGTGTCCGCCCGACAGTGTCCGAGCATCTCGGACGATTGGGAGGACCCGGAGGGCGTCGTCATCGACGCCATCATCTTCGGCGGCCGCCGAGCCAGCAACGTGCCCTTGGTGGTAGAGGCGCGCGACTGGGATCACGGTGTCTTCATGGGCGCCACGATCGCTTCCGAGCAGACGGCGGCCGCCGAGGGCACCGTGGGAGAGCTTCGCCGCGATCCCTTCGCGATGCTGCCCTTCACGGGCTACAACATGGCGGACTACTTCGCCCACTGGCTCGACTTCGGTGCCCGCCTGCGCACCTCGGCCCGCGTGCCGCGCGTGTTCCAGGCGAACTGGTTCCGCAAGGGCGAGGACGGGTCGTTCCTGTGGCCCGGCTTCGGCGAGAACGCCCGCGTGCTGCAGTGGATGATCGAACGGCTCGAGGGCACTCAGCGCGCCGTCGAGACCCCCCTCGGGCTCGTCCCGACGGCGACGGGCCTCAACCTCGACGGGCTCGACATCGCCGAGGAGCAGCTCAGCGAACTGTTCCGCATCGACCCTCGTGCCCTCGAGCTCGAGACGCACGACATCGAGCAGTTCTTCGACACCTTCGGCCACCGGCTGCCGAGCGAGCTGTACCGTCAGCTCGAGCTGCAGCGGGCTCGCCTCGGCGCCGAGTAGTCGTCTCGACGCCGAGGGAGCCTCATGCGGCCGCGCTCAGCGGCGGTTGAGGAGGAACAGGAGCCCGGCGATCGCGTAGGCGATCGCGACGATCGTCACGAGAATGTTGCCGCCGATCGCGATCCATCCCAGCGTCGTCGCGACCCACACGAGCGCGAGCACCGCGGGCACGAAGAAGAACCAGCGGGCGACCCCGCGCGCCACGCCTTTCTGGTAGACCACGATCGCACCCACGACGCCGCCGATGGCGAGCAGCACGGCGCCGATGGTGAGAAGCTCGCCGGGCAGGGACACGCCGAAGACTCCGAGCAGCGGGACGAGTCCGAGCATCAGGAACCCGATGCCGAAGGCGACGAAGCCGATCTTGCCCAGCACCGAGCCGCCGACGACACCGTTCGATCCGGTCTGGCCGAAGGCGAGGAAGAAGCCGGAGACGCCGAGAAGCAGGAACCCGATGATCGTGAGCCAGCTGGTGAGCTCGCCGCCGGATCCCGCTCCCTCGACGAGCAGAGCGATGAGCCAGAGCAGGGCGCCGAGGAGCATTCCTCCGCCGCCGAAGAGCCTCCAGTTGGCGGAATTCTTGGTCACGCGTGCCATATCGATGTCTCCTTTGATCACGATGGCGCCGACGCGGGGGTGGATCGGCGTCCGCGCACAGCGTGCCAGGGAATCGCGCGCGCGGGTAGAGCCGGGGCGCAGATTCGTCGTGAGTCACCCCAACGTTCACCGCGCGGTGTGCGTCTGAGAAGGTAGGGGCGCACGACGGCGCCGCGCGCCAGGATCGTGCAGGATCGGGAGGCACACGTGCAGGAGACGGCTCGGGCCGGCTGGGAGGGCGTGCTCGAAGCGCTCGTCACCGAGCGCGGCGACGCCCTCGTGCGCTACGCGTACCTGCTGTGCGGCGACGCCGACGACGCCGCCGACCTCGTGCAGTCGGGCCTCGTGGCGACCTTCGGCCGGCTGCGCAACGGGTTCGCGCTCGAGCGTGCCGAGTCGTACGTGCGCCGGGCGATCGCCTCGGCCTACCTCGATCGGGGGCGGCGCGCCACGCGCTGGCGTCGCATCGCCCACCTCCAGGCCCGCCCCGAGAGCGTCGACTCGTCGGACGGCACGGTCGACCTGCACCTCGACGTGCGGGCCCAGCTCGACGCGCTGAGCCCCCGCGAGCGCGCTTGCATCGTGCTGCGCTACTACGAGGACCTCAAGGTCGACGACATCGCCGATCGTCTCGGCATCAGCGCGGGAGCGGTCAAGCGGTACCTCAGCGACGCGCACGCGAAACTCGCCGACGCGCTCGCACGCCACGAAGGAGACGTGTATGACCCCGCATGATGACCTCGCGGCACGCCTCGCCGAGGAGGCGGATCGCGTCGCCCCGCGCTCCGCCCTCGACGTCGACTCCCTCGTGCGCCGCAGCCGGGCGCGACGCCGCCCCGCCCTTCTCGGTGCCGGAGTGCTCGCCACCGTCGTGATCGTCGGCATCGGTGGGCTCGGGATCGGCGCGCTCAGCGGACTGGTGCCGAACGATCTCACTGCGGCAGACAGCGCCTCGACCGTGGATGAGTCGGCGATCGAGCAAGATGGCGCCGACGACACGGGCGGGGGCACGGTGGCGGACGGAGAGTCAGCGCTCGCGCCCGACTGGCTGCAGAACCGCTGCGGTTCCTCCCCCGTCACCCCTGCCGACGTTCCCGATATCGGCCTGCGACTGGAGGTCGACTTCCCCGCCCGTGCGACGACGGGTGCCGACGCCATCGTCGGAACCGTGCGCGTCACGAACACGGGCAGTGAGCCGGTCGCCGGTGCCGTCTCGGCCACACCCGCGATCACCGTCGCCCGGGAAGGCGTCACGGTCTGGCACACCTCGGGCGTAGAGCCCGGCGACCCGCGAGAGCTCGCACTCGACCCCGGGGAATCGCGAGCGTTCGACGCCGTGCTGCGCCCGCTCTCCTGCACGATCGACGATGAGGCGCGCGCCGTCGACGGATTCGACGCGGGGCTCGCTTCTCTGCCCCCCGGCGAGTACGCCGTGTCGGCCGTCCTCGATATCACTCTTGATGACGACTCCGCGGCACGCGTGCCCCTGGTTTCCGAGCCCGAAAGCCTCCGGCTCATCGAGCCGACGGGCTGACGGAGGCACCGGCTGCGCACGATGTCTCGACACCGCGCCACTCTCGATGACTAGAATCACGGCACCAGCCGAGAGAGACGGTGCGATGCACGCGCAATCGACCAGGACACCCCCGACCATGCCGACGACGACGCAGCGGCGTACCCCCATCCTCCTCCTGCTCGCCGCGCTCGTGGGGGGCTCGCTCCTCGTCGGTGCGGGCCCCGCGCACGCCGCCGAGCCCCTCGACGTCGGCGGCGCCTACGTGCTCGACGAAGCCGGCGTGCTCGGCGACGACGCGCCACGCGTCGAGGCGGCCCTCGAGAGCCTCTTCGACGAGATCGGCGCGCCCCTCGTCGTCGTCATCGTCGACACGTTCGAGGCGCCGCAGAACGGCGCCGAGTGGGCGGATGCCGCGGCGATCGCCTCGGGCCTCGGTGAGCGGGATGCCCTGCTCGCGATCGCCGTGCAGGACCGCTCATTCGGTATCTCGCCAGGGCTCGACTTCCCGGTGAGCGACGACGCCCTCGCGAGTGCGGAGGCTGAGGCGCTCATCCCCGCGCTCCGCGACGACCGCTGGGCGGACGCGATCGTCGACTACTCCGAGCGGCTCGCCTCGCCGGGCGGCTCCGTGCTCCCCCTCGTCATCGGCGCCCTCGTCATCGTGGTCGTCGTCATCATTATCGTCCTGGTGGTCCGCTCGCGACGGCGCGGCACGGGCACGACGCGCGCGCCCGAGAAGCAGTCGCTTGAGCAGCTCGAGCAGTCGGCGTCGCGTCGGCTGGTGGAGCTCGACGACGCCCTCGCGACGAGCGAGCAGGAGCTCGGCTTCGCCGAGGCGCAGTTCGGCACCGAGCCCACGGCGGGCTTCCGCGACGCCCTCACCCGTGCCCGCGCACTCGTCACCGAGGCGTTCCGCACGCGCGGCGCGCTCGAGGAGACGACCGCCGAGGCGGGCCCACGACGCGAGGCTCTGCTGAGCGTCATCGCCCAGTGCGATGAGGCGGATGCTCTGCTCGCGGCCCAGGAGGACGCCTTCGAGGCGCTGCGCGAGGTCGAGCAGAACCTCTCGGGCGCGATCACGACGGCCCGCGGCGCTCTCGATGCCGCTGCCTCGGCTGTCGAGTCGACGACGGCGACCCTCGATCGGCTCCGTGAGGAGTACGCGGAGAGCGCCCTGCGCGATATCGCGGACGCTCCCGAGCAGTTGCCCCGACTGCTGCAGCTCGCCGAGGCCGAGCTGCAAGCGGCCCTCGCGGCCCATGAGCGCCAGGAGCCCTCCGCGGCGGCGATCGAGGTTCGCTCGGCCCAGCTCGTCCTCGCTCAGCTGCACAGCACCGCCGCGGCCGTGGACCGCCGAGCGGCCGAGCTCGGCGAGGCACGGTCGGCGGTCGCCGATCAGCGCTCCGATCTCGCCTCGGGCATCGAGGCCGCCCGTGCGATCCCGTCGACCTCCGCGGGCTCCCCCGAGCTCACGGCGGCGGTCGCCGTCGCGCAGTCCGCCCTCGACGAGATCGACGATCGTGACCCGGTCGCGACTCTGACGCGCCTCGTGGGCGCGGATCGCGCTCTCGATGCCGAGCTCGCCGACGCACGCGAGGAGTCGGAGCGTCGAGCTGCCGCTGAGGGGGCTCTCGAGCGCACGCTCGCCTCCACGCGCAGCGCGATTCTCAGCGCGGCGGAGTACATCGCCTCCCACCGCGGCGCGGTCGACGCGAGTGCTCGCGCGCGCCTCGCCGAGGCGCAGGCGCAGCTCGACGTGGCTCTCGACGCGCGCGCGAGCGACCCGGTCTCCGCTCTCGAGACCGCACAGGGCGCCCATGATCTCGCCCGACGCGCCCTCGAGGCCGCGGAACGCGACGTGCGCGGGGCCCTCGAACCGCGAGGAGCCATCGGTGGCCTGACCGGATCAGGCTCGTCCGGCGGAGGCGGCGCGCTCGTCGGAGGGCTGCTCGGCGGTCTCCTCGGCTCGGGCGGCGCACCCTCCCGCCCGCGCTTCGGCTCCTCGGGCTCACGACGCTCGTCCAGCTCCCGCTCTTCGGGATCGTCCTCCCGTGCGACCTCCCGGTCGTCCTCGCGCTCCTCGCGACCGGCCCGGTCCTCCCGTTCCCGCTCCGGCCGCAGCCGCGGCGGCCGCTTCTGACCCCGCACGACCGACGCTCTCCCTGAATCATCCCCACAGAAAGGCACCACTCGTCATGACCAAGCAGTCCATCTTCGGCCGCATCGCCCAACTCGCGAAGGCCAACATCAACGCCCTGCTCGATTCCGCGGAGGACCCGCAGAAGATGCTCGACCAGATGGTGCGCGACTACACCGCGAGCATCCAGGAGGCGGAGGCGGCGATCGCGCAGACCATCGGCAACCTGCGCCTGCTCGAGCAGGACTACGCGGAAGACGTCGCCTCGGCGCAGGACTGGGGCCGCAAGGCCGTCGCCGCGAGCGCCAAGGCCGACGAGCTGCGCCAGGGCGGCAACACCGCCGACGCCGACAAGTTCGACAACCTCGCGAAGGTGGCGCTCGGCAAGCAGCTTGCGGCCGAGTCGCAGGCGAAGGCCGCCGAGCCCACGATCGCCTCACAGACCGAGGTCGTCGAGAAGCTCAAGAGCGGTCTCGAGGGCATGAAGGGCAAGCTCGGCGAGCTGCGCGCCAAGCGCGACCAGCTCGTCGCGCGCTCGAAGATCGCCGACGCCCAGTCGCAGGTGCTCGACGCGGTGAAGAGCATCGACATCCTCGACCCGACGAGCGAGCTCGGCCGCTTCGAGGAGAAGATCCGCCGCGAGGAGGCGAAGGTGCTCGGCCAGCAGGAGCTCGCCTCGTCGAGCCTCGACGCGCAGTTCGAGGCGCTCGAGGACGTCGGCGTGCAGGCCGAGGTCGACGCGCGGCTCGCCGCCCTCAAGCAGGGCAACGCCCCGCAGGCGATCGATCAGTAGAGCATCCGACGTCGCCGTCCCCGACCGCACGCGCGGCGGGGAGGGCGCTCGATGGCACGGCGTCGACGCGGCGCGCGGGCTGGCGATCATCGGCATGATCGCCGCCCACGCGTGGCCGCGGCAGGACGACGGCGAGCTGCTCGTCGACGGGCGCCCCTCGGTGCTGTTCGTCGTCGTCGCGGGCGTCGCGCTCGGTCTCGTGACCGCGCGCGCCGCGCAGCCGAGCGCGCCCGTGGATGCGCGACGGGAGCAGCGCATCCGCCTGCTCGTGCGCGCGGCGATCCTGCTCGTGATCGGCCTGCTGCTCTGGATGCTCCCCAGCGGTATCGCGATCATCCTCGACTACTACGGGGTGCTGTTCGTGCTCGCCCTGCCGCTGCTGTTCGCCGCGCGGTGGCTGCTCGCCATCGTGAGCCTCGCATTGCTCGTCGCCGCGCCGCTCGCCCGTGACGCGCTCGTCGCGGCGGGGGTACCCGGCGAGAGCCCGCTCGAACCCGTCGTCGACTACCTGTTCACGGGCTACTACCCCGCCGTGCTGTGGCTGCCGCTCGTCGGTCTCGGCCTGCTCGCGACGCGCTCGGGGCTCGATCGCGCGCGCACGCGCGCCATGCTCGTCGGCGGAGGCGCCACCGCGGCGCTCGGCGGCTACGGTGCCGCGGCTCTCCTGCCGAGTGTCTCGGCCGAGGCGCACAGCGGCACGACCGCCGAGCTCGTCGGCTCCGGCGGGCTCGCGTTCGCGATCATCGGGCTGCTGCTCGTCGTGCTCGACCCCGGCACACCCTCGCCGTGGCGACGCGTCGCGCTCGCGCCGCTCACCGCGATCGGCCGTGTCGCCCTCACGGTCTACGTCGGCCAGGTCGTCGTCATCGCGGCGTTCGCCGCGCTCGGGCCCGCGGGCCGCTTCACGAGCCCGGTCGGGGAGACCCTCACGGTCGTGCTCGTCGTGGCGGGCATCCTGTTCGGCCTCGCCTGCTCGGCGCTCGGGCGGCGCGGACCGCTCGAAGCGCTCCTGAGCTCCGCGGCGGCCGCCGCCGGCCGCGCGGCGCTACCGCCTGCGCCACCCACGGTGCGAGACTGACGGCATGGCCGCCCGCTTCCTCGTCGTCCCGCAGTGGCAGGGCTCCGGCTCCGACCGCGCCATGCGCCTCGTGGAGGGCGCCGAGGCGATCCTGGCCGACCTGCCCGCCGCCGCGACCGAGCGCGTGGAGGTGCCGCTCGAAGCCGGCGACCACGAGGGCACGGGCATCCACCGCTGGAGTTCGATCCGCCTCGTGCGCGAGCGCCTGGGCCGCGCCCTCGCCGAGCACGAGAGCGACCGCGACGACCCGGTCATCGTCGTCGGCGGCGACTGCGGCGTCGAGTACGCGAGCATCGACGCGCTCGCCGCGCGGGCCCGCCCCGTGCTGCTGTGGGCCGACGCGCACGCCGACCTCAACTCACCCGAGACCTCCCCGAGCGGCGCGTTCCACGGCATGGTGCTGCGCGCGCTCCTCGACGACGGCATCGTGGCCCCCGAGGACGTGCTGCTGCTCGGAGTGCGCGACCTCGACGACGCTGAGGCGGAGGCGATCGAGCGGTTCGGCCTGCGCCGGGTGGCCGCCGACGAGGTGGCCGACGCGGTCGCGGAGCGCGCTGGCGACGGTGCGGATGCCCTGCTCTACCTGCACGTCGACCTCGACGTGCTCGACCCCGGTGTCTTCGCCGGCGTCGGCTTTCCCGCCCCCTTCGGGCTCCAGCTCGGCGAGCTGTGCGACGCTCTGCGGGCGGCACGCGCCGCGCTGCCGCTCGGTGGTGCGGGCCTGTGCGAGTATGCCCCGCCCGAGGGGGCGCGCGACGAGGAGGCCGGCGACGACAGCGCCGCCATCCTGCGGATCATCGGCGCATTCACCCGCTGAGCGCCCCGCCTCAGTACCCTGGCGTGCATGACTGAGAAGCGCGTCACCGTCGACCGCGACGGCCCCCTCCTGCTCATCGGCCTCAACCGCCCCGAGAAGCGCAACGCCGCCGATGTGGCGATGCTCGAGCAACTTGCGCTCGCCTACGGCGAGCTCGAGCGCGACGACGAGGCCCGCGTCGGCGTCGTCTACGCGCACGGCGACCACTTCACGGGCGGTCTCGACCTCGCCGACGTCGCCCCGCGCATCGGGCCCGAGGGTCTCGCGATGGTGCCCGAGGGCGGCATCCACCCCTGGGGCATGGACGGCTCGCGCGTGAGCAAGCCCGTCGTGCTCGCCGTGCAGGGCACGTGCCTCACGCTCGGCGTCGAGCTCGCTCTCGCCTCCGACATCACGATCGCGGCCTCCGACACGGTCTTCGCGCAGCTCGAGGTGGCGCGCGCGATCCTGCCCTTCGGCGGGGCGACGACCCGCTTCGCGGCCACGGCCGGCTGGGGCGACGCGATGCGCTGGATGCTCACGGGCGACCGTTTCGACGCCGCCGAGGCGCACCGCATGGGTCTCGTGCAGGAGGTTGTCGAGCCGGGCCAGCAGCTCGAGCGAGCGCGCGAGCTCGCCGGCCGCATCGCCGCCCAGGCGCCGCTCGCGGTGCAGGCGACCCTCGCCAACGCCCGCCTCGCGGTGCGCGAGGGCGCCTCGGCGGCGGAGGCGCGCCTGCCGCACGAACTCGTGCGGCTCGCGCAATCGGAGGATGCCCGCATCGGCATGCAGGCCTTCCTCACCCGCACCGAACCCACGTTCGTGGGTCGGTAGAGGCAGAACCGTGGGCACCGCACCGACCTCCGACGAGGACCAGACCGAGGCAGAGATCTACGACGTCATCGTGATCGGCGCCGGCGCCGTGGGCGAGAATGTCGCCGACCGCGCCGTCCAGGGCGGTCTGAGCGTGCTCATCGTCGAGGCCGAGCTCGTCGGCGGCGAGTGCTCCTACTGGGCGTGCATGCCCTCCAAGGCGCTCCTGCGCTCGGCGAGCGTGCTGCGCGCGGCGCACGCCGTGGGCGGCGCGCGCGAAGCCGTCACAGGCACGCTCGACGCCGCCGCCGTGCTCGCCCGGCGCGACACCTTCACGAGCCACTGGGACGACGCCGGCCAGGTGCGCTGGCTCGAGAAGGCGGGCATCGCCCTCGCCCGCGGCCGGGCGCGACTCGACGGCGAGCGCCGCGTCATCATCACGGGCGACGACGGTGACCAGCGCACCGTGCTCGCCCGCCACGCGGTCGCGCTCTGCACGGGCAGCGAGGCGGCGGTGCCGCCCCTCGACGGGCTCGCGGAGGCGAGGCCGTGGACCTCGCGCGAGATCACGAGCACCGAGACCGTGCCCGACCGGCTCGCGATCATCGGCGGCGGGGTCGTCGGCTGCGAGATGGCGACCGCATTCACCTCGCTCGGCAGTCGCGTGACGCTCCTGAGCCGCGGGCGGCTGCTCTCCGGCGTCGAGCAGTTCGCCGGCGACGCCGTGACCGAGCGCCTTCGTGCCGACGGCGCCGAGGTGCTCATCGGCACGACACCCGAGCGCGTCGACCGGCTCGCCGACGGCACCGTGCGCCTCGCACTGCCCGAGGGCCGCGAGCTCGTCGTTGACGAGGTCGTCGTCGCCACCGGCCGCAGGGCTGGCACGCGCGACCTCGGGCTCGAGACCGTCGGCCTCACCCCCGGCGAGTGGATCGACGTCGACGACACCCTGCGCGCTCTCGACGCCGACGGGCGCGCGAGCGAGTGGCTCTACGCCGTGGGCGACATCAACCACCGCGCGCTGCTCACGCACCAGGGCAAGTACCAGGCGCGCGCCGCGGGCGATGCGATGGCGGCGCGCGCGAGCGGAGCATCCCGCCAGGAGGCCCCGTGGGGCGCACACGTCGCGACCGCCGACCACGCCGCCGTGCCCCAGGTGACGTTCACGGCGCCCGAGGTTGCAAGCGTCGGCCTCACGCTCGCCGAGGCGACCGGGCGCGGTCTGCGCGTGCGCGCCGTCGACTACGAACTCGGCTACGTCGCCGGCGCGAGCGTGCACGCCGACGACTACCGCGGCACCGCCCGCATGGTCGTCGACGAGGACCGCCACGTGATCGTGGGCTTCACGATCGTGGGCGACGACGTCGCCGAGCTGCTGCACGCCGCGACGATCGCCGTCGTCGGCGAGGTGCCCCTCGACCGGCTGTGGCACGCCGTGCCCTCCTACCCGACCATGAGCGAGATCTGGCTGCGGCTGCTCGAGCAGTACGGCCGCGTGAGCGCGACGGGCTAGTCCGTGCGGATCGTGCGCGCCGTGTTCGCGCTGCCCGGGTACTGGCTCGCGACCGCGCTCGCCCTGGTCTGGGGTGCACCGCTCGCG
The DNA here is from genome assembly GCF_009371975.2 of Microcella pacifica. Taxonomy (GTDB): domain Bacteria; phylum Actinomycetota; class Actinomycetes; order Actinomycetales; family Microbacteriaceae; genus Microcella; species Microcella pacifica. Next base: position 98,554 of record NZ_VIKT02000009.1, read on the forward strand.
CGATTCCGCGTCGCGCGCCACGGCGACCTGCTCGTGTGCGCGGGACTGCCGCGCTGGGCCTTCGGGCGCGGGGGCACGACCATCGGCGCCGTGTACCTCACGCGCGGCACCGTGAGCGAGGCCGTGCTGCGGCACGAGGCCGTGCACCGGCAGCAGTGGCGGCGCTACGGGCTCGCCTTCATCGTGCTGTACTTCGCGGCGGGCCTCGACCCGCTGCGCAACCGCTTCGAGATCGAGGCGGGGCTCGAGGATGGCGGCTACCGCCGCCGCGCTGCCACGGTCATCCCTACCACTGCGGCGGGTGCAGGCGCTCCGGATGCGCCCGCTCCCACTGCGCGCCCAGCGCGAGAAGATCGGCCTCCCCGCCCGGGCGCCCGATGAGCTGCACGCCCATGGGCACGCCCGGCACCTCGGAGTCGGCGCCCGTGAGGCCGATCGGCAGCGTGAGCGCGGGCAGCCCCGCGACGTTGACGAAGCTCGTCCACGGCGTGTACTGCACCTGCTGGGCGAAGTTGCGCTCCGGGTCCTGCGCGTCGAACCAGCCGAGCGGGCGCGGCGTCATCGCGAGTGCGGGCGTCACGACGATGTCGACCGTCCCCAGATGGCGGATGACGCGGCGCTCGAACCCCGTGAGCCACGTGAGCGCCTCCGCGAGCGCCGTCGCGGGCAGCGCCCGGCCCTGACCGACGAGCCATGCCGTGAGCGGCTCGAGCAGGGCGAGCTCCTCGTCCGTCCGGGCGGGGATGCCCGCGGCCCCCGCCATCCACACCGTGCGGAAGTGCCGGGCGTAGTCGGGCTCGGCGGGCAGCGTGAGATCGTCCACGCCGTGGCCGAGGCGCTCGAAGCCCGCGATGGCCGTCGTGAGGGCATCCCGCGCCTCGGGGGCGATCGTGATGTCGGTGAAGCCCTCCCAGGGGGTGCTCGTCATGACGCCGAGCTGGAACCGGCCCTCGCCGCGCACGGCAGCGCCGAGGAAGGGGCCATCGTGAGGGGTGGGCGCGCGCGTCGCGAACTCCCACGGGGCTGCGGAGACGAGCGCGTCGAGCATGAGGGCGGCGTCGGCGACCGTGCGCGCGAGGGGCCCGGGCACGACGAGCCCCGCGGGGCGGTCCAGACCGCTGCCGGCGGGGATGCGCCCACGAGACGGCTTGAGGCCGACCAGACCGCACGCAGCGGCGGGAATGCGGATGCTCCCTCCCCCGTCGGAGCCCGGTGCGAAGGGCAGCAGGCCTGCCGCGACCGCGACCGCCGCCCCGCCGCTCGAGCCGCCGGCGCCGCGATCGAGCGCGAAGGGAGTGCGCGCGGGAGGCGACACGAGGCTCTCCGTGTAGGAGGGCAGACCGAACTCGGGGGCCGCCGTGGCGCCGAGGCTGATCGCACCCGCGTCGTCGAAGTGGTGCACGAGCTCGTCCGACTGCTCGGGCACGTGCTCGGCGAACAGGCGCGAGCCGAAGGTCGTGAGCTGGCCCGCGCGGGGCACGAGCTCTTTGTCGGCGATCGGCAGGCCCCACAGCGGCGCCGTGCGGGGAACCTCGTGCGCGATGCGCTGAGCGGCCTCGCGCGCGCGCTGCGCCTCGACAACGGTGAATGCGCCGACCTCATCGTTGAGCTTCTCGATGCGCGCGAGGTAGTGCTCGACGAGGTCGCGGGGCTCGAGACGGCCCTCGTGCAGCCACTGCCACTGCTCGAGCGCGGTCAGATGGTGGAGTTCGAACACGCCGTCGAGCCTACGCGGGGCGGCTTCGTATCGATTCCGCAACGAACACGGGATGCCCCGCCCTTCGCCCCCGATCAGGGCACGTCTGGCCCACCACGGCTGATAGATTCTCGCCCATCAGCCCGGCACCACCGAGGCCCCGGCACCACCGAGAACCGCAAGGAGATCCATGCTCGAGCGACGCCCCCTCTTGCGCCACCGCGTGCTGAGCGGCGCCGCCGCCCTCGTGCTGGTTGCGGGCCTCAGCGCGTGCGCCGCCGAGGAGGAGCCGGTCGACGAGCCCGAGGTCGTGCCCACCGAGACGTCGGAGCCCGAGCCGGAGCCGACGACCGAGCCCGAGCCGGAGGCCTTCGCCCTGCCCGCGGACTGCACGGAGATCTTCCCGCAGGAGCGACTCGACAACCTCGAGGGCCAGAACCTCGTGCTGCGCGGCGGCCCCGGCAGCACGGAGGGCAACGACGTCTTCGTCGACCCCACCCCCGAGCAGCGGGTGGGCGGCATCAGCTGCATCTGGGCGAACCCCGATGGTGAGATCGCCGACCTGCTCATCAGCGTCGCGCCGCTGACCCCGTCGACGCGCGCGGGCGTGGTCGACGACCTCACAGCGCAGGGTCTCAACGAGAGCACCCTCGAGGACGGCACGATCACCTACGGCCTGCTCGGCGACGAGCAGGGCGCCCCCGCCATCTACAACGAGGTGCGCATCGACAGCTGGATCTCGGTCATCAGCGCCTTCGGCGGTCAGGTCTTCTACGACGAGGCCGTGGTGTTCGTCGAGGAGATTCGCGGCGAGGTCTACCAGTAGCGCGGTCGGCGGGCGCTCAACGGCGTGCGTCCGCCGACTGGCTCTTCACGGGCCCCAGCGACTTCTGCAGCAGCACGATGCCCAGCCAACGGTCGAACTTGTAGCCCACGCGTCCCATGGCGCCGGTCTGGCGGAAGCCGAACTTCTCGTGCAGTCGAATCGACGCGTCCGCGCCGCGGTCGGCGATCACCGCGATGATCTCCTTGACGCCGGCCTCGCGGGAGCGCTCCATGAGTTCCGCGAGCAGTGCCGTGCCGAGCCCCTTGCCGGTCGAGGCCGGCCCGAGGTAGATGGAGTTCTCGACGGTGTAGCGGTACGCCGCCTTCTCCTTCCACGGGTAGACGTAGGCGAAGCCGAGCACCTGGTCGGTCGGTGACACCGCCACGATGAAGGGGTACCCGAGCTTCTGCACGTGAGCGAACTTCGCGCGCAGGCCGCGCAGGGTCCACTTCTTCTCGTCGAAGGTCACGGTGCTGTTGGCGACGTAATGGTTGTAGATCTCGCGAATGGACGGCAGATCTGCGTCGGTCGCGGGGCGCACGCTGAAGCTGAAGGTCGGCTCGGGCGGCGGGGCCGGGCGCAAGTGGCGCGGCAGTCGCCGACGCGGTTGATATTCCTCTTCCAGCACGCTGACAGACTACGTCGGCAGACGCCAGTCGATGCCCGGGGAACCCTGGGAGTCCAGCAGCTCGTTGACGCGACTGAAGGGGCGCGACCCGAAGAACCCGGCGTGCGCCGAGAGCGGGCTCGGGTGAGCGCTCGCCACGATCGGCACCCCCTCGAGCACCGGTGCGAGCGCCTGCGCCTGCCGCCCCCAGAGCACCGCGACGAGGGGGCCGCCGCGCTCGACGAGCGAGCGCACCGCGTGCTCGGTGACCTCCTCCCACCCGCGCCCGCGATGCGAGCCGCTCGCACCGGCGCGCACGGTGAGCACCCGGTTGAGCAGCAGCACGCCCTGACCCTGCCACGCTGAGAGGTCGCCGTGCTCGGCCGGAACGACCCCGAGGTCGTCGTGCAGCTCGCGGTAGATGTTGGCGAGGCTGCGCGGCAGCGGGCGCACCGAGCGCTCGACGGCGAAGCTCAGACCGATCGGGTGGCCGGGGGTCGGGTACGGGTCCTGACCGACGACGAGCACGCGTACGTCGGCGCGCGGGGCGGTGAACGCCCGCAGCACGGCGGGCCCCGCCGGCAGGTACGGGCGGCCCGCGGCGACCTCGGCCCTCAGCCATTGCCCGAGCTCCTCGATGCGACCGGCGACAGGGGCGAGAGCATCCGCCCAGTCCGCCGCCACGAGGTCGCTCAGCGGTCGGGGCGTGCTCATCCGATCACGCTAGCGGGCCGGGCGCCGACCTGAGGATGCCGCACGCTAGCATCGCGGAATGGCACAGCTGCTGCGCGGACGGTCTGGGGCGATCACTCTCGGGCTCGTGGGATACCTGTTCTTCGTCGAGTTCGTCAGCGGGGTGCTACAGGGGTACTACATTCCGCTCATCCCCGACCTCGTCGAGTACTTAGGGATCCGCGACCCCGACTTCAACTGGTTCGAGGCGGCTCAGCTGCTGCTGAGCGCTCTCGTCGTGCCGATTCTCGCCAAGCTCGGCGACATGATCGGGCACAAGAAAGTGCTGCTGCTCTCGACCGTGCTCACGGCGGGCGCGAGCTGGTGGCTCGTCTTCGCGGCCGACTTCTGGAGCTTCCTGTTCGCGTGGGCGCTGCAGGGCTTCTACGTCGTGTGGCTGCCGCTCGAGGTGGCCCTCATCTTCGACCGCGGCCGCAGCGAGAAGCGCGGCGCCTCGCAGACCCGTCGCGCCGCCGGCTTCCTCGTCGTCGCCCTCGAGGCCGGCGCCATCGCGGGCGCGCTCGGCGGCGGTCGCTTCTTCGAGGCCGTCGGCGGCAACGTTCCCCTCGCGCTGTCGGTACCGGCGGCCGCGACGACGGTCGCGTTCTTCGCGATCCTCTTCGGCGTGCCCGAGTCGACGCCCGTTCCGGGTCGACGCCTCGACACCGTCGGCTTCGTGCTGCTCACGATCGCCCTGCTCACGATCACGAGCGGCCTCACCTTCCTGCGCATCAACGGGCCGGAGGCGTGGTGGGTCTACCTGCTCATGGCCGTCGGCGTCTTCCTGCTCCTCCCGTTCGGGCGTTGGGTGCTGCGGCACCCCGACCCGGCGATCGACCTGCGCGTGCTGCGCCAGCCGTCGATGTGGCCCATCCAGCTCGTCGCGGGGCTGCTCGGCATCAGCATCCTCGGCGCGCAGGCCCCCCTGAGCCTGTATGCGGGCACCGACCCCGTCGTCGGCTACGGCCTGGGCCTCTCCTCCTCGGCGATCTCGAACATCATCGGCGCCTACCTCATCGCCATGATCGTCGGCGCGCTGCTCTTCCCCGTGCTGTCGAACCGCACGACCCCGCGCATCGCGCTCATCGTGGGCACGACCTTCATCGCCGTCGGGTACCTCATGTTCCTGCCCTTCAACGCGACGCCGCTGCAGGTGACCCTCAACATGGTCGTCGCCGGCATCGGGTCGGGAGCGCTTGTCGCGGCTCTCCCCGCCGCCGCCTCGGCCGCCGCGCCTCTCGGCCAGACCGGCATCGCTGCGGGCCTCACGAACACGACGAAGACGATCGGCGGCTCGTTCGCCTCCGCCGTCTTCGCCGTCGTCCTCATCTATGCAGGGGGCCAGGCCGCGCTCGAGACCGTGGGAACCTACGCGGGCTACCTCACGGTCTTCGCCATCTGCGGCGGCACGGCACTCGTGAGCGCGATCTTGCTACTCGCCGTGCCGAAGCTCGCCTTCAGCGACGAGGTCGTCGCGGGCGAGGCGGCGCCGGTCACTCCCCCGGCGCCTCGCGCGGCCACAGCGGACCCCGAATGAGCTTGTGCTGCGCGGCCTGCGCGACCGGGCGCATCGTGATCTCGTCGAGGTTGATGTGGCCGGGCAGGGCGAGCGACTGCGCGATGACGAGGGCGACATCGTCGGCCGTGAGGGGATGCTCGACCCCCTCGTAGAGCGCCGCAGCACGCTCGGCGTCCCCGCCGAGGCGATGCAGGGTGAACTCGTCGGTGCGCACCATGCCCGGGGCCACCTGCATGACCCGGATCGGCTCTCCCGCGAGTTCGAGGCGCAGCGTGTCCATGAGCATACGCAGGCCAGACTTGGATGCCGCGTAGCCGCCCCCGCCCTCGTAGGCGCGCTGCCCGGCGGTGGAGGTGACGGCGATCACGTCGGCGAACCCGCGCGCGCGGGCTCCCTCGCGCAGCAGCGGCAGCAGGGCGGCGGCGACGCGCTGGGCGCCGAGCACGTTGACCTCGAACATGCGCGCCCAGTCCGCGGGGTCGGCCTCCTCCACGGGGTCGACGCCGATCGCGAGGCCGGCGTTGAGCACGAGCGCGTCGAGCGGCTGGCCCGTCGCGGCGATGTCGTCGGCGAGCGCCGCCCGCAGGGCGACCACGTCGTCGTCGTGCGTGACGTCGACGACGCGCACGGAGCATCCGGTCTCCTCCGCGAGCGCCGCGAGGCGGTCTTCTCGGCGGGCCACGGCGAGCACCGACCATCCGGCGTCGCGCAGGCGGCGAACCGTCGCGGCGCCGATGCCTGAGCTCGCTCCGGTGATGACTGCGCGTCTGCTGTGCATGCACTCACGGTACTCCGCGGGCGGCGGCGTACCCTCGACGCCATGGGGGCTTCATCGACCGCGACCTCGCGCGTGCCCGTCTGGGACAACGCGCGGTTCGTCGCCATCACGTTCGTCGTCGTCGGCCACGGCATTCAGCGCTTCACCTACGACTCGGATGCCGGGCTCGTCGCGTACCTGTTCATCTACGCGTTCCACATGCCGCTCTTTGCGATCATCAGCGGGTACTTCTCGAAGTCGGGGCCGCCCACGGCTCGCCAGATGCGCCGCGTCATCACCGACATCCTCGTGCCCTACGTCATCTTCGAGTCGATCTGGACTCTCCTGCACTACGTCGTGGAGGGGCGGGTCTCCGTCAACCCGACGACGCCGTCGTGGACGCTGTGGTTCCTGCTCGCACTCGGCATCTTCCGGCTGATCCTGCCCTACCTCGCGCTGCTGCGCTGGCCGCTCCTGTGGGCGGTCATCGCCTCGATCGGGGTCGGCTACTTCTCGAACGTCGACTCGACGTTCTCGCTCTCGCGCGCCATCGGCATCCTGCCCTTCTTCGTGCTCGGCTGGAAGCTGCGCGAGTGGCATCTCGTGGAGCGCTGGCGGGTCGCCGAGGCGCCCGCCGTGCTCGTGCGCATGGGAGCCCTCGCCGTGCTCGCCATCTGGGCGGCCGTGCTGTGGGCGTTCATCGACGTGTGGCGCGCGACCGACCTGCGATTCTGGTTCTTCTACGACGACTCGTACGACGGGCTCGGTGAGGATCAATGGTGGGCCGGTGCCGTGCGCCTGAGCCTTCTCGCGCTCGCCGTGCTGCTCTCGGCGTGCGTCTTCGTGCTCGTGCCGCGCCGTCAGCTCTTCTTCACGCCGCTCGGGCAGGCGACCATGTACGTCTACCTGCTGCACTCCTTCGTCCTCTACCCGATCCGGGAGTCGGGCATCATCGGGGACGAGATCACCGGGTGGCCCTGGCTGCTCGTCATGACGGTCATCTCGATCGGCATCTCGTTCGCCCTCGCGAGCCCGTGGGTGCGGTGGGCGGCACGGCCGCTCGTCGAGCCGCGCCCGCGGTGGTTGCTCCACCGGGAGATTGACACGACCACGGGCCCCATGCGGCTCGGCCCGTCGCGCACTGACCCCACTGGGTCGCGGCGGGGCTGAGCGCAGTGCACGTTACGGCGTGTGTCGGGGCCCGTTGACCGCGGGCGCTCGTGGCCGTACCGTCACTGACACGTAGCGCTGACATGTACCGTCGGCACGTACCGCAGACCCGAGGGAGCTCCGCCATGTCCGACACCTGGAAGTTCGAAACGCAGCAGATTCACGCGGGGGCCCAGCCCGACCCGGTGACGAACGCGCGAGCGACCCCGGTCTACCGCACGACGGCGTACGTCTTCAACGACGCCGAGCACGCGAAGAACCTCTTCGCCCTCGCCGAATTCGGCAACATCTACACGCGCATCCAGAACCCCACGCAGGATGTCGCCGAGCAGCGCATCGCCGCCCTCGAGGGCGGCACCGCGGCGCTCCTGCTGTCCTCGGGTCAGTCAGCCACCACGTACGCGGTGCTCAACATCGCGAACGCCGGCGACCACATCGTCTCCTCCTCGAGCGTCTACGGCGGCACGTACAACCTGTTCAAGTACACGCTCGCCAAGCTCGGCGTCGAGGTCACCTTCGTCGAGGACCAGGATGACGCAGAAGCGTGGCGCGCGGCGATCCGCCCGAACACGAAGCTCCTCTTCGGCGAGACGGTCGGCAACCCGAAGGTCAACATCCTCGACATCGAGAAGGTCGCCGGGGTCGCCCACGAGGCCGGGCTGCCGCTCATCGTCGACAACACCATCGCGACCCCGTACCTCATCCGCCCGCTCGAGCACGGCGCCGACATCGTCGTGCACTCGGCGACGAAGTTCCTCGGCGGTCACGGCACCGTCATCGGCGGGTTCATCGTCGACGGCGGAAAGTTCGCGTGGTCGAAGAACGTCGAGAAGTTCCCGGGCCTCACGGAGCCCGACCCCTCGTACCACGGCGCGAGCTACACGGGCGTGCTGGGCGACGGCATCGCCTACATCATCAAGGCGCGCGTGCAGCTGCTGCGCGACATCGGGTCGGCCATCTCGCCCGACAACGCCTGGCAGCTCATCCAGGGCATCGAGACGCTCAGCCTGCGCATCGAGCGCCACGTGCAGAACGCTCAGGCGGTGGCCGAGTGGTTGGAGAAGCACGACGACGTCGCGACGGTCGACTACTCGGGCCTCGCCTCGAGCCCCTGGTACGAGGCCGGCCAGAAGTACGCCCCGAAGGGCGTCGGCGCGGTGCTCTCCTTCGAACTCAAGGGCGGCGTCGATGCGGGCCGCGCGCTCGTCGACAGCGTGAGCCTGTTCAGCCATGTCGCCAACATCGGCGACGTGCGCAGCCTCATCATCCACCCGGCCTCGACGACGCACTCGCAGCTCACGCCCGAGCAGCAGCTCTCCGCGGGCGTCACCCCCGGCCTCGTGCGCCTCTCCGTCGGGCTCGAGAACCTGGACGACATCATTGGCGACCTCGAGTCGGGCTTCGCGGCCGCCCGCGCCGTCTCGACGGCGAGTTCCCGCTAGCTGCACCCCGTTTCGCACCGCGCCCGGTCTCGCGTCGTCATACGGCGGGTGGCCGGGCGCGACTGCGACAGAATGGTCTGAGCATGGACTGGCAGACGAGCGAAGACACGGTGCCCTCGGCGTTCATCACCGAGGCGAGCCGCCGCGCGCTGCGCGGCACACCTCCCACGACAGGCGCGTGGCGCGAGGGAGACGACCCCGGCGAGCGCCGCTTCGTCGACCTCGGGCCGCTCGAGCTCGAGTCGGGTCGCTCGCTGCCGCACGTGCGTCTCGCCTACGAGAGCTGGGGCGAGCTCGCCCCCGACCACTCGAACGTCGTGCTCGTGCCGCACGCGCTCACGGGCGACAGCCACCTCATGGGCCCTCCCGGCTCCGGCCACGCGACGGCGGGCTGGTGGGGCGGCATCGTCGGCCCCGGGCTCGCGATCGACACCGATCGCTGGTTCGTCCTCGCCCCGAACGTGCTCGGCGGCTGCCAGGGCTCGACCGGTCCGGCGTCGTTCAGCCCCGACGGCTCCGAGTGGGGCTCGCGCTTCCCGTACCTCACCATTCGCGACCAGGTGGCCGCGCAGCGCATGCTCGCCGATGCCCTCGGCATCGTGCGGTTCGCGGCGGTCATCGGCGGATCGATGGGCGGCATGCACGCGCTCGAGTGGGCGGTGGAGCATCCTGATCGCGTCGCGCGCGTCGGTGTGCTCGCGGCGCCCGCGTTCTCGAATGCCGACCAGCTGGCCCTCAACTCGGTGCAGATCGAGGCGATTCGCATGGATCCGCTCTTCCGGGAGGGCGACTACTACGACGAGCCGGAGGGGCCATACCGCGGCCTGGCTCTCGCGCGGCGCATGGCCCTGCTCAACTACCGTTCGCCCGACGAGCTCAACGCGCGCTTCGAGCGCAGCTGGCAGGGCACGCTCGACCCGCTGGGCCACGGCGGCCGCTTCGCCGTGGAGAGCTACCTCGACTTCCACGGCAACAAGTTCACGCGCCGGTTCGACGCCAACAGCTACATCGCGCTCGTGGAGGCCATGAACTCGCACGACGTGACACGCGGGCGCGGGCCGCTCGCCGAGACGCTCGCGCGTGTGACCGCGACCTGCCTCGTACTCGGCATCGATAGCGACCGACTGTTCCCGGTCGAGACGCAGCACCTGCTCTCGGCGCACCTGCCGCGCACGATCCACGGCTCCGAGGCGGTCGTCATCAGCTCGCCGTTCGGGCACGACTCCTTCCTCATCGAGGACGACCTCGTGAGCCCGCACCTCGCCGAGCTGCTCGCGAGCTGACGTGCGCGGCCGGGCGGGCTTCCTGCGCGTCTCCGCGCTCGCGTTGCTCGTCGCCCTTCTCACCTCGTGCGCTCCCTCCGGGGGTGCCGACCCGCCCGAATCGCCGCCTCCCCCTGTCGGGCCTGCGTCGAGTGACGAGGTCGATCTCGTGGTGGAGGTCTACCGCACGCGCTTCGACCCCGAGCGCGGAACGATGCAGATCGCGGTGCACAATGCTGGTGCGACACCCCTCACGGTGGTGAGAGCGAGCCTCGACTCCCCCGCCCTCGAGCGCCCGCTGCGGCGCGACGACGAGACGGCGATCCCCGCCGGCGCGAAGCGCGACCTCCCTGTGATCCTCGCGGGAGCGCGCTGCCCGGCGCCGACGACCACCGCGCCGGATGCCCGACTCGACATCCTCCTCGCCGACGGCTCGACGGCCGTCGTCGAGCTGTCGACCGTCGACCGACTCGGCTAGTGGGCGGCGTGGCTCGGCGCGACGTGCCACGCGGCGGCCGTCGAGGCGGTCGTGCAGCTCAAACTGCGTCGGGCACCAGAGCGCGACGTGCTCGATGCAGGGTCGAGCAGCGTGATCGGGCTCGACCTCGTCGCCGTCGGCACCGGTGCGCCCGGTGCGGTCGCGGTCATCGAGTCGATCGGCGGCACCGTGCTGCTGAGCGTCGTCGACGCGGACGGGCAGCGGGGGCCGAGCATCCCGATCGATGCGCGCGTCTCACCGGGTGCGCGCGTGACGGTGCCGATGGCCGTGGCACCCGCCCGGTGCGATCCGCACGCGTTCGCGGAAGACAAGCAGGGCACGCGCTTCCCCGTCACCGTGCGGCTCGACGGCCAGCATCGCGTGACGCTCACGGTTGCGGCGGACGACTCGACGCGAGCGGCGCTCTACGACGCGATCCGTCGCGGGTGCCGCCTCCCTGGCTAGCCAGCAGACGAGGACGATGTGGCCTCGCACGAGCACGACCGGCGCACTCTCCTGAATCGGGTCACCCTCACACTCGAAGCCGAGAAGGCGACAGTTAGCGGCAGAGCCACCAGGGCGGTGGCGGGCCGGGCTGCACCACAGATCAGGTGTCACCTATTCCTTCCTCACGCCCTTTCGCCAGGGCCCTTCGTGATGGATCAACTCGGTCTTATAGAGTCCGATCTGGGACTCCGCGAGGGAGTTGTCGTAGGCGTCGCCGACGGATCCAACCGAGGGGTCGATGCCTTCCTC